>NZ_JBEXDB010000007.1:0-375753 GCF_040605575.1 Streptomyces sp. NPDC005566 | reverse complement strand
CCGTGGCGTCCCTTCGTTCCCTCCCCGACGCTCTTCTTATCTCCGTCACCCGCGTCCGGCGCATGGACGAGGGGCCCAACGCGTTGGGCCCCTCGTCCATGCGCCGGACACCGTGTTCAGGAGGCGGCCGGAGCGACCGGGCTGTCGCGGTGGATGACACGGGAGCGGGTCAGCAGGCGGCCGTCGCGGCGGACCAGCACGTCGTCCACGGTGAAGGTCGGCTGGAAGGAGACCTTGCCTTCACGATCGGTCTGGGTGACCAGCGTGTAGTACGAGACGCGCAGCGTGTCCTCGTCCGCCGGGTCGGCCTCGATGAGCAGATGACCGAACCAGTGCCGCACGGCGATGTCCTGGTAGCGGGGCAGGTTGGCCCGCATCCCGGCGATCATCTCCACCCGGCCGCTCTGCCGCTGGCCACCCGCGTGCACGACCTCGCCGTCGTCCGTGAACGTGTCGGCGAAGCCCTCGATGTCGAGGGCGTCGACCCGTCGCATCTGCTGGGCGTAGAAGGTCTGCACCTCGGCGTACAGGTCACCCGTGACCTGCTGGCGGAGGGTCCCGACGGGCTGAGACATGGCAACTCCCTTCGCGACGGCCGCCCTCATGGCTGCGCCGTCACCACCAGGCTGCCGGGCGCGGCTGCAGCGCCGCTGGAGACGGACTCGCTCCCCGCTCCGGGACGGCCCGCGGCGTCAACCGAGCAGGCGGAGCGGCTCCCCGTCCAGGAACGCGCGGATGTCCTCGACCGCATGCGTGTAGTACGTCGCGTAGTTGGCTTGGGACACGTAGCCCAGGTGCGGAGTCGCCAGCAGGCGCGGGGCGGTACGCATCGGGTGCCCCGCCGGAAGCGGCTCGACGTCGAACACGTCGACTCCGGCTCCCGCGATGGTCCCCTTGTGCAGCACGTCGAGCAGCGCGTCCTGATCGACGATCGCCGCCCGCGAGGTGTTGATCAGATAGCTGCCGGGCCGCATCAGGCCGAGCTCCTTCGCCCCGAGCAGTCCGCGGGTGCGCTCGCTCAGCACCAGGTGCACGGAGACGAAGTCGCTGGTCTCCAGGAGCTCTTCCTTGGACGCGGCGAGCACGACACCTGCATCCGCCGCCCGTTCCGCCGTCAGATTGCGGCTCCAGGCCGCTACGTCCATGCCGAAGGCGAGGCCGACCCGGGCGACCCTGCTGCCGATCTTCCCCAGTCCGAGGAGCCCCAGCCTGCGCCCGTGCAGATCCGCCCCGACGGTCGACTGCCAGGGGCCCCCGTCGCGCAGGGCGTTGGCCTCGGGCACGATTCCGCGCGCCAGGCCGAGCAGGAGTGCCCAGGTGAGCTCGACGGGCGGGGTGGTGGTGCTCGCGGTGCCGCAGACGGTGACCCCGTGCCGTTCGGCGGCGGCGTAGTCGATGACGGAGTTGCGCATGCCGGACGCGACGAGCAGCCGCAGCCGGGGCAGCCGTTCGATCAGTGAGGCGGGGAAGGGCACGCGCTCGCGCAGGGTGACGACGATGTCGAAACCGGCGAGTGCGTGGGCCAGTTCGTCCTCGGTGTCGAAGTGCTCGGCGAAGCCGACGACATCGACGTCGTCGGCGACGGGCGACCAGTCCGCGGCGGTGGTGGCGACGGACTGGAAGTCGTCCAGCACGGCACAGCGAAGTCTCACGGTGTCTTCTCCCTCGGCGGCTCCCGAGGAATCTACCGGCCGCGTTCCGGGCTCACTCGTCCGGCCAGGCGTCCCGGTTCCGGGCGACGTCGTAGACCCTTTCGACCTGGGTGGGGGTGAGGACGTCCTTCAACGGAGCGAGGGCGGACAGGTGGCGGTCCCGGCAGACGCGGACGTCCGGCGGAGTGGCGAGCACATCGAGGGCGGCGACTCCGACGAACACCAGCACGGACTGGACCGGCACGGCGAAGGCGCAGTGCGTCTCCAGCACCGTCCGGGCGTGCCGGGTCCCTGGACCGGGTTCGAGTACGTACGTCTGCGGGGCGCCTTCATCGATCCGCAGCGTCCCGTCCCCGATCCGCACCGAGGCACCCGGCCGGTGCTCGGTGCGCACGGCGAACACCCCTCCGGGACCGATCAGCAGATGCCCGATCTCCGCACCGCCCGGCAGGGGCAGCGAGTGCAGGACCCGCCAGCCGTGCCGGGTCAGCCGCCTCAGCTCGGCCCCGACCCGCCGCTCCCCGGCGAGGGCGCCCCGGCGCGGATCCGCCTCCTTGCTCCGCCGCAGCGCCCCGGTGGTGGCCCGTACGAGCAGTCCGGGGCCGTTCTCGGCGAGCTGCGACCGGAGCGCGGCACCGGGCCGCCGGGTCGCCAGGTCGTTCACGGCGGTGAGCGCGGGCAGCACAGGCCGCCGCCCAGGCACCTGCGGCTCGGGCTGCCCGGCCGGTACCCGCCGCTCGGACTGCCCCGCCCGTCCTTGCGGCTCGGACTGCCCCGCCGGTACCTGCGCCTCGGGCTTCCGTCCCGGTCCCTGCGGCTCGGACTGCCCCGCCGGTACCTGCGCCTCGGGCTTCCGTCCCGGTCCCTGCGGCTCGGGCTGCCCCGCCGGTACCTGCTGCTCGGGGGCGGGCGCGGTCTCCCGGGCCCGCCCCTGCTCCGGCACGCGTGCGCCGTCCCGCCTTTCGTCGGGCTCCCAACCCGATTCCCAGCCCGACTCCCCGTCCGGCGGGGCCGGGCGGGGAGCGTCGGGCTTCCGCATCCGCCGGAGCGGCGGGATCCGCGGGGCCGGTGGCGGCCCTGGCCGCGGCGCCTCGCAGAGCGCGGGCATGTCCGGGACCTGTCGCGCGAGCGCGTCGGTCACGGCGTCGCGGTAGCGCGGGTGCAGGACCGTGATCGTGCCGCTGGCCAGATCCGCCCATCCGATCGCCGTGCCGTCCGGCAGGTTCACATAGAGCCGGTCGTGCCCGAAGAGCTGCCATGACGTGACCTTCAGATCCTGCATTCGTGCCCCCTCGCGTTCACGCTTGCGCCACCCGACTCCCCCAGCCTGTACGGCAGTTCGACGAACGGGCAGGGCGCAGAGCGGGCGCGCGGAGTCGAGTCCCCGGCGGTCCGGGCCGCCCCGCGCCCTCCCGGGTGACCGGGGGCGCCTCTCAGCGGGGCGGCAGACCGGGCGCCGGCCAGGCGTCCATCAGGGCCTTCACCTCGCCGCGCACCTTGGACACGGTGGCCTCGTCACCGGTGCGGGCCGCCTCGACCACGAGGTCGATCCACTGGGCGACGGCCCGCATCTCGGACTCCGGGATGCCCCGGGACGTCAGCGCCGGCGTACCGATGCGGATGCCGGACGGGTCGAAGGGCTTACGGGGGTCGTAGGGCACCGTGTTGTAGTTGACGACGATCCCGGCCCGGTCCAGGGCCTTGGCCGCGACCTTGCCCGGTACGTCCTTGCCCGTGAGGTCGACCAGCAGCAGATGGTTGTCCGTACCGCCGGACACCAGGTCGAAGCCGCGCGCGGCCAGCTCCTCCCCCAGCGTCCGGGCGTTGGCGACGACCTGATGGGCGTACGTACGGAACTCCTCCCCGGCCGCCTCCTTCAGCGCGACCGCGATCGCCGCGGTGGTCTGGTTGTGCGGACCGCCCTGGAGACCGGGGAAGACCGCACGGTCGACGGCGCGGGCGTGCTCGGCCCTGGACAGCAGCATCGCTCCGCGCGGCCCGCGCAGGGTCTTGTGCGTGGTGGTGGACACGACGTCCGCGTACGGAGCGGGCGAGGGGTGCGCGCCCCCGGCGATCAGCCCGGCGATGTGGGCGACATCGGCGACCAGCACCGCCCCCACCTCGCGGGCGATGTCGGCGAACCCGGCGAAGTCGATCACCCGGGGCACCGCGGTGCCGCCGCAGAAGATCAGCTTGGGCCGCTCGGCGCGGGCCAGGTCACGCACCTCGTCCAGGTCGATGCGCCCGGTGTCCCGGCGCACCCCGTACTGCACGCCCCGGAACCACGTGCCGGTCGCGGAGACACCCCAGCCGTGCGTGAGGTGTCCGCCCATCGGCAGCGACATCCCGAGGACGGTGTCGCCCGGTTCGAGGAAGGCCAGGTAGGCGGCGAGGTTGGCGGGCGAGCCGGAGTACGGCTGCACATTGGCGTGGTCCATCCCGAACAGCGCCTTGGCCCGCTCGACGGCCAGCGTCTCCACCTGGTCGATGACCTGCTGGCCCTCGTAGTAGCGCTTGCCGGGGTAGCCCTCGGAGTACTTGTTCTGCAGGACGGTGCCGGTCGCCTCCAGGACGGCGGCGGACACGTAGTTCTCGCTGGGGATCAGGCGCAGGGTGTCCGCCTGGAGCCGCTCCTCGGCGCTCACCAGGGCGGCGAGTTCCGGATCGGCTGCGGTCAGGGCGGGTCGGCGGTCATCGGACGGCTGTACGGCCACGGGGTCCTCCCGGGTCGGTCGCACTGCTGCGACATGGACCCGGATGCCCAGGCGGACGGCCCTCCGGCGATGACGCCCCGGGCAGGCCCGGGGAGTGCCGCTCCCTCGTGGTCGTTTCCACGGAGCACCCTGCCGGGTGCGCGCCAGTCGCGGCGTTCCGCACTTTACTGCCCGGACGTCCGCGGCGGGTGCTTGTCGGACACGGTCGGCGATTTCACCGATGTGCCGGGAGAGCGGGCGGCGCGATGGTGTGCAACGGCACCCGCCCCCGTCCGCTCCCCCGGAGGAACCCCCATGCGCATCCCCCGCGTGCTCACCGCAACCATGCTGGCCCTCGGGCTGGCGGGCATCTCGGTACCCGTGTCCGCGGCCACGTCCCCGTCCACCACCGCGGCGGCCGGGCAGTACGTGGCCCTCGGCGACTCGTACGCCTCCGGTACCGGTGCGGGCGACTACTCGGACACGGCCTGTACCCGGAGCAGGAACGCCTATCCGCAGCTCTGGGCGGACGCCAACGCCCCTGCCTCCTTCACCTTCGCCGCCTGCGGCGGGGCGAAGATCCCCGATGTACTCGCCGACCAGGTACGGCACCTGGGCTCGGGTACGACCCTGGTCAGTCTCAGCATCGGCGGCAACGACTCCGGCTTCGCCTCGACGATGCTCAGCTGCAAGTACTCCACGCTCTCGGCCTGCGAGCGGGCCCTGGACACGGCGGCGAAGTACGTCCGCGACGAACTTCCGGGCGAGCTCGACCAGTTGTACGCGACGGTGCGCGACCGGGCACCCGGCGCCCGTGTCGTCGTCGTGGGCTACCCCCACCTCTACAAGGAGGGCGGGCTCTGCCTCGGCGGTCTCAGTTCGTCCAAGCGCACCGCGGTGAACGAGGGTTCCGATCTCCTGAACGCGACGATCGCGGGCCGCGCCGCCGCGGCCGGTTTCGCCTTCGCGGACGGCCGCCCGGCGTTCGCGGGCCACGAGATCTGCACGAGCGACCCGTGGATCAGCGACTCGAACGTGCACCCCACGGCGGAGGGGCACGAGAAGGCCTACCTGCCGGCCCTCGACGCGGCCGTCCCGGCCGGCTGACGGGCCGGCCGGGCGGTCCCCCACGGCGTCCACCGGTGGAGGACCGCGCCGCGCGGCTCCGGCGGTGCGCCGCGGGGGCCGCGCCGCCCTTCAGGCCGTGGAGCGGGGCCGGCTCGGTGCGGCACGCTTTCCGGCCGCCTTCCCCGTGGTCTTCGGCGTCGTCTTCTTCGCTGCGGTCTTCGACGCGGACGTCTTCTTCGCCGTGGTCCTCTTCGCCGAAGTCTTCTTCGCCGTCGCCTTCTTCGGCGTGGTCTTCTCCGCTGCGGTCTTCTTCGCCGTGGTCCTCTTCGCTGCCGGCTTCCCGGAAGCGGTCTTCTTCGCTGCGCCGCTCGCGCCGGTGGCGGTCTTCGCTCCCGTCTTCTTCCGGCCCTTGATGGGGTGGACGTCCGCCACCTCGTCCCCGTCCCCGCCGTGGGACTCCTTCGCCGCCCGCACACTGCTCTCCAGCGCCGCCATGAGGTCGATGACCTGGCCCCCGCCGCCCTCCTCCTCCACCGTCTCCACGGTCTCCCCGGCGGCCTTCGCCGCGACGAGCTCCTCCACCGCCTCGCGGTAGTCGTCGTGGAGCGTGTCCAGGTCGGCTTCGCCGAGGGTGTTCATCAGGGTGTCCGCCAGGTCGAGTTCGGCATCGCGGACCTTGATGCCCGCGTCCGGAGCGATGCCTTCGGGGGTGCGGATCTCGTCCGGCCAGAGCAGGCCGTGCATCGCGATCACGTCGTCGACCACGCGCAGCATGCCGAGCCGTTCGCGGCCGCGCAGCGCGAACTTCGCGACGGCGACCTTCTCGCTCCGCTTCAGGGCCTCGCGCAGCAGCGCGTACGGCTTGGCCGCGGGGCCCCCGTTGGCGGAGAGGTAGTACGCCGAGTCGAGCTGGAGCGGGTCGATCGCGGAGGCGGGTACGAAGCCCTCGATCTCGATCGTCTTCGCGGTGGGCAGCGGGAGCGAGGCGAGATCCTCGTCGGTCACGGGGATCACGGTGCCGTCGGCGTCCTCGAACGCCTTGCCGGTCTCGGCGCCGGTCACCTCATGCTCGTCCAGTTCGCAGACCTTGTGGTACCGGATCCGGCCACCGTCGGCGAGGTGGATCTGCCGGAAGGAGATCGAATGGTTCTCCGTGGCGTTCATCAGCTTGACCGGGATGCTGACCAGCCCGAAGGAGATGGCGCCGTTCCAGATGGACCTCACCGTTCACCCCTAACGCCCGCAAAGCCCTCATCGGTACGATTTCGTGTGATTCTTATCGTATGACGCCGATCACGGAGGTGGAGGGGCGGCGCCTGGCGCTCAGCAATCTCGACAAGGTGCTGTACCCGGCCACCGGCACCACCAAGGGCGAGGTGCTGCACTACTACGCGGCCACGGCGGCGGACGTCCTGATCGCCCATGTGCGCGACCGGCCGCTGTCCTTCCTCAGGTACCCGGACGGCCCGGCGGGACTGCGCTTCTTCACCAAGAATCCGCCCCCCGGTACACCCGACTGGGTAGGCACGGCCCGGGTGCCCCGCAGCGACGACCCGGACGCCCGGCAGATCCTCGTGCAGGACCTGCCCTCGCTGATGTGGGCCGCGAACCTGGTGGTGGAGTTCCATACGCACCAGTGGTGCCGGGACACGCCCGGGGTCGCCGACCGGATGGTGTTCGACCTGGATCCGGGGGCGCCCGCGAGCATCGTCGAATGCTGCACGGTGGCGCTCTGGCTGCGGGAGCGGCTGGCGGCCGACGGGCTGTCCGCGTACGGGAAGACCTCGGGCTCCAAGGGGCTGCATCTGCTCGTCCCCCTGGAGCCCACTCCCAGTGAAGAAGTGACGGCCTACGCGAAGGCGCTGGCCGTCGAGGCCCGGAGCGAACTGCCCGAACTGGCCGTGCACCGGATGACCCGTGCCCTGCGCCCGGGGAAGGTCTTCGTCGATTTCAGCCAGAACGCCGCGGCCAAGACGACCGCAGCCCCCTACACCCTGCGCGCGAAGGACAGCCCGACCGTCTCCGCACCCGTCACCTGGGACGAGATCGAGGCGTGCGCGGCCCCCGCCGAGCTGGTCTTCCTCGCCGGGGACATGGCCGCACGGCTCGACCGGCACGGGGATCTGCTCGCCCCGCTGACCGATCCCGGCCAGGCGCGCCCGCTCCCCGGCGGCTGAAGCGGACGACCGGCGGACAGGCGGGGCACAGCCCCTCCACAGCCGCCACGCCACCTGGCGAGGAAAGGCCACAAGTGGAGGGTGGATTGTCCTGGCAGTGGTGCACACTCTGCGCAGAGATGCTTCCTGAACACGGTGTCCGCCGGATTCGGGGTGCAGAGCAAGACACGGGGAGGGAATGGCGTGTTCGCGGGGATCGACGAGGTCGACTGGGCCTCGATGGAGCATGCCTACGGGCCGGCCGACGACGTGCCGGGGCTCCTGCAAGGACTCGCGTCCGCCGATCCGGCGGAGCGCGAGAGCGCGCTCGACGGGATGTACGGCGCGGTTCACCACCAGGGCGACGTGTACGCGTGCACGCTCGCCTGCATTCCGTTCCTCTTCGAACTGGTCGCGGATCCCGGCATCCAGGACCGGGGCTGCGTCGTGGAACTCCTCACCAGCATCGGCGGCATCGATCTGGACGAGGACGACGAGGACGATCTGGACGAGGACGAGATGGAGGGGGCGGCGAACTACGCGATGGCGGCGGCCGCCGTCACCGCCGGAGCGGGGGTGTTCTTCGAGCTGATAGCCGACGAGGACCCGGGGGTGCGGCTCGCCGCCCCGCTCGCGCTCGCCACCCTGCACAGCCATCCCGTCAAGGTGCTGGCGCTGCTGCGGGAGCGCCTGCCGGTGGAGTCCGACGACGAGGTGCGGCTCGCCCTCGTCGAGGCCGCCGGGCGGGTCGCCCTGCGCCACCGCCCGCTGGCCGGGCAGGCGGCGGACTGGCTGAGCAGGCTCGCCGCGGAGGCGTACGCGCCGGGGCTGCGGCTCGCCGCCCTCGCGCAGCTGGCCCGGTGCGCTCCGGACGCGCTGCCCGGCGATGTCGTACGGGTGGTGTCCGGACTCCTGCGGGAACTGCGCTCGCGGCCCGGACGGCCGGATCCGCACCCTGTGGAGGCCGTGGGCGGTGACACCGCGTCACTGGAGCGGACCTCGGCGCCGACGCTCCTGGGACAGCTGCGGGCCCTGTCCGCGGAGGAGTCGGCGGGGCGCAGCGCCCCTTGGGCCGCCGATCTGCTGCGGACGCTGCATGTCGGCCTCGACGACCGCGTCGAGGACCGTACGGCGTTGCTGACCGACCAGCTGTGCAGCCCCGATCCGTGGCAGCGGATCGATGCCGTACGGATGAGCAGCGGGCTGATCAGGGCCTGGCGCGGTTCGTACGAGGGGCTGGTCCGGCTCGTCGGCGTTCAGCTGGCCGATCCGGAGCCGCGGCTCGCCGAGGCGGCCTCGCACGTGCTGGAGGAGCTGTTCTGTCTGGCCGCGCCCGCCGCCGACGCCCTGGCGGAGCGGGTGGCCGGGGATCCCGGCGGCTGGGTGAAGGAGTGGGCGAGCGGGCCGCCCGGACTGGGTTCCGCGGTGAAGGCGCTGGCCAGGCTGGGCGACGCCCGGGTGCTGCCCGCACTGGCGGCTGCCCTGGAGCGGCCGGAGGTGCCGCACGACGTGGGGTTCGCGATCGGATACCTGGGTGACACCGCGGCCCCGCTCGCCGGGGTGCTCAGACGCAGGCTCGGCGAGGTCGGCCTGGACGAGGGCGCGTACGACCGGGCGAGTCCGCTGCTCGGCGGGCTGACGGCGCTGCGGGCGGGCGAGGCCGCGCCGGAGGTGCTGCGGGTGCTGCGGGGGGCACCCGAGTACCGGGGCGAGTGGCTGCGTACGGCGGCGCTGCGGGCGCTGAGCTCGTTCGGGCCCGCGGCTGGGTGTGCCGTACCGGAGCTGCGGATGCTGATCAGGCGTCCGGGTACCGCGGCGGCGACGGAGGCGGCGGAGGCCCTCTGGGCGGTCGACGGGGACGCCGGCGCGGTGCTTCCGGTGCTGATCGAGGGTCTCGGAGCGGACCAGGTGCACGACTGCCGGGCTGCGGCGAGCGCGCTGGGCGGGCTGGGGAGGCTCGCGGCGGTGGCCGCGCCCCGGCTGCGCGCCCTGCTGACGCACGACGAGCTGTGGCTCCGGGTCGACGCCGCGATCGCCCTGTGGGAGGTCACGGGGCGGACCGGTGAGTCGGTGCCGGTACTCCTGGCAGCATGGGAGAAGAACCGTCACGTCAGGGTCCGGGTGGCTGAATGCCTGGCCCGGATGGGTGTGGCGGGGGCGGGGCCGGACGCGGCGCAGGTGCTGCGTGCCGAACTCCTCTCCGTACGCCGCCACAACGCGATGGACGGCGGATACGGCAGTCACGACACTTATGAGGACGAGAAACTGCTGGCGCTGTGCCGGCGGGCCCTTCTGGGGAACACGGGAGAAGGAACGACATCATGATCATTTTCGGCACGCGGGGCTACCTCTACCAGCTGGCCATTCTCACGATGGTGTGCGGCTGGTGCGGCAATCCCGCCGCACACACGCTGCGCAAGCGGGTCACGAAGTTCACGCTGTTCTTCGTGCCGCTGTTCCCGTTCTCGACGAAGTACGCGACGCAGTGCACCTTCTGCGGCGGCGAGCGCCAGATACCGAAGGAGCAGGCCGACCAGCTGCTCGCGCAGCACGGCGCGGGGCAGGACGGCCTGCAGCACGGCACCGCGCAGCAGCAGCCGGGCTACGCGCCTCCCGGCCAGAACCCGTACCAGAGCTAAGGACGAGTGCCACGAAGCCGACATAAGGGAAATAACACCTGCGTCTTGCTACGTTGCGGGGCATGACCGCAACGACGGCGGACGCGCGCCCTCCCGAGCTACGCCTGCCCAAGCGGCGCGGGGTCGAGCTCTCGCTCCTGATCGGGGCCGTGCTCATCTCCGTCTACGGCTACGCGGCCGTCGGCCTCGCCAGGAGCAACGCCGTACCCCCGGACGTCGCCGGGTACGGTGCCGGCCTCGGCCTCCTCGCCCTGCTCGCCCACCTCGCGGTCCGCTTCCGCGCCCCGTACGCCGATCCGCTCCTGCTGCCCATCGCCGTCCTCCTCAACGGGCTGGGCCTGGTGCTGATCTACCGGCTCGATCTGGAGACCCCGAGGGACCAGGCGGCGACCACGCAGCTCGTCTGGTCCACCCTCGGGGTCGCGTTCTTCATCGCCGTCGTCGTCCTGCTGCGCGACCACCGGGTGCTCCAGCGTTACGCGTACCTCTCGGTCGCCGCCGCGCTGGTTCTGATGATCGTGCCGATCTTCTTCCCGGCGGTGAACGGGGCCAAGATCTGGATCAGGGTCGGCGGACTGTCCTTCCAGCCGGGCGAGTTCGCCAAGATCCTGCTCGCCGTCTTCTTCGCCGCGTACCTCGCGGCGAACCACAACGCGCTCGCGTACACCGGCCGCAGGATCTGGAAGCTCCAGTTCCCCACCGGCCGGGTTCTGGGACCCATCGTGGCGATCTGGCTGATCAGCGTCGGTGTCCTCGTCCTCGAACGGGACCTCGGCACCTCGCTGCTCTTCTTCGGCCTCTTCGTGATCCTCCTGTACGTGGCCACCGGCCGGACCGGCTGGATCGCGGTCGGGCTGCTGCTCGCCGCTGCGGGCGCCTTCGTCGTCGGCTCGTTCGAACCCCATGTGCACAGCCGGGTCGAGGACTGGCTGGACCCGTTCGCGACGATCAATGCCGGTCAGGGGCCGAGCCAGCTCGCCCAGTCCCTCTTCGCGTTCGCGGCGGGCGGCATGCTCGGAACCGGCCTCGGACTCGGCCACTCCATCCTCATCGGCTTCGCCGCCAAGTCCGACTTCATCCTCGCGACCGCGGGCGAGGAGCTCGGCCTGGCCGGACTCACCGCGATCTTCCTGCTGTACGCCCTGCTGGTGGCCCGCGGCTACCGGGCGGGCCTCGCCCTGCGCGACCTGTTCGGCCGGCTGCTGGCGATCGGACTCGCCTCGATCATGGCGCTCCAGGTCTTCGTGATCGCGGGCGGGGTGATGGGGCTGATCCCGCTGACCGGCATGGCCATGCCGTTCCTCGCCCAGGGCGGCTCCTCCGTCGTCACCAACTGGATCATCATCGCGCTGCTGATCCGGGTCAGCGACGTGTCCCGCACCCCGGATCCGGGCCGGGCGGAGACCGGGGCCGTCGTACAGGCCACCGAGGACGAGCGGTGATCCGCTACATCCGGCGGGCCGCCGCGTTCTGTCTGCTGCTGCTCGTGGCGCTCCTGGCGAACGCCGCCCGCATCCAGCTCTTCGAGGCCGACGAACTGAACAGCAACGCCGCCAACCGCCGCACCACGATCGACCGCTACGACCAGCCGCGCGGCAACATCCTGGTCGGCGACGAGCCCGTCACCGGCTCCGAGGACACCGGCGAGCAACTCGCGTACGAGCGCACCTACCGGCACGGCCCGCTGTACGCCCCGGTGACCGGCTACGCCTCGCAGACGTACGGCACCACGCTCCTGGAGAACGCCGAGGACGACATCCTGTCCGGCACGGCCTCGATCCTGGCGCCGCTCCCCCTCTGGGGCGACATCACGCGCAGCAGGCAGCCCGGCGGCGATGTCGTCACCACCATCAAGGACTCGATGCAGCGCGCCGCGTACGAGGGCCTCGACGGCCGCCGCGGCGCGGTCGCCGCCCTCGACCCGGCCACCGGCCGGATCCTGGCGCTGGTCTCCTCCCCGTCGTACGACCCCGAGCTGCTCTCCGGTACGGGATCCTCCGTCACGGACGCATGGGCGCGGCTCAACCGGTCCGCGAGCCAGCCGATGCTCAACAGGGCCATCCGGCAGACCTACCCGCCGGGCTCGTCCTTCAAGATCGTGACGGCTGCCGCTGCCCTGGACGACGGGGTGGTGACCGATCCGGACGAGGAGACGGACACCCCGTCGCCGTACGTCCTGCCCGGCACCTCGACCACGCTGCCGAACGAGGCGCGCGGCTGCGAGAAGGCCTCCCTGGCGGAGGCGATCCGGGTCTCCTGCAACACGGTGATGGCACACCTGGGGGTGGAGGTGGGGCTGGACGGAATGCTGGAGGCGGTCGGCAGGTTCGGCTTCAACGACAACGACCTGAAGATCCCCTCCAGAGTGGCCCGCAGCAACTTCGACTCGGACATGAGCGACGACCAGCTCGCCCTGTCCTCGATCGGGCAGTTCGACACGACGGCTACACCGTTGCAGATGGCGATGGTCGCCTCGGCGGTGGCGAACGGCGGCGACCTCAGGCGCCCCCACCTGGTGGACCGCACGACGGACGACGACGGCGCCACGGTCGGCCGGCCGGGCTCGGACTCGTACCGGCAGGCGATGAACCCGGCAACGGCCATGCAGTTGCAGCGGATGATGGTCGACGTCGTGGAGAACGGTACGGGGACGAACGCGGCGATCGACGGAGTGACGGTCGGCGGCAAGACCGGCACGGCCCAGCACGGCATCGACAACTCCGGTACGCCGTACGCCTGGTTCATCTCCTGGGCGCAGGCACCGGGCTCCGGCCGTCCGGCCGTCGCCGTGGCCGTGGTCGTGGAGGACGCCTCGGCGAACCGTGCCGACATCAGCGGCGGCGGCAACGCGGCCCCGATCGCCCGGGCGGTGATGGAGGCGGCGCTCGAGGACGGAGACTGACGGCATGAGTTCAGCAGTGGCGAGAGCGCTGGCCCGGATCGACGAACTGGACCCGGAGCTCGGCGCGTTCACCGAGGTGTGGCACGAGGACGCCCTGGCCCGCGAACGGACCGCCCGGGACCTTCCGCTGGCCGGACTGCCGTTCGCGGTGAAGGGCCGCGCCGGCATCCGCTCGTACGCGGCCCGGCGCCTGACCGCCGCGGGTGCCGTCCCGGTGGGGGCGACCTCGGTCCCCGGCCCGGGCACGCACTGGCAGACCTGGGGGCAGGGCGCGCACGGCCGTACGGCCAACCCCTGGCGCTCCGACCGGACTCCTGGCGGCTCGTCGGCGGGCTCGGCGGTGGCGGTCGCGACGGGCATGGTGGACCTGGCCACGGGCAGCGACGGGGCGGGGTCGGTACGGATCCCGGCGGCGTGGTGCGGGGTGTTCGGCCTGAAGACGACCGCAGGACTGCTGCCCTCCCCCGACCGCACGGGCCTCGCCTCCCCCGGTGTGCTCGCGAGCTCGGCGGCGCGGGCCCGGACGTACCTGCGCCACGTGCTGGACGGGTACGGGCCCCGGCCACCGCGACTCCCGGTCCGCGCCGCCTACAGCCCGGACCTGGGCTTCGCGTCCGTGGACCCGGACGTCGCGGAGGTGACGCGAGCAGCGGTGGAGCGGCTGGCCGCGGCCGGAGTCGTCCGCCTCGTCGAGGACCCCGTCACGCTGCTCGACCCTGCGGAGGCGTGGGCGGCGGTACGCGGGGAATCACCGACCCACGCCACCCGGGGGCTCCGTGCCGCCAACGCCCGCGCCCTCGACGCCTTCTTCGCCCGCACTCCCCTGCTGCTCACCCCGGTCACACCCAACGTGCCGCACGGTCACGACGGGCCGGGTGACGTCTACTCCACGGCCCTCACCTGGGCGTTCAACCTCAGCGGCCATCCGGCGGCGAGCATGCCGGCCGGATTCACCCCGGACGGCTGCCCGGTCGGCCTCCAGCTGGTGACCGACCGGGGAACGGACGCGGAGCTGCTGGGCATGGCGTGCGCGATGGAGCGCGCCCTGCCGCCGTCGCGTCCGCCCCGGTTCAGCTGATCGGCTTGCGGATCTCGGAGCGGACCTTCGCGGTGTCCTCGGCGATCTTCGCCAGGTCGAGCGACTTCGCGTCCTCGTTGAGCTCGGCCGGCCGGAGCACGGCGACCATGGCGGCGGTGTTCTCGTCACCCCACGCGCACATCGGCATGTTGGTGGTCAGGCCGATTTCCTTGGACTGCACGACCTGGCACTCCACCGTGATGTCGTACCCGTCGGGCGTGAACTCCTTGGGGGGAACGACCACCTTCGCGTTGTCCGCCTCGGCCGCCCCTTCCATGATCTTGCTCCGCATGAGCGCGGGGCTGGCGAGCCGCCCGTACATGCCGGAGAGCACGAGCATGCCGTTCTCGTCGGAGCCGTACTGCGCGACGACGGCCTCGCCGTCCCGGATGCTCGGGTCGGGGGTGTCCTCGATCTCCTTGCCCTCGGTATCCGACATGTCCTTGTTCAGGGTGAACTCACCCTCCAGGACCGACTTCTCCACGACGAGCTTGTGCGTGGCCTCGGGGAACACGGCGTCCGCGCCCTCGCCGACCAGCTTGTAGACACCGAAGACGATGGCGAGGACGCCGGCGAGCGAACCGGCGACGATGCCGACGATCAGCCCGGTCCGCTTCCTGCGCGGCGGCTGCGGCTGCCAGCCGGGCATGCCGGGGTGCGTCACGGGCTGCGGCTGCCCCCAGGGCCCGGGTGCGCCCTGCGGCTGCTGCGGCGGGTGGCCGTAGGCCGGTTGCTGCTGCGGGTACCCGTAGCCCGGCTGTTGGGGCGGGTAGCCGTAACCCGGCTGCTGGGGCGGGTTCCCGTAGCCCGGCTGCTGGGGAAACGCGGGCCCCGGGGGCTGCTGCCCGTACGGATTCTGCTGAGGCTGAGGCGGCCCGTACGGGCCCTGGGGCGGCTGCGGCGGCAAGGTCATGCGCTCACGTTACGTCACCACCGGGAACAGATATTCGACGTGCGGGCGTCGGTATCGAGTCGCAGGATTCGCCCCGCCGGCCGGACGTCGCCGTCACGCCGGTGAGGCACCGCCCTCCGCTATCGCGTCCGCGACCTCCGCCACCCGCGCCTGCTCCTCCACCGCGAAGCGGTCCCGGTCCAGTTGCTCGGCTATCTCCTCGTCCTCGGCCATCAGCAGGTCCAGGCTGGAGTCCCCGAGCTCGAAGACGCCCATGTCGACGTACGCCTTCTGGAGCCGTTCACCCCACAGGCCGATGTCCTTGACGCAGGGGACGATCCGGCTGAACAGCAGCTTGCGGAAGAGCTGCAGGTACTCCGAGTGCTCGGAGAGTTCCTTGGCTTCCTGCTTGCCGATCCCGAAGTTCTCCAGCACCTCGACGCCGCTGAGCCGGTCGCGCATCAGATAGCAGCCCTCGATGACGAAGTCCTCGCGCTCGCGCAGTTCCGCGTCGCTGAGCTGCTTGTAGTAGTCGCGCAGCGCCATCCGCCCGAAGGCGACGTGCCGGGCCTCGTCCTGCATGACGTAGGCGAGGATCTGCTTCGGCAACGGCTTGGTCGTCGTGTCGCGGATCATGCCGAACGCGGCGAGCGCGAGGCCCTCGATGAGGACCTGCATGCCGAGGTAGGGCATGTCCCAGCGGGAGTCGCGCAGGGTGTCGCCGAGCAGGCCCTGGAGGTTGTCGTTGATCGGGTAGAGCATCCCGATCTTCTCGTGCAGGAACCGGCCGTAGATCTCCGCGTGCCTGGCCTCGTCCATCGTCTGGGTCGCGGAGTAGAACTTCGCGTCCAGGTCGGGGACCGATTCGACGATCCGCGCCGCGCAGACCATCGCGCCCTGCTCGCCGTGCAGGAACTGGCTGAACTGCCAGGAGGTGTAGTGCTTGCGCAGTTCGCCCCGGTCCCGCTCGGTCATCTTCGCCCAGTGCGGGGTGCCGTAGAGCGTGAGGGCCTCGTCCGGGGTGCCCAACGGGTCGGTGGGGTCGACCTCCAGGCTCCAGTCGATGCGCTTGTTGCCGTCCCACTGCTTGTCCTTGCCCTTCTGGTACAGGGCGAGGAGGCGTTCGCGGCCGTCGTCGTAGTCCCAGCTGAACCGGGCCGCGCCCGTGGCGGGAACCTGCCATGACGGGGCTTGGGGGGCGTTGATGTAGAGGTCGTGTGTCGACACGGACAGCTCCTTCGCCTGGCGAGGATCGTACGTTCCGTGGTGCTGGGTGCAGTTGGCAGGTTCACACGTTGGTAGACGCCGGGTCAACAAGTCGTGCGCAAGGGATTGACTGCCTTGCTGACGAGCAGTCTCATAAGAGTTGACCGCCGGTAACCCACGTGCGAGGTGCCCTCAGCCATGACGACCGTGACCGAGAAGGACGTTCAGGCGCTTCGTGATGCGCTCGGCCCTCTCAAGGACCGCGAACAGCTCGCCGCCCGCCTGCTCGAAGCCTCCGCCAAGCACTCCTTCGACCCCGACACCGAGCTCGACTGGGACTCTCCCGTCGAGGACGGCAAGTGGTTCTGGCCGCCCGAGCTGGTCTCCCTCTACGACACCCCGCTGTGGCGGAAGATGTCCGAGGAGCAGCGGATGGACCTCGCCAGGCACGAGGCGGCGTCGCTCGCCTCCCTCGGCATCTGGTTCGAGATCATCCTCATGCAGCTGCTCGTCCGGCACATCTACGACAAGTCCGTGACCAGCAACCACGTCCGTTACGCGCTCACCGAGATAGCCGACGAGTGCCGGCACTCGATGATGTTCGCCCGCATGATCCAGTGGGGCAAGGGGCCCAGCTATCCGGTACCTCCGCGCTACCACAATCTGGCCCGCGTACTGAAGACCGTCTCCACCACCCCCGGTTCGTTCGCCGCGACCCTGCTCGGCGAGGAGATCCTCGACTGGATGCAGCGGCTGACCTTCCCGGACGAGCGCGTCCAGACGCTGGTGCGGGGAGTGACCCGCATCCACGTCGTCGAGGAGGCCAGGCACGTCCGGTATGCCCGCGAGGAGCTGCGCCGCCAGATGGTCACCGCGCCCCGCTGGGAACGGGAGTTCACCCGGGTCAGCTGCGGGGAGGCGGCACGGGTCTTCTCGGTCTGCTTCGTCAACCCCCAGGTGTACGAGAACGTCGGCCTGGACCGCCGCGAGGCCGTCGCCCAGGTGAAGGCGAGCGGCCACCGCACGGAGGTCATGCAGACGGGCGCCAGGCGACTGACGGACTTCTTCGACGACATCGGCCTGCTGAACGGTGTCGGGCGCAGGCTGTGGAGGAGCTCGGGCCTGCTGGCCTGAGCGAAATCCTGTGGGCGGGACGCCCGTTGGGCCCTTCGTCCGGGTCGGTCCGGAACAGGGAGCGGGGTCCGGTGCATGGGGACTGAACGGCGGAGGAAGGAGTCGACGCGGAGCATCGGCGACCGACGACGACGCGGCAGGTGTGCGTGCCGGACCCCGCGAGCCCGGCACGACCCGGACGAAAGGCCCTAGGCTTCGGAGCATGACGCCCGCCGCTGCTGCCCCTCCGACCCGCGCGTACCGAAGGCTCGGCGTGGAGGAACGGCGCGCCCAGCTCCTCGGCGCGGCGCTCAGCCTCTTCGCCCACCGGGCCCCGGACGATGTGTCGCTCGACGAGGTGGCGGCGGTGGCCGGGGTCTCCCGGCCACTCGTCTACCGGTACTTCCCCGGCGGGCGCCAGCAGTTGTACGAGGCCGCGCTCGGGTCGGCCGCGGACCAGCTGACGCTGTGCTTCTCGGAGCCCGCCGCCGGACCACCCACCGAGCGGGTCGGGCGGGTCCTGGACCGCTACCTGGGCTTCGTCGACGAACACGACACCGGGTTCAGCGCGTTGCTGCGGGGCGGCAGTGTCGCCGAGACCTCGCGTACGACCACGATCGTGGACGGCGTACGGCGTGCGGCGGCTGAGCAGATCCTTCTGCACCTGGGCAGGGGCTCAGGTGCCGGTCTGCAGCCCGCCGGGCCCCGGTTGCGGATGATGGTGCGGACCTGGATCGCGGCCGTCGAGGCGGCCTCCCTCATCTGGCTCGACGAGGAGAAGCAGCCCGCGGCGCCCGAGCTGCGCGGCTGGCTGGTCGACCATCTGATCGGCCTGATGGCGGTGACGGCCGCCACGGACGCGGAGACCGCGTCCGTGGTCGCGGACCTGCTGGGCCAGGAGACCGCCGACGGACCGGTCGGACGGCTGGCGGCACTGGTGATCCCGGTGGCCGGCGAGGCGGCGACGCACCTGCTGCCCCCGGGACAGGCAGCATCCGGCTGAGGGCCGACGAACCGTTCCCCCCGCGGATCCCTGGCGGACCTGCCCGCTGCACGGGCCGGGGGCCGCGCCCGGTCTCCTGGGTCACACTGGCACCGTGAAAAGCGAGAACACCCCCTTCACCGGCGGCCCCCTGGACGGCCGGGTCCTGCCCGTCCTGCTCGGCCCCACCGGACATCCGCCCAAGTGGTACGAGGTTCCCGTGCCGGACGCCGACGGCGGACCGGACACGGTGTACGCCTACCGGCGCGCCCCGGCCGGCTATACGAAGCGGCTCCGGCTGCAGCGCGGCTGGGTGTACGAGTACGTGCCCGGGGGCCGCGAGCGCCGCACCCCCAAGTGGCCCTGGAACAAGCCCGGCAGTGGCGCCTGAGCCGGTGCGGGGACCGTACCAACTAAGATCGACGGTCAGGTGCCGAGGGCACGGTGACAAGGGGGGTGCGCCATGGAGGCGCTGCGTCAGGACGATCCACGCCACTTCGGGCCGTACACCGTGCTGGCACGCTTCCGTGAGACCGCGAGTGCGGTGCACTATCTGGCCGGAGGCGCCGACGGCGACATCGCCGTCGTGACCGCCGCCCGGCCCGCCCTGGCCGCGGTGCCCGCCTTCCGTCGCCGCTTCCAGTCCGAGGCCCGCACGGCCGAACGGCTGGCAGGCGGCTGGGTGCAACCGCCGCTCGCCGCACCGGCGGACGCCCTGTGGACCACGGCTGCGTACGTGCCCGCCCTGACGCTCGCCGAGGCGATCGACCTCGCCGGACCGCTGCCCGAGCGTGCCGTGCGGATACTGGGCGCGGGCCTGGCCGAGACCCTCTCCCGGGTGCACGCCACCGGGGCGGTCCTCCAGGGGCTTGCGCCGGGGACGGTGCTGCTGGCGGAGGACGGGCCCCGGCTGACCGCGTTCGGCCCGCTGGGCGCGGCTGCCGCAGCCGAGGCGAACGCGAGCGGGCAACTGTCCGTGCGGCTCGGTTACCTCACCCCCGAGCAGGTCGACGGCAAGGACGTGGGGCCGGCCTCCGACCTCTTCGTGCTCGGGCTCCTGCTGGCGTACGCGGCGACGGGGACGACCCCGCTCGCCGACGGACCCGCCACCGAGGCCGCCGAGCGGATCGCACACGCCTCCGCGGAACTCGACGCCGTACCGGACGAGTTGCGTGACCTGATCGCGGGCTGCCTCGCGAAGGACCCCGCCGACCGGCCGAGCGCGGGTTCGGTCGCGGCGGAGCTGGCGCTGGAGGGCGCGGCGGGCCTCGCCAAGGGCGGCTGGCTCCCCGAGCGGCTGGTGGCGTCGGTGGCGGACCAGGCCGCGCGGGTACGGGCGCTGCAGGCGCCGCAGGAGGAAGCGGGTCCGGACGCGGCAGCAGGCCCGGCAGCACCCGGACCTGTCGACGGCGCACCGGCCCCGGCGTCCGGTCCCGCGGCACCCGGGGACGTCCGGGACAGTTCCGCACCTGAGGACGTCCGGGACGGTTCCGCGCCCGAGGACGTCCGGGACGGCTCCGCGCCCGAGGACGTCCGGCCTGTTTCCGGAAGTGCCGACGGAACCCCCGCCGGCCCGGAGGACGCGCGGCCTGCCGGAGCACCGGGCGGTGCTGTCCGGGAGAGCGGGATCCCCGCGGCATCGTCCCCCGGCGCCCCGCTCGCGGGCATCCCTGACGCCGGCCGGCAAGAGGGAGGACTGCCCGTCCCCACCTCCGCCGAGGGGGACATCGCCGACAGCAGGACCACGCGTTTCCTGGGGACCGTTGCGCCCGCCCCGCGGACCGACCGGGCGACGACCCAGCTCGCCGTCCCGCGCGAGCTTGCCGCAGGTCAGCAGCCGCAGTCACCGGAGCCCGTCCGTCCCGCCGCCCCTCCCACAGCCCCTTTCCCGCCCTCCGCACCCGCCGCTCAGCCCTACCCGTACACGTACCCTGCCGCCGCACCGCAGGGCGCCCCCGCCCCGCTCCCCCTGCCCGCCCAGGCTCCTCCCGCGCCCGCGGCATCGACGGCTGCCGCAGCGTCCGCCACGAGCCGGCGTGCCCTCCTCACCGTGGTCGCCGCCGGGGCTGCAGGCCTGATCGTCGGCGGGGGCGCGGTGGCCGCGCTCGGGTCCGGTGACGACGCGTCGGCCGCCGACGACAAGCCCGCGCCGAAGCCCCGCCGCACCCTTCCCGGGCAGGCGCCGGAGCCCAGTTGGATCTACACGCATCCGGCCGCCGAGCCCGCCCTCACCGCCGGGGTCTGGGAGGACAAGCTGCTGGTGCTGACCGGTACGACCGGGGCGACCGGCGTCGATCTGCGGACCGGGCGGAAGATCTGGCAGCGTGCGGACGCCGCCGGCGCCCAGGCGGTACTGCCCGCCGGCAAGGACCTCTGCTTCCTGGCGAGCCCCACCGAGTTCCTCTGGCTGTCCCCGAAGGACGGGCAGGTCAAGCACCGGGTCCGGTTCGTGGACCAGTTCACTGGCGTGCCGAACATGAAGGTGGCCCCCCTCACCGGCCAGTCCGGCTCCGTCGTCTGGTTCACCGGCTCCCACACCGTTCTCGTGAAGGCCCTCAAGCCGAAGAAGGGCCAGAAGCCCGGCAAGGACACGCAGGTCGTCAAGGCCTACTTCTTCGCGTACGACGTCGTGCTGCGCAAGGAACTCTGGCGGGTCGCCGTCCCTGCGGGCCGGGCCCCCGGCACTCCCGCCTACCGGCTGACCGCGGTCCGGGCCGCCGACCTCGTCGTCCGCCAGAACGCGGCGACGCTGACCCCGGCCGATGTGACGGCAGGAAAGGGCAGGGCGTTCTTCCGCTGCTTCGACCGGAAGACAGGAAAGCTCCTGTGGGCCCGGCAGTTCGGCGCGCTCACACCGGCCGGTGCGGTGGTCGGCGACGAGGAGGGCCGGCTGTACGGAGGGGTGGGCGACGACCTGCAGGCCTTCGAGACGGCCACCGCCAAGCCGGTGTGGACCCTGAACGGCACGGCGGCGTCCGTGTTCGGCACGCCCGTCCCGGCCGGGAAGCTGCTCCACACCACGAATCGCAACCAGGAGGTCGGCGCGGTCGACCGGGCGACCGGGAAGCTGCTCTGGCGGCGCTCCACGGAGGTACCCCTCGGCGGCAACGCCCCCGCCCTCACTCTCAGCGGCGGCGCCAAGACCCTGCTCGCGGCGGACGTGTCACAGGTGACCGCGTTCGCGGCGGCCGACGGGCGCCGGCTGTGGAAGTTCCAGGACATCGGGGCACAGGACCCCGAGGGCGCCACCGTCAGCGCGCCGTACCGGGTGCTGGCCGCCGGGAAGACCGCCGTCGTCCAGCGGGGCGGGGTCTTCTACGCGTTCCCGGTGGAGTGAGGCGTCCGGGCGCCCTCCGTCCGGGCGCTCTTCCGGGCGCCACGCCCCGCGGTCCTTGCTTCGCCTGACACCGGGTGACCGGATTGATGAGATCCGAGCACTTGTGGGGTAGTCCGATTTATGGGCGGCGCCCCCGTCACCGGAGGTGATGTCGTGTCAGGCAGAGTCGCACGCCCGCTCTGCACGGCGGTGCTGGCCGCGGTCGTGGCCGCCTCCCCCGCCACCGCGGAACCGGCCGGGCCCGGGGTCGTTCGTTCGGATCAGCCTGAGTCCGGCATGATCCGAACGAAGAGCCCTGAACCCGCACCGGCCCCCGGCGCCCCGCAGAGCGTCGCCGGGCTGCTGAAGCGGCTGCAGACGCTCTACCAGGAGGCCGAGGAGGCCGGCGAGATCTACAACGGCACGGCCGAGGAGCTCAGGAAGCGGACCGCCGAGGCCAGGAAGCTGGACACCGCCCTCGCCGAGGCACGGACGGTGCTGGATTCGAGCCGCCGGGATGCGGGGCGCCTGGCCCGCGCCCAGTACCAGGGCCGCACCGACTTCTCCGTGTACGTACGGCTGCTGCTGTCCGACGACCCCGAGCACGCCCTGACGCAGAGCCATGTGATCGAGCGGGCCCAGGCCGGCCGGTCCGCCACCGTCGGCAGGCTCACCGGCGCCGAGAAGCGTGCCGACGGCCTGGCGACCAGGTCCCGTGCGGCGCTGGACCGGCAGCAGACGCTGGCCAGGAAGCAGAAGCGGCAGCGCGACACCGTGCGCTCACGGCTGAAGGAGGTCGAAGGGCTCCTCGCCTCCCTGTCCGACGAGCAGATCGCCGCACTGGCGCAGCTGGAGCGGAAGAACATCGACGAGGCCCAGGAGGAGCTGGTCGCCTCGGGGGCACTGAGCTCGACCCGTCCACCGTCCGAGCAGGGCGGTGACGCCGTGCGGTATGCGATCGAGCAGATCGGCAAACCGTATGTCTGGGGGGCGGAGGGACCCGAGTCGTTCGACTGCTCCGGCCTCACCTCGCAGGCCTGGGCGGCAGCGGGGCGGAACATTCCGCGTACCTCGCAGGAGCAGTGGCGGCAGCTGCCTAAGGTACCGGTCGAATCGCTGCGTCCCGGCGATCTGGTGATCTACTTCCCCCGGGCGACGCATGTGGCGCTGTACATCGGCGACGGACTCGTCGTGCAGGCACCCCGGCCCGGCGCCACGGTCAAGGTCTCACCCCTGGCGTCGAACCCGCTGCTGGGCGCGGTCCGTCCGGACCCCGGCGACGAGCCGCTGTCCACGTACACGCTGCCGGAGCTGCCCGAAGACGCCTCCTCGGGGTCCGACACGGGCTACGACGCCCCGGACGAGTGAGCCGGGCGCGCCCCGCCGTCGTGACCGGCGGGGCGGCCCGGCCGCCGTCCTGCGCGCGAGGGTCAGGCCTGCGCGCCCGAGACCTCGGCGAGGTACGCGTTCGTACGGTCCGGCTCGAAGAAGAAGTTGTCGAAGTCCGCCGGGTCGTTGAACCCGTTGGCGAAGCGGTCGGCGACCGGCTGGAACTGACCGGCGGCACCGATCAGGTTCAGCACGTGCTCCGGCGGAACGCCGAGCATCGCGTTCGTCCACTTCGTCACGTGCTGGGCGGTGTCCCAGTACCGGTCGAACGTGGACTGCATCCAGTCCGCGTCGAACGCGCGGTCGCCGTGCTCGATGATCGAGTCCAGGTAGGCCTTCGCACACTTGGACGCCGAGTTGGAACCCTGGCCGGTGATCGGGTCGTTGGCCACGACCACGTCCGCCACACCGAGCACCAGCCCGCCGCCGGGGAGCCGGCCGATCGGCTTGCGGACGGTCGGGGCGTAACGGCCCGCCAGCGTGCCGTTGGCATCGGTCAGTTCGACCTTGGTGGCGCGCGCGTACTCCCACGGGGTGAACTTCTCCATGAGCTCCAGGGTCTTGGCGAGGTGCTCGGAAGGGTCCTTGATGCCCTGGAAGGCGTCGAGGGGACCGCCCGGGATGCCCTCCCAGAACAGGATGTCCGCGCGGCCCGACGTGGTCAGCGTCGGCATCACGAAGAGCTCGCCGACACCGGGGACCAGGTTGCAGCGGACCGCGTCGAAGTCCGGGTGCTCCGGGCGCGGGCCCATGCCGTGGACGTACGAGACGGCCAGCGCACGCTGCGGGGCGTCGTACGGCGAACGGGACGCGTCCCGCCCGAACATGGAGACGAGCTCGCCCTTGCCCGCGGAGACCATCACCAGGTCGTAGGTGCGGGAGAAGTAGTCCAGGTCGGAGACGGCCGCACCGTGGATGACGAGCTGACCGCCGCGCTGGGCGAAGGTCTCCATCCAGCCGGCCATCTTCACGCGCTGGTCGACGGACTGCGCGTAGCCGTCCAGCTTGCCCACCCAGTCGATGGGACGCGAGGAGTCGGGAGCGGCGACCGAGACACCGAGGCCCTCGATCCGCGGCGCCTGCGACTCCCAGAAGTTGAGCTGGAGGTCGCGCTCGTGCTGGAGAGCCGTGTGGAACATGCACTGCGTCGACATGACCCGGCCGGACCGGATCTCGTCCGCGGTGCGGTTGGACATGAGGGTGACTTCGTACCCGTTGGACTGCAGTCCAAGGGCGAGCTGGAGTCCGGACTGGCCGGCTCCGACTATCAGAATCTTCCGCATCGCGGTTCTCCGTTACGTGTACGTGGGTGCGTCTGGCAGTTACGCGGGAGTGACGTCGAGCGCGTGCCCCACCAGGGCGAGCAGCGATTCGACGACCGTGATCCTCTTACGCGCATCCATGATCACAACAGGCACGTGCGGCGGTACGGTCAGGGCCTCCCTGACGTCGACCTCCTCGTAACCGGGCGATCCCTCGAAGTGGTTGACGGCGACGATGTACGGAAGTCCGCAGCTCTCGAAGTAGTCGAGTGCCGGGAAGCAGTCGGCGAGACGCCGGGTGTCGGCGAGCACGACCGCACCGATCGCGCCACGCACGAGGTCGTCCCACATGAACCAGAAGCGCTGCTGACCCGGTGTGCCGAACACGTACAGCACGAGGTCGTCGTCGAGCGTGAGACGGCCGAAGTCCATCGCGACGGTCGTGGTGACCTTGTCGGGCGTCGAGGTGAGGTCGTCGGTCTCCTCACTGGCCTGCGTCATCATCGCTTCGGTCTGCAGAGGGGTTATCTCCGAGACCGAACCCACGAAGGTCGTCTTGCCCACACCGAAGCCGCCCGCGACCACGATCTTGGTGGCGATCGGCGCCCGCGTGTGGTCCAGCTGCCAGGCCTGCACCGACTCGTCGGGCTGGTCCCGAGGCCCCGGCTGACGCGGGGTGAAGAGCGGAGCCTCAGAGACGGCGGAGTCCATTGAGCACCCTTTCGAGCAGTGCGCGGTCGGGCTGACCGGTTCCGTGACCGGTTCCGTACACGCGGATCTTTCCCTGGTCGGCCAGGTCACTGAGCAGCACCCGGACCACACCGAGCGGCATCTTCAACAGGGCCGAGATCTCCGCGACCGTACGCATACGGCGGCAGAGTTCGACGATGGCGCGGAGTTCCGGCATGACCCGCGAGGCGAGGTTGCCGTTCGTGAGTTCGCGGCGCTCCTCGGGGGCGTCCAGCGCTGCGACGAACGTCTCGACGAGCAGGACGTGGCCGAAGCGGGTACGGCCGCCGGTGAGGGAGTACGGGCGGACCCGCGCGGGCCTGCGGTCGGACCCCCGGACGGGGAGCTTGCGTACGGGTTCAGCAGCAGAGGTCACTGGGCGCTCTCCATCGATTTGCGCAGTTCACTGCGGAGTTCGGGGGTGAGTACGTGTCCGGCGCGGCCGACGAAGAGCGCCATGTGGTAGGCGACGACGCTCATGTCGCAGTCGGGGGTGGCGTGCACACCCAGCAGGGAGCCGTCACTGATCGACATGACGAAGACGCTTCCCTCGTCCATGGCGACCATCGTCTGTTTGACGCCGCCGGCGTCCATCAGCTTCGCGGCGCCGACGGTGAGGGAGCCGATGCCGGAGACGATGGTGGCGAGGTCGGCACTCGAGCCCTTGGGGCCCGTCTGCCGTTCGGCCGGCTTGGCCGTCGCGAGACCGGGGTCGGAGGAGAGCAGCATCAGTCCGTCGGACGAGACGACGGTGACCGAGTGGACCCCTGGCACCTCCTCCACGAGATTGCTCAGCAACCAGTGAAGGTTCCGGGCCTCGGTACTCAGCCCGAACGTGCTGGGCGCAGTCAACTGCGTGCCTCCTCGACTGTGTCCCCCGTCTCATCGAATCGACCATCGGTACGGTCGTCCAGCTCAGTGTGGTCGGTCTGTGGGGCGCTGTCGGCGCCTTCGTTCCCGTCGGTGCTCCCGGCGATCTCGGCCTCGACGTCGCGCCGGCCGTCCTTCGCACCTTGCTGGAAGCCGCCGAGCCTGCGGCGCAGGGCGTCCCTGTCCAGGCCGCCCTTGCGCTCCTTGACGGGCGCCGCCGTGGGGGTGACGACCTTGGGGGTGCGCTTGGGAAGCCCCTTGTCGGTGAGCGGCTCCGTGATCGGCTGCCGCGGGCCCGGGAGGATGCCGTCGGCGGAAACGGGGTCGGCTGCGGGCTCGGCCGGGGATGCCGCGGGGCTCGTGTCGGCGGCGCGCTCGTGGCTGTCGGGTCCGATGGCGTACGGGCCGGGCGCGTCCTGCGGCACCGGCAGCCGGACCTGCATCGTGGTCTCGGCCTCGGCCTCGGACTCGGCGTGCCCGGAGGCGTCCGCTTCGGGCCTGTCACTTCCGGGGCTGCGGCTCTCGGATCCGGCGGGCGCGGGTACGTCGGCCGGGAGCACTGCCTGCGCGGGTTCCGCGTCAGCGGGTTCGGCGTCCGCAGGTGCCTCGTCCGCGGATACGGCGTCCGCAGTGTCTTCGGGCGCAGTCTCTTCGGGCGCGGTGGGGGCTGCCGGGGCGCTCTCCGCGCCCGCTTCGAGGACCGTCCGCTCGGCGGCGGCGATCAGCGGGTCCCCGGACACGGGCGCCGAACGCGGCGGCAGTGCGTTGGAGTTGGCCTCCGCGACGGAACCCGGCAGGTTCAGCGTGGGCGCGTCCCCGGGCATCTGCACGGGTGGCGGCGACGAGGCGGGCGGCGCCTTCGGCAGCAGGGCCTGCGGAAGCACGACGACAGCTGTCACTCCGCCCCCCTTCTGCTCGCGCAGCTGCACCCGTACACCGTGGCGTGCGGCCAGCATCGACGTCACCTGAAGTCCGAGTCCGGCCCCGTCCGCGGCCTGTTCACCGGCCTCGAACGATGCCGGGTCGGCCAGCCTGGCATTGAGCTCGCCCATCCGGACCGCCGACATGCCGATGCCCTCGTCCTGCACGGAGAGCATCACCTCACCGGACTCCAGCAGCCAGCCGGACAGCTCGACATGGGAGTCGGGAGGCGAGAAGGACGTCGCGTTCTCCAGGAGTTCGGCGACCAGGTGGCTCAGGTCGTCGGCGGCGAAACCGGCGATCTGGGAGTGCGGGGGCAGGGACTGGATGGTGACCCGCTCGTACCGCTCGATCTCGCTGACGGCCGCACGCAGCACGTCGACCAGCGGGATCGGCCCGCCGTGCCCGTGCCCGTGGTCGGTACCGGCGAGGACCAGCATGTTCTCGCTGTGACGACGCATGACGGTGGCCATGTGGTCCAGCTTGAAGAGCGTGGCGAGGCGCTCCGGGTCCTGCTCGCGCTCCTCGAGTCCCTCGATGACACCGAGCTGACGCTCGACGAGACCGAGCGTGCGCAGGGAGAGGTTGACGAAGGTGTGGTGGACCGTGTTCTTCAGTTGCGTCAGCGCGGTGGTGAGCTCGGTGACCTGGGCCTGGAGTTCGCCCCGCTGGACAGCGAGGGCCTCGCGGCTCGCGATCAGTCCGCCGCGCTCGCTCTTCAGGCTCTCGAAGCGGCCGGCCGTCTCGTGGTGCAGCCCGTGCAGCTTGCCGTGCAGGGTGTTGATGGACCGCACGACCTGGGCGAACTCGTCGTTGCGCCCGGTGTAGCGGACCGGCTCGGCCGTCTCGGGTTCTGTGGCGAGGCGGGCTGCGCCGATCCGCAGGACGGCGAGCGGCTGGGTGAGGGTGCGTGCGACCGCGGTGGAGACTCCGATCGCGATCAGCAGGCAGCCGCCGAGCAGTGCGATGCGCAGTTCGAGCGCGGTGACGTCGTCGTCGCGCAGTTGTTCCAGGCTCTTGATCCGGGCGGTGCCCAGCGCGGACTCGACGCCCCGCATCCGGTCGATGCGGGCGGAGAGCGCGGAGCGGGCCTTCTTGATGTCGGTCCGGCGGTCCGCCTCGGACAGCTCGGGGCGGTCGGTGAGCCGGGTGAGGTACTTCTCCGCGCTGTTGACCTCGGGGCCGGTCACGGTGGACGCGAGCTTGTCCCTGGCGGCCGGGCCGGCGGCCTGGTCGAAATCGGCAAGCGAGGCGAGTTCGCGCACCCGGGCCTGCTGGGCGGCGGCGCTCAACTCGTCGCGGTTGCGGTCGTTCTCGCTGTCGCCCTCGTCCTGGGTCTGGACGGGGAGCCCGGTGAAGGGGTCGATCTGCGGTTCCGCCGGCTCGGTGCCCGGAACGGAGAGCGCGGCCAGGAGCAGCCCCCGGGTGGCGGAGGCCTGCTCGACGGCGCCACCGAGGGCGAGCGGTGCACGGGTGGCGTCGGCGGCGCGGGGCGGGGTGTTCTCGGCCAGTTCGGCGGCGAGGCTGTGAAGCTTGGAGATGACCTCGGAGTACGCCTGGTGGGCCTCCAGCGCCGAGCCCTTGCCCGTGAGGGCGTCGCGGCGCAGGGAGGGGATGGTGGAGAGGTCGCGTCGCAGGGACACGGGCGCGGCCGCCCTGATCTCGTCCACCTGCTGGTCGACTCGGGCTGCGGGGACGCGCCCCGCGTCCTTGGCGTCGTCCTCGTCACGGCCGGCGGCGATGTGGGCGGTGACGTCGTCGCGTTCGTCGGCGAGTGAGTGGGCGAGGGTGATGGCCTGCTGGTTCAGCTCGGCGAGCGTGACCAGTCGCTGGGACTCGTTGAGATCGGAGGACGCGCTGAGAGC
Organism: Streptomyces sp. NPDC005566; assembly: GCF_040605575.1. Lineage (NCBI taxonomy): Bacteria > Bacillati > Actinomycetota > Actinomycetes > Kitasatosporales > Streptomycetaceae > Streptomyces > Streptomyces sp. NPDC005566. Next base: position 347,020 of record NZ_JBEXDB010000007.1, on the reverse strand, counting down.
CGCGGGGGCGCCCGCGGCGATGACGGTGATCCCGACGACGGCAACGCCGGCGACGAGCCGACTGCGCACCCGTACGGTCCGCTTGTCAGCACCCGCTGCCGGAGGCGTAGCCCCGGAACCGTCGCGCGTGCTGTCCTTGCTCCGAGGCCGCTTCTTCTGCACCGGTGCTCGCAATCTTGACTCGTCCACCCTTGAAGCAGAGGTGACACACGGTCACGTGCAGAGGCGCCCCCGCCCTGGTACGGCTTCTGACCATTCCAGTGCTTTTGAGAGGGGGGCGCGCATCAACCGCTCCGCCACTCGAACGAGTGAACATCACTCCGGAGTTGGCGAACAAGTCTCCCCGAGGGCGCTCCCGGCCATGCGCGGGCCCCTGGGTGGAACTTCGGCTCAGGCTTTGGCAAGATGCCCGCCCGCATATGCACGGAGCCTTCCCCTCCACCCGTGGGGGCCGCTCTGACCTGCCGGTACGGTCCAACCTCCGGTTCGTGCTGCCCTCGTGAAGACCTCGTGCAGACTGATCGCATGCGCATCGAACTCGCCAGTGAGCCGGGCAGCCCCGAACGCCCCAACGAGGACTGGGTATCCACCACCCTCCCGGCATCCGGCCTGGGCGGGGCCCTCGTACTGCTCGACGGCGTCACGCCACCCAGGGGCGATGACGGATGTGTGCACTCGGTGCCCTGGTTCACCGCGGGACTGGGTGGCTCGTTGGCCGAACTGTCCGCTTCGCGGCGGGATCTGATGCTGACCGAGATCCTCGCGATGTCCATTCGGCGCACCGCCGACACGCACCGTTCCCTGTGTGACCTTTCTCACGTACGGACACCGCAGGCAACGGTGGTCATGGCGCGTTGGGACGAACAGGAGATCGAGCACCTGGTGCTTTCCGACTCCGCACTGATCCTCGAAGCGCCCGACGGCACGGTTCGGGCGGTCCTCGACGACCGTCTCGACCGGCTGCCACCGGGCTCTCTCGCCTCCGAGGCGATCGCCGACGCGCGCGTACGGAACAAGGAGGGCGGCTTCTTCACCGCCGCCGCCGACCCCGCGGTGGCATCACGCGCAGTGACCGGCCGCACCCCGCGCACGGAGGTCAGGGCGCTGGCGGCGCTGACCGACGGGGCGAGCCGCTGGACGGAGACGTTCCGTGAGGGCGACTGGACGGCCACACTGGGGCTGCTGCGCAAGGCGGGGCCGCAGGGGCTGATCGACCGGGTCCGGGAGCTGGAGCGGGCCGACACGGACCGCACGTACCTGCGCCGCGGCAAGACGCACGACGACGCGACAGCCGTCCTGGTCGAGCTGTAGGCCGCATCGAGCCGGGGCCTCGTCCGGTGCTTCCCCGCCGGCATCCGCCCTCGCCGGCGACGCCCTCAGCCCTCGGCGCGCTCGTTCAAGTGGTGCAGCAGCCGCGCCAGTTCCGCGACCTCGGCGCGGTCCCAGTCCGCCAGCTTGCGGGCATAACGTCCTCGGCGGGCATCCCGGACACTCCGGAAGCGGGCGAGACCCTCCTCGGTGAGCCGGACGAGCGAGGCACGGCCGTCCGCCGGGTCGCTCTCGCGCGCCACCAGCCCGAGGGCCTCCAGCGCGCGCAACTGGCGGCTCATGGTCGCCTTGCCGACTCCGAAGTAGGCGGCGAGCTCCGTGGCGCGCTGCCGGCCGGCCGACTCCAGCCGTACGAAGAGGCCGTAGGCCGCCGACTCCAGGTCCGGGTGGACCTCACGCGCCATCTCCCCCGAGCTGGCCCGCGCCCGGCGCAGGAACACCGCCAACTCGCGCTCCAGCGCAAGGAATTCGTGGTCCACACCACTCCCGGCCGCGGCACCGGGTTCACCTGCGCTTCCACTCCCGTGCACGTCAGCACCCTTCATACGCTTTCCCGCCGATGAAAGTTTCTTTCAGCCCCGGCCATCGCCGCAGCTGGGCCAGTATTTCGTAGGCGTAGACCATCGGCAGCAGCCGGTCCCCCTTCCGTCGGGCGGGTCTACGTGCGTAGCTTCATGAGTGTCACAGGTGGCATGTCCACACCATGACGGCAGGTACTGCAGGAGTGTCCCGCACCCGCTCCTGGGCCAGCAGATCCCCCCACCGAGTCCTCGGAGGCACGCAGATGCCCGTGCACAGATCCGGATCCGGAACGACCCGCCGCTCGCGCCTCGCCGCAGCGGGATCCCTCCTCGCCGCCCTCGCCCTCCTGCTCGCACTGCCCGGCGCGGCCGGCGCCGCCGACATTCCCCAGCGCGGTACGGCCAGGATGGGCCAGGGCGTCATCGCCCACGACGGACAGCGGGGCGGCAGCCCCACCGGCCCTGCCGCCGTCCAGACCGAAGGCGTGGACGTCAGCGGCCACCAGGGCAACGTCGCCTGGCAGACCCTGTGGAACAGCGGCGTGAAGTGGGCCTACGTCAAGGCCACCGAGGGCACGTACTACAAGAACACGTACTTCACGCAGCAGTACAACGGCTCGTACAACGTCGGCATGATCCGCGGTACCTACCACTTCGCCACCCCCGACACGACGAGCGGTGCGGCCCAGGCCAACTACTTCGTGGACAACGGCGGCGGCTGGTCCAGGGACGGCAGGACGCTGCCCGGCGTGCTCGACATCGAGTGGAATCCGTACGGCGCGCAGTGCTACGGGAAGACCCAGGCCGGGATGGTCTCCTGGATCCGCGACTTCACGAACACCTACAGGGCACGTACCGGGCGCGACCCGGTGATCTACACCGCCACCAGCTGGTGGAAGGACTGCACGGGCAACAACGCGAGCTTCGGTGCCACCAACCCGCTCTGGGTGGCCCGCTACAACACCACGGTCGGTGAACTCCCCGCCGGCTGGGGCATCTACACGATGTGGCAGTACACGTCGTCCGGCCCCACGGTCGGCGACCACAACCACTTCAACGGCGCCCTCGACCGCGTACAGGCACTCGCGAACGGCTGATCAGGCCCCACCCCGTACGACCGGGCCCCGGTGACAAGCACCACGTCACCGGGGCTCCGCACCGTCCGGGGACTCACTATACATAGTGCGTATACGCACTATGTATAGTCGCGGCGTGCCGCACCACCGGCGTGCGGCTCAGCCACGAAGGAGTGACCCTGCCGTGCCCAAAAACGCGCCCGGAAAGATGTCGCCGTCCGGTACGGGACTGGCCGCTGCCCTCGTCGCCGCGCTCACGCTGACGCTCGGCGGCTGCTCGATGCAGACCACCGCCCCGGGGTCCGCACGCCAGGACGCCTCGTCCGACGCGAAGGGTTCGTTCGGCCAGGTCGACTGCCGCAAGGCGAAGTGCATCGCGCTGACGTTCGACGCGGGTCCGGCGAAGGACACCCCGCACCTCCTGGACGTCCTCAAGGAGAAGAAGGTGCCGGCCACGTTCTTCCTCCTGGGCAGGGACCACGTCCTGAAGCACCCCGGCACCGTGCGGCGCATCGAGGCCGAGGGGCACGAGGTCGCCAACCACACGTGGACGCACGAGATCCTGACGGACAGGAAACCGGGCGAGATACGGGCCGAGCTGGAGAAGACCCAGCTCGCGATCGAGAGGATCACCGGGAAGAAGCCGCGGCTGATGCGCCCGCCCCAGGGCCGCACCGACGACACGGTCTCCGGGATCTGCGAGGAGCTCGGACTCTCCCAGATCCTGTGGAGCGCGACCGCCAAGGACTACTCCACGAACGACTCCGCGCTGATCAGGAAGCGGATACTCGACCAGGCCGGCAGGGACGGGATCATCCTGCTGCACGACATCTACCGGGGGACGGTTCCCGCGGTGCCGGGCATCATCGACACCCTGAAGGACCGCGGCTACACCTTCGTGACCGTCCCCCAGCTGATGGCCCCCGCGGAGCCCGATCCGGGCACGGTCTACCGCCCCTGAGCCGCCCGCGCCCCTGCACCCGGAACGCGGAACGCGGAACGGCCCGCTCCTCCCTCGCGGGAGGAGCGGGCCGTCCGTACCGGCCGTGTCCGTGGTGCCACGCCCGTCACTGCGTGACACCTACGCCGCAGCCGGGATCCTCTCCTCGGCCCCGACCGACGCCGGGGCGAGCGCGATCTCCAGCACCTGGCGGACATCGGTGACCGGGTGGACCTCCAGAGTGTCGAGGACCTCGGCCGGGACGTCGTCCAGGTCGGCCTCGTTCCGCTTGGGGATCACCACCGTGGTGATGCCCGCCCGGTGCGCGGCCAGCAGCTTCTGCTTCAGCCCGCCGATCGGCAGCACCCGTCCGGTGAGCGACACCTCACCGGTCATCGCCACATCCGTACGGACGAGCCGCCCGGAGAGCAGCGAGGCCAGCGCCGTCGTCATCGTGATGCCGGCACTCGGGCCGTCCTTGGGAACGGCACCCGCCGGGAAGTGGATGTGCGCGCCCCGGTCCTTCAGGTCCGCGACCGGCAGTTCCAGCTCCGCGCCGTGCGACCGCAGGAAGCTCAGCGCGATCTGGGCGGACTCCTTCATCACGTCGCCGAGCTGACCGGTGAGGGTCAGTCCGGACGCCCCGGTCTCCGGGTCGGCGAGCGACGCCTCGACGAACAGCACGTCGCCGCCCGCCCCGGTCACCGCGAGCCCGGTGGCCACGCCCGGCACCGCGGTACGGCGCTCGGCCGGGACCTGGGCGGACTCGGGCACGTGGTGGGGGCGTCCGATCAGGCCCCGCAGGTCCTCGTCGGTCACCGTGAACGGGAGCTCCCGGTCGCCCAGTTCGTGCTGGGCCGCGACCTTGCGGAGGAGCCGGGCGACCGCCCGCTCCAGATTCCGCACCCCGGCCTCCCTCGTGTACTCGCCGGCCAGCTTGCGCAGCGCCGACTCGTCGAGGCTCACCTCGTCCTTCTCCAGACCGGCCCGCTCCAGCTGGCGCGGGAGCAGGTGGTCACGGGCGATGACGACCTTCTCGTCCTCGGTGTAGCCGTCCAGCCTGACCAGCTCCATGCGGTCGAGCAGGGCTTCCGGGATGGCCTCGAGCACATTCGCCGTGGCCAGGAACACCACGTCGCTGAGGTCGAGTTCGACCTCCAGGTAGTGGTCGCGGAAGGTGTGGTTCTGCGCCGGGTCGAGCACCTCGAGCAGGGCGGCGGCGGGGTCGCCCCGGAAGTCCGAGCCGACCTTGTCGATCTCGTCGAGCAGGACGACCGGGTTCATCGAGCCGGCCTCCTTGATGGCGCGGACGATGCGTCCCGGGAGCGCGCCGACGTACGTACGCCGGTGGCCGCGGATCTCCGCCTCGTCCCGGACGCCGCCGAGTGCGACGCGGACGAACTTGCGGCCCATGGCGTGCGCCACGGACTCACCGAGCGAGGTCTTGCCGACCCCGGGCGGACCGACGAGCGCCAGCACGGCACCGCCGCGCCGCCCGCCGACCACCCCGAGCCCTCGGTCGGCACGCCGCTTGCGCACCGCGAGGTACTCGGTGATGCGCTCCTTCACGTCCTGCAGGCCCGCGTGCTCCGCGTCCAGGACCGCCTGGGCCCCCCTGATGTCGTACGCGTCCTCGGTCCGCTCGGTCCACGGCAGCTCCAGGACGGTGTCCAGCCAGGTGCGGATCCAGGAGCCCTCGGGGCTCTGGTCGGACGCGCGCTCCAGCTTCTCGACCTCCTTGAGGGCGGCCTCACGGACGTTCCCGGGAAGCTCGGCGGCCTCGACGCGCGCCCGGTAGTCGTCGGACTCGTCCTCCGGATCACCGTTGAGCTCGGAGAGCTCCTTGCGTACGGCGTCGAGCTGGCGCCGCAGCAGGAATTCGCGCTGCTGCTTGTCGACGCCCTCCTGGACGTCCTTGGCGATGGATTCGGCGACGTCCTGCTCGGCGAGGTGCTCACCGAGCCACTGGACGGCGAGCTTGAGCCGGGCGACCGCGTCCACGGTCTCCAGCAGCTGGACCTTCTGGGCGGTGGTGAGGAAGGGCGAGTACCCGGAGTTGTCGGCGAGCGCCGAGATGTCCTCGATCTGCTGCACCCGGTCCACGACCTGCCAGGCGCCGCGCTTCTTCAGCCAGCTGGTGGCGAGCGCCTTGTACTCCTTGGCGAGTTCGGCGGCGGAACCGGGCAGGGGATCGGGCAGGGACACGTCGATCCGCGTGCCCTCCACCCACAGTGCCCCGCCGGGCCCGCTGGTCCCGGCACCGATCCGTACCCGGTCACGGGCGCGGATGAGCGCGCCCGGGTCCCCGTCCGAGAGCCGCCCCACCTGCTCGACGGTCCCGAGGACACCGGTCCCCGTGTAGTTCCCGTCGATACGGGGGACGAGCAGCACCTCGGGCTTGCCACCGCCGGGCCGTGCGACGGCCTGGGCCGCCTCCACGGCGGCACGTACTTCCGCATCCGACAGATCGAGCGGCACCACCATTCCGGGAAGCACGACCTCGTCGTCGAGCGGCAGCACGGGCAGGTCGACCCGGGTGGGCGCCTGGGACGTGGACTCAGCAGTCATGATCTCCCCTTCGGCAGGCAAGTTGAGTTATGTGGACTCAATGCTCCTGAGCTACCGAATGTTCCCCAGCGTGCGTTCGCTCTCAGCGATCGCCCTCGGCCGCTGCCCCGCCCCCGAGACCTGCAGCCGCGCGGCGGCTGCCTCTACGGCAGCGTTCCGCGTGGCACGGCCATTCCCGACGGGCCGTCCGCGAACGGCGAAATCGAACGCCGCGGCCGCTCGGGCCGGAGGGTGACACTGCGGAAATCTTCTGGCCCCGGCGGCGACGCCTCGGGATGATGGACCGGCCCTTCCGACCGCCGTCCGGAGACCGGAGACCGCCCACATGTCCGTCACAGACGCCCACCGCCCCGTCACGCTCGACCGGCGCGAAGGGCCGCACGGCGAGGTCGTCCTGCGGCAGCGCGGCGACGACTTCGAGATCATCGCCAACGGCTGCTTCCTCATGGACACCTCCGACGGTCGCTCGGAACGGCTGCTGATCGACGCGGCGCTCGACGCACTGCCCGAGGGGCGGCAGGACCCGGCCGTGCTCGTCGGCGGCCTCGGCGTCGGCTTCTCGCTGGTTCGCGCCGCGGCCGGCGAGCGGTGGGGCCGGATCGTGGTCGTCGAGCGGGAACAGGCGATCGTGGACTGGCACCTGGAGGGGCCGCTCGACCGGATCTCCGGGGCCGCCCTCGCCGATCCGCGGACCGAGATCCTTTGTACGGACCTCGTCGAGCACCTCCGTACGACCACGGAGCGTTACGACGCCTTGTGCCTGGACATCGACAACGGCCCGGGCTGGACCGTCACGGAGGACAACGGAAGCCTCTATTCACCGGCCGGTCTCACGGCCTGCCTGGCACGCCTGACGCCCGGCGGAGTCCTTGCCGTGTGGTCCGCGGAGCCGTCCGCGGACTTCGGGAAAGCCTTGCGGAATGCCGGATTCCACGCGGTACGGACCGAAGAAGTAGCCGTTGCCCGAGGTGTGCCCGACGTGGTCCATCTCGCACTCCGGAGCACCTGAACCCCCACCCGGTATCCACAGCCCCGGTATCCCACGGGCCAAGCGGCACAAGGCCGACGATCCGCCTCCCCCGCCGAGGTAACACCTTCACCTCGGTCAACACCCTGCGTAGCCGTGAGCCGTCTTCTGCCTTTACGCTCTGACCGGCACAAGGGATCACCCACGAAATCCACAAGCGATAACCGTGCCTCCGGGGGAATGGCCTCCGCGAGAACGGGCAGGGGCGGGGCGATGGAACAGACACACACCACCCACAACGGCGTCGCGGCCACCCCCGGGGCTCAGCGCCGGGTCCTGGTGGTCGAGGACGACGCGACGATCGTCGACGCCATTTCCGCCCGTCTGCGGGCCGAGGGCTTTCTGGTGCAGACCGCACTGGACGGGCCGGCGGCCGTGGATGCGGCCGAGGCCTGGCAGCCCGACCTGATGGTGCTCGACATCATGCTTCCCGGCTTCGACGGCCTGGAGGTCTGCCGCCGTGTGCAGGCCCAGCGCCCCGTGCCGGTGCTGATGCTCACGGCACGCGACGACGAGACCGACATGCTGGTCGGGCTCGGGGTCGGCGCGGACGACTACATGACGAAGCCGTTCTCCATGCGTGAGCTGGCGGCCCGGGTGCACGTCCTGCTGCGGCGGGTGGAGCGGGCCGCGCTGGCCGCCGTCACCCCGCGCAGCGGCATCCTGCGCCTCGGCGAACTGGAGATCGACCACGCGCAGCGCCGGGTCCGGGTTCGCGCCGACGACGTCCACCTGACGCCGACCGAGTTCGACCTGCTGGTCTGCCTGGCCAACACACCGCGCGCGGTGCTGTCCCGGGAGCAGCTGCTGGCAGAGGTGTGGGACTGGGCGGACGCCTCGGGCACCCGCACGGTCGACAGCCACATCAAGGCGCTGCGCCGGAAGATCGGCGCCGAACGGATCCGGACGGTGCACGGCGTCGGTTACGCCCTGGAGACTCCCGCGCCATGACGCGGCCCGGCTCCGGACTGCGGCCCTTCTCGATCAAGGCCAAGCTGGGCACGCTCGTCGTGGTCTCGGTGTTCATCACGACCGGTCTGCTGATCGTCGCGCTGCGCACCAGGACCGAATTCAGGTTCATCACGGTCTTCTCGGTGATCGCCACGCTGCTGATCACCCAGTTCGTGGCCCACGGCCTGACCGCACCCCTGGACGAGATGCGAGCCGTCGCCAGATCGATCTCGCACGGCGACTACACGAGACGGGTGAGCGGCGCCGGACGCCGCGACGAGCTCGGCGACCTGGCCCAGACGATCAACCGCATGGCGGACGACCTGGAGGCGGAGGACCTGCACCGCAAGGAGCTGGTGGCCAATGTCTCGCACGAGCTGCGCACACCCATCGCGGCGCTGAGAGCCGTACTGGAGAACGTGGTGGACGGGGTGTCCGCCGCCGATCCCGAGACGATGCGCACGGCCCTGAAGCAGACCGAGCGCCTCGGCAGGCTGGTGGAGACGCTCCTGGACCTCTCACGGCTGGACAACGGCGTGGTGACGCTGAAGGCCCGCCGCTTCGAGGTGTGGCCCTATCTGTCGGGGGTCCTGAAGGAGGCGAACCTCGCGGCCTCGCACCGCAGGCTCTCCTCGGGCTCCGGCAACCACTCCCGTACGGACGTCCATCTGCACCTCGATGTGTCGCCGCCCGAGCTGACAGCGCACGCGGACGCGGAGCGGTTGCACCAGGTGGTCGCCAATCTCATCGACAACGCGGTCAAGCACAGCCCGCCGCACGGCCGGGTCACCGTGCTGGCGCGGCGCGGTGACTACCCCGAGTCGCTCGAACTGGAGGTCGTCGACGAGGGCCCGGGCATTCCGGAGGCGGAGCGCCACAGGGTCTTCGAACGCTTCAACCGCGGCAAGGCGCCCTACCCGCACGGGTCCGGTAACGACGGCGGTACGGGGCTGGGGCTGGCGATCGCCCGCTGGGCGGTGGATCTGCACGGCGGTCGTATCGGCGTGGCCGAATCAGCTCGCGGATGCCGGATCCAGGTCACTCTTCCGGGGACCTCTCAGTTTCGCGGTTGACATAGAGTTCGAACCGGAAGGCGGGGTTCTACGCTGCGGCCCCGAAAGAGATACGGTCCAAGGGGCCGTGTCCACGGCCTCGCGTACCCGAAGTGCAGCGGAACCCCGCTTGTTTCCCGCCATTTCATGCGCCGAAACCCGGCTTCCGATGTGATGTGCACGACGAAGACCGGCCCGGCCTGCACGTAACGGCTGGGGAGGCGTAGCCTTGATTTCCGCTGTCCATCACCTTGTGAAGCGGAAGAGGGCGGTTGCCGCCGTGTCGTCTCAGTCCCCCAGTAACTCGAGCATCTCGACCGATCAAGAAGCAGGCTCCGGGTCCAACCCGGCGGCCGCATTCGGCCCCAATGAGTGGCTTGTCGACGAGATCTACCAGCAGTACCTCCAGGACCCCAGCTCGGTCGATCGCGCCTGGTGGGACTTCTTCGCCGACTACAAGCCGGGCACGTCCGGCACGGCGGACAAGCCCGGCCCCGCAGCCGCGGGGGCTGCGGTGACCCCGGCTCCCGCCGCGACCACCGTCGACAACGCCGTTCCGGCCGAGCCCGCGGCGAAGGCCCCGGTGAAGGCCGCCGTGCCCGCACCCGCCGCCCCGGCGCCGAAGGCGGCGGCCCCTGCTCCGGCAGCGCCCGCCCCGGCGAAGGCCGCACCCGCGAAGGCCGCACCCGCGCCCGCCGAGGCCGCTGATGCGTCCGAGGCTCCGGCCGGCCCGGAGTACGTGACGCTGCGCGGGCCCTCGGCCGCCGTCGCGAAGAACATGAACGCCTCGCTGGAGCTGCCGACGGCCACATCCGTCCGCGCCGTTCCGGTGAAGCTGCTCTTCGACAACCGCATCGTCATCAACAACCACCTCAAGCGGGCCCGCGGCGGGAAGATCTCCTTCACCCACCTCATCGGCTACGCGATGGTGCAGGCCCTCAAGGCCATGCCGTCGATGAACAACTCCTTCGCGGTCAAGGACGGCAAGCCGACCCTGGTCAAGCCGGAGCACGTCAACCTCGGCCTGGCCATCGACCTGGTGAAGCCGAACGGCGACCGCCAGCTGGTCGTCGCGGCCATCAAGAAGGCCGAGACGCTCAACTTCTTCGAGTTCTGGCAGGCGTACGAGGACATCGTCCGCCGTGCCCGTGTCGGCAAGCTCGGCATGGACGACTTCTCCGGGGTCACCGCCTCGCTGACCAACCCCGGCGGCATCGGCACCGTTCACTCGGTGCCCCGCCTGATGCCCGGACAGGGCCTCATCATGGGCGTCGGCGCGATGGACTACCCGGCGGAGTTCCAGGGCACCTCGCAGGACACCCTGAACAAGCTGGGCATCTCGAAGGTCATGACGCTGACCTCGACGTACGACCACCGGGTCATCCAGGGCGCCGCGTCCGGCGAGTTCCTGCGTGTCCTGTCCCAGCTCCTGCTCGGCGAGAACGACTTCTACGACGAGATCTTCAAGGCGCTGCGCATCCCCTACGAGCCGGTCCGCTGGCTCAAGGACATCGACGCCTCGCACGACGACGACGTCACCAAGGCCGCACGGGTCTTCGAGCTGATCCACTCCTACCGGGTCCGCGGCCACGTCATGGCCGACACCGACCCGCTGGAGTACCGACAGCGCAAGCACCCCGACCTGGACATCAACGAGCACGGCCTCACCCTGTGGGACCTGGAGCGGGACTTCGCGGTCGGCGGTTTCGCCGGGCAGACGCTGATGAAGCTCCGCGACATCCTCGGTGTGCTGCGTGAGTCGTACTGCCGCACCACCGGCATCGAGTTCATGCACATCCAGGACCCGAAGGAGCGCAAGTGGCTCCAGGACCGGGTGGAGCGTCCGCGCCCCGCGCCGGAGCGCGAGGAGCAGCTGCGGATCCTGCGCCGTCTGAACGCCGCGGAGGCCTTCGAGACGTTCCTGCAGACCAAGTACGTCGGCCAGAAGCGGTTCTCGCTGGAGGGCGGCGAGTCCGTCATCCCGCTGCTCGACGCGGTCATCGACTCCGCCGCCGAGGCGCGCCTCGACGAGGTCGTCATCGGTATGGCCCACCGCGGCCGTCTGAACGTCCTGGCGAACATCGTCGGCAAGTCGTACGCGCAGATCTTCCGGGAGTTCGAGGGCAACCTCGACCCGCGGTCGATGCACGGCTCCGGCGACGTCAAGTACCACCTGGGCGCGGAGGGCACCTTCACCGGTCTGGACGGCGAGCAGATCAAGGTCTCGCTGGCCGCCAACCCCTCGCACCTGGAGGCGGTCGACCCGGTTCTCGAGGGCATCGCCCGCGCCAAGCAGGACATCATCAACAAGGCCGGCACGGACTTCACGGTCCTGCCCGTCGCGCTCCACGGCGACGCGGCCTTCGCGGGCCAGGGCGTCGTCGCCGAGACGCTCAACATGTCGCAGCTGCGCGGCTACCGCACCGGCGGCACGGTCCACGTCGTCATCAACAACCAGGTCGGCTTCACCGCCGCCCCGGAGGCGTCGCGTTCCTCGATGTACGCCACCGATGTCGCGCGCATGATCGAGGCGCCGATCATCCACGTCAACGGTGACGACCCGGAGGCCGTGGTCCGCGTCGCGCGCCTCGCCTTCGAGTACCGGCAGACGTTCAACAAGGACGTCGTCATCGACCTCATCTGCTACCGCCGCCGCGGTCACAACGAGGGCGACAACCCGGAGTTCACCAACCCGCAGATGTACACCCTGATCGACAAGAAGCGCTCGGTGCGCAAGCTCTACACCGAGTCCCTCATCGGTCGCGGCGACATCACGCTGGAAGAGGCCGAGCAGGCACTCCAGGACTTCCAGGGCCAGTTGGAGAAGGTCTTCGCGGAGGTCCGCGAAGCCACCTCCGCGCCGTCCCAGCCGCATGTCCCGGACGTTCAGGCCGAGTTCCCGGTGGCGGTGAACACCGCGGTCTCCTCGGAGGTCGTGAAGCTGATCGCCGAGTCCCAGGTCAACATCCCCGACGGGATCACCGTCCACCCGCGTCTGATGCCGCAGATGCAGCGTCGCGCGGCCTCGGTGGACAACGGCACGATCGACTGGGGCATGGGCGAGACCCTCGCCATCGGATCGCTGCTGATGGAGGGCACTCCGGTCCGGCTCGCCGGCCAGGACACCCGCCGCGGCACGTTCGGCCAGCGCCACGCGGTCCTCGTGGACCAGAAGACCGGCGAGGACTACACCCCGCTGCTCTACCTCTCCGACGACCAGGCCCGCTACAACGTCTACGACTCGCTGCTCAGCGAGTACGCGGCGATGGGCTTCGAGTACGGCTACTCGCTGGCCCGCCCGGAGTCGCTGGTCATCTGGGAGGCCCAGTTCGGTGACTTCGTCAACGGCGCGCAGACGGTCGTGGACGAGTTCATCTCCTCGGCCGAGCAGAAGTGGGGCCAGACGTCCGGCGTCACGCTGCTGCTGCCCCACGGCTACGAGGGCCAGGGCCCGGACCACTCGTCCGCACGCCCGGAGCGCTTCCTGCAGATGTGCGCGCAGGACAACATGACGGTGGCGATGCCGACCCTGCCGTCGAACTACTTCCACCTTCTGCGGTGGCAGGTGCACAACCCGCACCACAAGCCGCTGATCGTCTTCACGCCGAAGTCGATGCTCCGCCTCAAGGCGGCGGCGTCGAAGGCGGAGGAGTTCACCACCGGCGGCTTCCGTCCGGTGATCGGCGACGAGTCGGTCAAGGCGGAAGCGGTCCGCAAGGTCGTCTTCTGCGCCGGCAAGCTCTACTACGACCTGGACGCCGAGCGCGAGAAGCGTGGCGACACGGAAACGGCGATCATCCGTCTGGAGCGCCTGTACCCGCTGCCGGGTTCGGAGATCCAGGCCGAGATCGCCAAGTACCCGAACGCGGAGAAGTACCTCTGGGCCCAGGAGGAGCCGGCCAACCAGGGTGCGTGGCCGTTCATCGCGCTCAACCTGATCGACCACCTGGACCTGGCCGTCGGAGCCGATGTGCCGCACGGTGAGCGCCTGCGCCGCATCTCCCGCCGGCACGGTTCGTCCCCGGCGGTCGGTTCGGCCAAGCGTCACCAGGCCGAGCAGGCCCAGCTGGTCAACGAGGTCTTCGAGGCCTGATCGGCTGTTGTACGCACCGTCGGTGCCCGGTCCCGCGAGATCATCGCGGGGCCGGGCACCACGGCTTTTCGGCCTCGTTATTCTGGTCGCATGTACTTCACGGACCGTGGCATCGAGGAACTTGAGAAGCGGCGCGGCGAGGAGGAAGTCACCTTCGAGTGGCTCGCCGAGCAGCTGCGCACGTTCGTCGACCTCAACCCCGACTTCGAGGTTCCCGTCGAGCGCCTGGCGACCTGGCTGGCCCGGCTGGACGACGAGGACGAGGACGAGTAGTCACCGCCGGGGCGTTCCCGCGGGCTCCGCTTCGCGTCTGAACCGGTTGTAGGCGAGCCCCAGGGCGCCCTGCACCAGCAGGATCAGACCCGCCGCGACCCAGCCCCCGCTACGTCGGCGGGCACCCCAGAGGGTGAGCGGCACTCCTACCGCGACCTGCGCCGCGGCCGCCGCGCGGGCCCGGGGGCCGAGCACCCACGGCCCGAGGCTCCCGCTCTCGACCGCGTCGAGCTCCACCCGTACGGCATCGCGCCAGCCGGCCCACTCGATCTGTTCCGCTTGCGGGTGCGCCCCGGCCACGCCGCGCAGCCGGTCGGCCGGTTCGCCGGGGGCGAGGCCGGCCGGGAGGGAGAGGCCGGTGCGGGTGAGGACGGAGAGAAGTCCGCGCAGCCGGGCGTCGGCGTCCGCCTCCGGGTCCGGGCGGGTCAGCGCTTCCAGGTCCTGGACGTCCAGGACCGGATCGAGGCCCAGCCGTGCCGCGAACGTCCGCATGGCCTCGTCCTCGCCCGCCGGGGTGCCGTCGGCCAGCCAGATGTAGCCGACCGGGCGGCGGAAGCCCGAGGCGAGGGTGTAGCCGGAGCGGTCGCCGTCCCACCACAGGGCGAGCACCGGCCAGGCCGAACCCACCGCGAGCGCGGTGGCCCAGCCGCCGAGGACCCGGTCGACCGGCTCACCGCCCTCACTGCGCCACGGCTTCCCTTCGGGAACGACGGCGCTCCACCCGTCGCCGGCCGGGGTGAGCAGCATCGGCTCGCGCAGGAGATGCGCAAGGGGCCGTACGGTCTCGAGGTCGGCCCGGCACAGCAGAAGGGCGCCCACGGATGTCGCGGTCATGGCCTCTACGCTAGGGCAATTCACCCGGATTTGACTCTATTTGTTCGCTTTCTCGATCCGTCGGTAACCCCTTGACTTCCACAATCCGCGATATATCGTGTTCCCAAGAGACGCGATATGTTGCGTCACGACATGCTCTCCGGGAGGTCCGATCCATGCCTGAGTCGACGTGGTCCGTCGCCGAGCCCCAGAAGCTCACGTTCGACGCCCCCGTGGCGGCGCTGAGTGTGCGCATCGTCAACGGGGCGGTCAATGTCGTCGGCACCGAGGAGGCCACCGCGCGCCTGGAGGTCTCCGGCATCGAGGGGCCCCCGCTGATCGTGACCCAACGGGACGGAACCCTGACCGTGACCTACGAGGATCTGCCGTGGAAGGGGTTCCTCAGCTGGCTCGACCGGAAGACCCCGCGGCGTCACGCCGTCGTCTCGCTCGCCGTGCCCTCGGGCTCGGCGGTGGAGGTCGGCGTGGTCGGCGCCGGAGCGGTCGTCTCCGGGATCCGGGGCCGCACGGAGCTGCGGGGTGTCACCGGTGACACGACCCTGGTGGGCCTCTCAGGCATGGTCCGCGCGGAGACCGTCTCCGGCAGCCTGGAGGCCCAGGCCGTCACCGGCGACCTCCGCTTCCAGTCCGTATCGGGAGACCTGACGGTCGTCGAGGGCGCCGGGACGTCCGTACGGGCGGAATCGGTCAGCGGCCACATGGTCCTGGATGTCGATACGTCCCCGAAGCCCACGGACATCAGGCTGACCACCGTCTCCGGCGAGATCGCCATCCGGCTGCCGCACCCGGCGGACGCGAAGGTCGAGGCCAACACCGCGAGCGGCGCGGTCTCCAACGCCTTCGAGGACCTGCGGGTCGGCGGCCAGTGGGGAGCGAAGAAGATCACCGGCACGCTCGGCGCCGGGACGGGGAAGCTGAAGGCGACGACCGTCTCCGGCTCGATCGCCCTGCTGCGCCGCCCGCCGGCCGAGGACGACCCGTACGACGCCGAGCCGACCGGAAAGGTGCTCTGACATGCCCCCCGTATTCGCCCACGGCCGCCTGCGCCTGTACCTCCTGAAGCTCCTGGACGAGGCTCCACGGCACGGCTACGAGGTGATCCGTCTGCTGGAGGAACGCTTCCAGGGGCTGTACGCACCGTCGGCCGGCACCGTGTACCCGCGCCTGGCGAAGCTGGAGGCCGAAGGCCTGGTCACTCATGCCACCGAAGGCGGCCGCAAGGTCTACTCGATCACCGACGCCGGGCGCGCCGAACTGGCGGGCCGCGGTGGCGAGCTGGCCGACCTGGAGCTGGAGATCCGTGAATCGGTCTCCGAGCTGGCCGCGGAGATCCGCGACGACGTACGCGGCGCGGCGGGCAAGGTGCGCAGCGAGATGCGGGCGGCGGCGTCCGAGTCACGGCAGGCGACGGGCGGTGCCCGGAGCGGCTGGGACTCCGACTTCGGGGACAGCGAGACGTGGCGCACGGCGAAGGAAGAGCTCCGCAAGGCGAAGCAGGAGTGGAAGGAACAGGCCCGCAAGGCGAAGGACGAGTCCCGCCGCGCCCGCGAGGACGCCGATCAGGCCCGTCGGCAGGCGCGGGAGGCCCACGAGAAGGCGCGCGAGCAGATGCAGAACGCCGCACGCCAGGTGCAGGAGCATTTCGCTCGGGGCGACTGGCCCACGGGCGTACGGGAAGGCCTGGCAGAGATCACCGGCCAGCTCGGCAACTTCGCCAAGACCGGCAGCCGGCCCTCGTACACGAGGCCCGACCCCGCCGCCCCAGACATCGAGTGGGCCGCCGACACGACGGCCACGGGCGACCCGTCCCGTGACCTGGACCGTCTGCTGGACCGCTTCCGCGACGACATCCGGGACGCGGCACGGGACCAAGGGGTGACCGAGGACCAGCTGACCGAGGCCCGCCGCCACCTCGCGGCGGCTGCGGCACACATCGGCACACTGCTCCGGGGCACCGCCGACGGCAAGGCCGAGAACACCAAGAAGGGCTGACCGGGGGTCCGGGCCGAGGGGCCGACCGACCGCGTCCGGTCGGCCCCTCGGCCCGGCGGGCCCTCTTCGGCCCCTTCGGCCCCTTCGGCCCCTCGGCCCGGCGGGCCCCTTCGGCCCGTCACCCGGCGGGCCGGGGGAGGCCCGGTGGGTGTCAGCCCGCCTTGGCCCGGCCTTCCCCCTCGTCCTCCCCGTACAGCGCCCGCTCCACCGTGGCGTACGTGGCGCCGTGTTCCGTGAGCACGTCGGCGACCACTCCGGGGCAGGCCGTCAGTGCCAGCAGGACGTGCTCCTCGCCGATGAATTTGTCGCCACGCCCGAGGGCGATGCGCAGGGACTTCTCCAGGATGCCCTTCGCGCCCCCGGTGAACGGGCGCTGCGCCGACCACCACCGGCGGCTCCTGCGGTCGCCCTCCAGGGCTCCCTCGCCATGGGCCCCCTCGACCCTGGCCACGATCTCGGTGACGTCGATACCGAGACCGGCCAGCGCCTCCGTATCCGCCTTGGTCAGGCCTCCGAGGCGCCTGGCCTCGGCAAGAGCCGACTCCAGGGAGGAGCGTCGGTCGACGAGACCGAGGGAGGCCACGGCGAAGGCCGCCCGACTGCCGGTCCGATCCAGCAGCGAGAGCAGCAGATGCTCCTCGGTGACCGAGTCCGAGCCGGTCCGCTCGGCATGAACCACGGCGCCGGTCACCGTGGCCCGGGCACCCTTGGTGAATCGCTCGAACATCAATGCCTCCCGTACTTCTTGTGCACGGCCTGCCGGCTGACACCCAGTTCGGCAGCGACTTCCTGCCACGACCAGCCCTGGGCGCGGGCGCTTCTCACTTGCACGGCTTCGAGTTGTTCGAGCAGCCGCCGCAGCGCGGCGACGGCCCGCAACCCCACGCGCGGGTCGTGATCACCGGCACGTGCGGCGAGATCCGTTGCTTCGGTCATGATGTCAACCTACATTGACAACCGAGGAGTGTCAACCAAAATTGACAGGATCGGTGGCAAGCCGAGCGTGACGCTCCACGTCGTACCGGACGTCGCCGTAGCGCAGCTTCCCCCGTTCGAGGCCCTCCACCGCGAAGCCGGCCCGCTCGGCCACCCTGCAGGAGGCCGGGTTGTTCGTACGGTGTCCGAGTTCCAGCCGGTGGAGCCCCAGATCGTCGAAGGCCCAGCGGGCGAGCGCCCGTAGGCCCGCGGCGGCAACACCCCCGCCACGCGCCCCCTCGACCGTCCAGTAGGAGACCCAGCCGGTGTCGTGGACGTGGTTCACCGCGGTCACGGCGACGGACCCGAGCACCACGTTCTCCACGTTCTCCCGGACGACGGCCCACGCGTATCCGGTACCGGCCGCTCGCTCCTCCTCCCGGTCGGCGATCCAGTCCAGAGCCTCGGCCGGGGACGTGACCGGCCGGACTGACGCGACATCTCCGCCGGGGCGAAAGCACGGAGGACGGCCGGGGCGTCGTACGGCCGCCAGAGGCGCAGCGACAACCTCTGGCCGGCGCCCGGCGCACTCCCGGTGGTCATGTGGCGGTCAGCACGATCTTTCCGAACTGATCTCCGGCAGCGAGTCGCTCGAAGCCCTCACGGGCCCGGTCCAGCGGAAGGACCTCATCGATGACGGGACGTACGCCGGTGGCCGCGCAGAACGACAGCAGATCCTCCAGCTCGTCCTTGGAACCCATCGTCGAACCGACCACCTTGAGCTCCAGGAAGAAGATCCGGGTCAGCTCCGCGTGCGCGGGACGGTCTCCGCTGGTCGCACCCGAGATGACAAGGGTGCCGCCGGGGCGGAGGGACTTCACCGAGTGGGACCAGGTCGCGGCGCCCACGGTCTCGATGACGGCGTCGACGCGCTGCGGCAGCCGTGCGCCGGGCTCGTACGCCTCGGTCGCACCCAGCTCGACGGCCCGCTTGCGCCTGGCTTCGTCACGGCTCGTGGCGTACACCCTGAGCCCGGCGGCCTTGCCGAGGACGATCGCCGCAGTGGCGACACCACCACCGGCCCCTTGGACGAGGACGGAGTCGCCGGGCCGTACGCCCGCGTTGGTGAACAGCATCCGGTACGCGGTGAGCCACGCGGTCGGCAGGCAGGCGGCCTGCTCGAAGGTGAGTTCCTTCGGCTTGGGCAGCACGTTCCAGCTCGGGACCGTGACCTGCTCGGCGAACGTCCCCTGGTAGCGCTCGGTGAGGATGGAGCGGGGCTCCCGGGGACCGACACCGTGTCCGGTCTGGCCGATCACCGAGTGCAGGACGACCTCGTTGCCGTCCTGGTCGATCCCGGCTGCGTCGCAGCCGAGGATCATGGGCAGTTTGTCCTCGGCGAGGCCGACGCCCCGCAGGGACCAGAGGTCGTGGTGGTTGAGGGAGGCGGCCCTCACGGAGACGGTGGTCCAGCCGGGTCGCGCCTCGGGAGCGGGGCGTTCGCCCAGCTCAAGTCCGTTGAGGGGCTGGTCCCGGTCGATGCGTGCGGCGTAGGCGGCGAACATGGGCCCGACGATAGGCGGTGACGCGCCGTGACGTAACTGCTCGATGGTGTGACGCTCGCCCCAACAGGAACAGGGGCGGTCGGGGTAGCAGGGGCGGGTGGGGGAACAGACCCGCGCAGCGGACCCGTTCCTCCACCCGCCCCCGCCTCACCGCATCAGCGGCGTGCCACACCCTCGGCCCGCGCGGCCGCGGCCACCGCGGCCGTGACCGCCGGAGCGACCCGCTCGTCGAACGGCGACGGGATCACGTAGTCCGCCGCCAGTTCGTCGCCGACGACGTCCGCCAGGGCGTTCGCCGCGGCGATCTTCATGCCCTCGGTGATCCGGGAGGCCCGGACCTGGAGCGCGCCGGCGAAGATGCCGGGGAACGCCAGCACGTTGTTGATCTGGTTCGGGTAGTCCGAGCGCCCGGTCGCCACCACAGCCGCGTACTTGTGCGCGACGTCGGGGTGGACCTCGGGGTTCGGGTTCGCCATGGCGAAGACGAACGCGCCGGGCGCCATCGAGGCGACGGCCGGCTCGGGGACCGTACCGCCGGAGACTCCGATGAAGACGTCCGCGCCCGCGAGGGCCGTCTCCAGCGGACCGGAGAGGCCCGCCCTGTTCGTCAGTTCCGCCAGCTCGCGCTTGACGTCCGTGAGGTCGTCGCGGTCACGGCTGACGATGCCCTTGCGGTCGGCGACGGCAACGTCACCGATGCCCGCCTCCAGCAGGAACTTCGCGATCGCCACTCCGGCCGCACCGGCGCCGGAGATGACGCCGCGCAGATCACCGAGGGTCCGCCCCGAGAGCTTCGCGGCGTTGCGCAGGGCTGCGAGCGTCACGACGGCCGTGCCGTGCTGGTCGTCGTGGAAGACCGGAATGTCCAGGCGCTCCTGGAGCTTGCGCTCGATCTCGAAGCACCTGGGGGCCGAGATGTCCTCCAGGTTGACCCCGCCGAAGGACGGCGCGAGGCGCACCACGGTCTCGATGATCTCGTCCGTGTCGGTGGTCGCGAGCGCGATCGGAACCGCGTCGACGCCGCCGAACTGCTTGAACAGGATCGCCTTGCCCTCCATCACCGGGAGGGATGCCTCGGGGCCGATGTCGCCGAGGCCGAGCACGGCGGTGCCGTCCGTCACGACGGCCACGACCTGCGACTTCCAGGTGTAGTCGTGGACGAGCTCGGGGTTCTCGGCGATGGCGCTGCACACCTTGGCCACGCCGGGCGTGTACGCGAGGGACAGGTCGTCCTTGTCGCGGATGGGCACGGTGGCCTGCACGGCCATCTTCCCGCCGCGGTGGAGGGCGAAAGCCGGATCGAAGGGCTCGTCCGCACTGCTGATGTCGTCCGCACTGGCCGCACCGTGCGTCTTGCTGTCGCTGCGAGGATTGACGATCTCCGCTGCCATTGTGTTGACCCCTTAAGTCTTCATCGTTTGAGGGTGGCCACTCCTGGTTGAGGAGGGGTGGGCGGGCACCGCGTACGCGCCCGGCACTGAGCGGTTGGCCCGCTCCGGCTGGGGAGGTTCGTACGCGCGGGCGCGCCGCACACGCGCCCTGAGCCCCGGATGAGGGGTGTAAAGGTCTTTCTTACCGGACGGACGGGGCCCCGGACGAGTCCATACCGTCTCGGTGACATGACTCATAGTCGAATATCTGGACAAGTCCACTAAGGGCCACAAAGGTCGTCCGCCGGTCGAGACGCACCGGAGATTCTCCGGAAGAATGCTCGGTTTCCAACAGATGGTCCGGCCTTGCAGTACCGGCCCGTTGGGGTTCGGGGGTCGCCCGTTACCCGATTTTGACATGCCGGGTCCCCTGAATGGGCTAGTCCGAATGGCAAGATGCCGTAATCACACAAGATGGCGACACGCGACGGTGTGTGCGAACCCACCTCGTCGCCAGCTCTCCCACCTGCCGGAGGATCTCGACCATGACCGCAAGTACCATGCGCCGTAGGCCCGCAAAGTCCCGTATTGCTGCGGTCTGCGCTATCGCGGTCGCCGGCACCATGCTGCTGACCGCCTGCGGCGACCAGACCGACAGCGGCACCAAGAAGAGTGCCGACAAGACCACCACGAAGAGCGCCCCGCTCGCCGATCTCCTCCCGCAGGCGATCAAGGACAAGGGCGTCATCAAGGTCGGTTCGGACATCGCGTACCCGCCGGTCGAGTTCAAGGACGAGTCGGGCAAGACCGTCGGCATCGACCCCGACCTCGGCGCCGCGCTCGGCAAGCAGCTCGGTGTGGAGTTCGTCTTCGAGAACGGCACCTTCGACACGCTGCTCACGGGTCTGCGCTCGAAGCGCTACGACCTGGCGATGTCGGCGATGACCGACACCAAGGACCGCCAGGACGGTGTCGACTCCGAGACCAAGAAGAAGGTCGGCGAGGGCGTCGACTTCATCGACTACTTCACCGCCGGCGTCTCGATCTACACCAAGAAGGGTGACGACAAGGGTATCAAGACCTGGTCGGACCTCTGCGGCAAGAAGATCGTCGTCCAGCGCGGCACCGTCTCCCACGACCTCGCCAAGGCCGAGAACAAGAAGTGCGGCAGCAAGGGCAAGATCACCATCGAGCCCTTCGACAACGACCTCGAGGCCCAGACCCGCCTGCGCGGCGGTGGCGCCGACGCCGGGTCCTCCGACTTCCCGGTCGCCGCGTACGCGGTGAAGACCTCGGGTGGCGGCAAGGACTTCCAGCTGGTCGGCGAGCAGGTCGAGGCCGCCCCGTACGGCATCGCCGTCGCCAAGGGCAACGACGAGCTCACCAAGGCCATCCAGGCGGCACTGGACGCGATCATCAAGAACGGCGAGTACGGCAAGATCATCGCCAAGTGGGGTGTCGAGGCCGGAGCGGTCACCGAGGCCAAGACCAACGGCGGGTCCTGACCGGGACCGGCGCTGAAAGGCATCACCTGTGACTGACATAAAGAAGACGGAGCCGGCGGACACCCCGCCCGTCCCGTCGGCAGGACCGGAAGCGATCACAGCAATTCCGGTTCGCCACTACGGACGGTACGTCTCGGCGGTCGTCACCCTCGGCCTGCTGGCCTCGCTCGTCTACGCGTTCGCCCAGGCCGACATCAACTGGAAAGCGATCCCGGACTACTTCTTCGACGACCAGATCCTCGAGGGCGTCAAGAACACCGTCATCATCACCGTCCTGGCGATGATCATCGGTGTGGTGCTCGGCATCGTGCTCGCGGTGATGCGACTGTCCAAGAATCCGGTGACGTCCGCCATCGCGTGGGGCTACATCTGGTTCTTCCGCGGCACCCCCGTCTACGTGCAGCTGCTCGTCTGGTTCAACCTCGGCATCGTCTTCGAGTACATCAACCTCGGGCCGATCTACAAGGACGAGTGGTCGTCCTTCATGACTCCGTTCCTCTGCGCGCTGCTGGGGCTCGGTCTCAACGAGGCCGCGTACATGGCGGAGATCTGCCGGGCCGGCCTCCAGTCGGTCGACGAGGGGCAGACCGAGGCGGCACACGCGCTGGGCATGAGCCACGGCAAGACGCTTCGCCGGATCGTCGTACCGCAGGCGATGCGCGTGATCGTGCCGCCGACGGGCAACGAGGTCATCAACATGCTCAAGACCTCGTCGCTGGCGGTCGCCGTCCAGTACACCGAACTGCTGCGGTCCACCCAGAACGTCTCGCAGACCTCGGGTGCAACCGTGGAGATGCTGTTCCTGGCCGCGGCCTGGTACATGATCCTCACGTCGCTGCTCAGCATCGGCCAGTACTACCTGGAGCGGTACTACGCACGCGGTTCCAGCCGCAGTCTGCCGGACACCCCGTTCCAGAGAATCAGGGCCAACATGCTGTCGCTGGGCCGCCCGAAGGGAGGCGCCGCATGACCGCCATGGTGAAGGCCGAGGGTGTACACAAGTCCTTCGGTTCCGCGCACATCCTCAAGGGCATCGACCTCGAGGTAGCGCCTCGCGAGGTCTTCTGCCTGATCGGCCCGTCCGGTTCCGGCAAGTCGACCTTCCTCCGGTGCATCAACCACCTGGAGAAGGTCAACGCCGGTCGTCTCTACGTCGACGGCGAGCTGGTGGGATACCGCCAGAAGGGCGACAAGCTCTACGAGCTCAAGGACAGCGACGTAGCCCTGAAGCGCCGGGACATCGGCATGGTCTTCCAGCGCTTCAACCTGTTCCCGCACATGACGGCCATCGAGAACGTCATGGAAGCGCCGATCCAGGTCAAGGGCGAGACCAGGGCCGTCGCGCGGGCACGCGCCGAACGGCTCCTGGACCGGGTCGGCCTGTCGGACAAGGCCAAGAACTACCCCTCCCAGCTCTCCGGCGGACAGCAGCAGCGGGTGGCCATCGCCCGTGCGCTGGCCATGGAACCGAAACTGATGCTCTTCGACGAGCCGACGTCGGCGCTCGACCCGGAGCTGGTCGGTGACGTCCTGGACGTGATGCGCGGTCTCGCCGAGGACGGCATGACGATGATCGTCGTCACCCACGAGATGGGCTTCGCCCGCGAGGTCGGTGACGCCCTGGTCTTCATGGACGACGGCGTGGTCGTCGAGACGGGCCACCCTCGTGACGTACTCACGAACCCGCAGCACGACCGCACGAAGTCGTTCCTGTCGAAGGTTCTGTAGAGCCTCGCTCTGCGAAGGAAGGGCGGTACGGGCTTCGGCCCGTACCGCCCTTCCGCATGTCTGCGCCCCTGCTCCGCCGGCCCTACTTCACCGCGAGCACCAAGGCGTCCGACGGTGAGGACCAGACCGCGCGCGCCTCCCCGAAGCCGGCTTCACGCAGCGTGCGGGCGTGCCACTGGACAGAGGGCATGTCGCCGTCGGCGTGCTCACCGTAGATCGCGAAGCGCTCCGCGGTCGGTCCCGCGAGGACCGGGTCCTTGGCGGCGAGGGCCCACCATTCGGCCCAGTCGAGCGCTCCGGCGGCCCGGGCGCGGTCCATGGCGGCGTGCCGGTGGGCGCGCTCGGCGGCGTTGATCCGGGGGGTGCGGGTATCGATCATGTGGTCGGCGTTCATGAACACACCCCCGTCCCGCACCAGTTGCCCGACCTGTCCGTACAGCGCTGCGAGCGGCTCGCTGTGCAGCCAGTGCAGGGCCGTGGCCGTGAGGACGGCGTCGTACGAGGTGTGCGGGAGCCGCTCGGTCCAGCGGGGATCCTTCAGGTCGGCCGTGACGAGAGTGACCCGGTCGTCGCCGTCGAAGGTGCCGCGGGCGATGGCGAGCAGCGCGGGGTCGAGGTCGACACCGGTGCTGGTGGCCTTCGGGAACCGCTTGAGGAGCCGGTCCGTAATACTTCCCGTACCGCACGCCAGGTCGAGCACTCTCGGTTCGGGCCCCACCACGGCCTCGACCATGTCCAGCATGACCCGGAACCGCTCCTCGCGGTCCGGCATGTACCACTCCTGCTGCCGGTCCCAGCTCTCCTGCCAGGACTGCCAGTCGGTGCCCGTCGCCGTCTCCGTCACACGAACCTCCACGTAATACCCAATAATCGTGTCCACCCATTACACTGGCCGACACACCGACCATAGACCGACGCCGTAAGGACTACAAGTGGAACTGGCCTATTACTCGGACTACGCCGTGCGTCTGGTCAACACCGAGGAGCCGGCCCGCAACAAGGACTCCCTCACCACCGTCGAGTCCGTCCGCGACCTGTTCGGCGCCAACGCCCAGGCCGCCCGCCGCGCCACCGACGCGGACGTGACCCGCTTCCGGTCCGTACGGGCACGACTGCGCGCGGTCTTCGAGTCGGCCGACGGCGGCGACGAGACCCTCGCGGTGGACCTGCTCAACTCACTGCTGCTGGAGTTCCCGGTGAGTCCGCAGATCTCCGGCCACGACATCCGCGACGAGGACGACAAGCCGGACTGGCACATGCACCTGGCCGACCATCCGTCGAACGCGACGGCCGGCTTCGCCGCCATCGCGGCGATGGGTCTCGCCTTCCACCTCACCTCGCACGGCGTGGACCGGCTCGGCCTGTGCGAGGCAGCGCCGTGCCGCAACGCCTACCTCGACACGTCCACCAACCGTTCGCGGCGCTACTGCTCCGACCGCTGTGCGACCCGGGCCAACGTGGCGGCCTACCGGGCCCGCAAGCGCCTGGAGACGGAACGGTCCGAGGAGACGGGCCGCAGCGCGGACACCACCCAGCCCAGCACACCGAACACGGACCGCTGATCCTTCTTCAGCGGCCGGTACCGGGCCCGCACCCGGGCAAGGACGAGCTCCTCGGGCACCGTTCCGTAGTCCGTGCTGTCCCCGCCCGCGTACGAGTTGTCACCCAGCACCCACCAGCCTTTGCCGCGGCGCTCGGCCGCGCGCTTCACGACCAGCAGGTCCTGCTGGAACGGGTGACGCAGGATCACCACGTCCCCGGGGCGCACCGGCGCCCCGTGCTGCACGAGCAGCCGGTCCCCGTGGTAGAGGGTGGGCACCATCGAGGGCCCCGTCACCTCCACCACCTGGAACGAGCCCCGCGCCGCCCGCCCGTTTCCCGGATCCTGCGTCAGTTCCGGCATCTGTGGCACCTCCCGTCCGTCCTCCAGTACACCGCCGCGCACCGCTCCGTACATTCGGCCACTGGTCCCATCGTCACCCTGGACTTTTGACCTAAGCCCACGGGGGCAGCCGCAAAAAGCCGCCCCCCACGGAGTAATGTCCCACCTGAGAAGACGATCACGAGGAAGGACAGCTCCATGCTTTCCCGCCTGTTTGCCCCCAAGGTGAAGGTCAGCGCCCACTGCGACCTGCCCTGCGGCGTGTACGACCCGGCCCAGGCCCGCATCGAGGCGGAGTCCGTCAAGGCCGTCCAGGAGAAGTACCAGGCCAATGAGGACGCGGACTTCCGCACGCGCTCCGTTCTGATCAAGGAACAGCGCGCCGAGCTCGCGAAGCACCACGTCTCGGTGCTCTGGAGCGACTACTTCAAGCCCCCGCACTTCGAGAAGTACCCGGAGCTGCACCAGCTGGTCAACGACACCCTGAAGGCGCTCTCCGCGGCCAAGGGCTCGAACGACCCGGCCACGGGCCAGAAGGCTCTGGACCTGATCGCCCAGATCGACAAGATCTTCTGGGAGACCAAGAAGGCTTGATCTGCGGTCTTCGGATCCGCAGGGCCGATCTGTCCGCACCCGGTACGCGCGGCTTCCCGACGGGAGGTCCTGCGGACCGGGTGCGGGCGTTTCCGGGGGCTTCGGCTTGCGCAGGCGCCATGGTGGAGGGTCCGTGCCCGGGTGCAGTGCGGAGCCGTCCACGACGCGTCGGATCTGCCGTCGGTGAGCCGCTGCCCCTCTCATTCCTCGGCGGTACGCAGGAACCCGTCCCGTCCTGTCCGCCAGCCCTGTTCTGTTCTGTTCTGTCCTGTCCTGTCCTGCCTGCGCCTGCCTGCCTGCCTGCCTGTCCGTCCGTCAGGCTCCGGGAAGGAGGTGGCGGTAGCTGTCGGGGTTCTCCCGCAGGTAGGTGGCCAGGTTCTTGGCCGGGTGGCCCGTGAGGGTGGGGACGGCATCCGAGAGCGCGGCCATTTCACCGGCCGCGATGGCCTCGTACGAGGTGACCCAGCCGGCCACTTCCCAGTCCTCGGCCCCGTAGTGGGCACGGGAGGCGTAGGCCTCCTCCCTGGTCTCGGGGATGTAGCGGACAGTTCGGCCGGTGCAGCGGCTCAGCTCCTGGGCCGCCTCGGCGAGGGTGAAGGCCTCCGGACCTGTGAGGTCGTACGTCGCGCCGTCGTGGCCGACGCCCTCGTCCAGCAGGACGGCTGACGCGGCGTCCGCGATGTCCTCGTGCGCCACGGCCGACACCCGGCCCTCTCCGGCCGGACCGCGCAGGATCCCGTCGGTGCCCGTCATCGCGGGGAGTGCCGCCAGGTACCAGCTGTCACGCAGGAAGGTGTACCGCACTCCGGTCATCCGGATGTGCGCCTCGGTGTGCCAGTGGTCGCGCCCGAAGGTGAACGTCGCGGCAGGTGCGGCGGCGAGGAAGGACACGTACACGATGCGCTCGACCCCTACGGCCACGGCCGCGTCGACGGCCGTGATGTGCTGGCCGACCCGGTCAGGGCTCTCGTGGGCGGAGACGAGGAACAGGGTGTGCGCACCGTCCAGCGCGCGGCGCATGGCCTCCCCGTCGCCGTACGGTGCGGGCGGCGCGAGGTCCGCACCGGGCAGCCTGGGCAGCCGGGCCGGATCGCGTCCGAGGAGCCGTACGGGGCCGCCGGTACGGGCGAGCCGTTCGGCGACCCGGCCACCCACCGCCCCGCTCGCCCCGGTCACCGCGATGAGAGGGCCGATCACAGCGCCTCCCCCTCCTTCTGCGCCGTGGCTCGGGTCCACGGGCGTACCTCCACGACCGCGGTCACCGGGAGCGGGCCGTAGATGTGCGGGAACTCCTCGCCGCCGGGCCCCATGGCCTCGTAGCGCACGGGGACTTGGAGCCGGTCCGGGTCGATGACCAGCACCACCAGGTCCTGGTCGTCGGAGCCGTACAGCATCCGCGCGACACCGGGGAGCTGGTGCGGCAGTGAGCAGTGGATGAAACCCTCTTCGCGCAGGTGCGGCCACGGGTGGACATCTCGTACGTCCCCGTCCCGCGGGCCGCTTGCCACAGGGGCTCTTCGGCGAGGTGCAGCAACTGTTCGGTCATCGGGCCACGTTAAGGGCTGTCGGTTGCCGCCAGAAGCTTCGCCTCCGTCCGCGCGTCGAGGCCGACCGGGGGCCTGTCCGGCCGCTGCGGGGCCTTGCCGCCCCGCCCGCGCATCCACTCCCAGGTGTCGGCCACCGTGTCGGCCACGGGTCTGCACCGCAGCCCGGCGGCATAAGCCTTGGCGACGTCACCCCGGTGCAAGGAGTCGTAGAGCTCTCCGGCGGGCAGCCAGACCGGTAGGTCGCTCCAGGGTTCGACCCCTGCGGCGAGGAGCACCTCCGGGTCGGTCCAGCGAAGGTCGGCTCGCGAGCCGGTGACCCGCACACAGGTGTCGAGCAGCTCCCCCATGGTGGTGTGACCGGGGCGGCTGACCGTGTTGTACGCGCCGCCCAGACCGGTCGTCGCGGCGTCCAGGATCCAGCTCGCCAGGTCGCGGGCGTCGATGTACTGGAGAGCGGCGTCCCGTGGCCCCGGGGCGATGACAGGGCCGCCGCGGGCCGTCCGCTCGAGCCACCACGGCAGCCGGCCCACGTTTTCCCCGGGCCCGAGGATGAGGCCGGCCCGGGCCAGCAGTGCCCGGTCGCCGAAGGCGTCGAGCGCCGCCAGTTCACCGCCGCGCTTGGCCAGGGCGTACGGGACGTCCGCGCCCGCGTCGGGAGACGCCCCGGCGACCAGTTGGCCATCCTCGGGCAGCCCGGCCGGGGTGGGGTACGCGTAGACGGAACGGCTGGAGACATAGGTGTAGTGCCCGGTCCGGCCGGCCAGCAGACGGGCCGCGTCCCGTACGGCGGAGGGGGCGCCGCTCCAGGTGTCGACGGTCAGGTCCCAGGTGCCTTCGGCCAGTGTGGCGAGGCCGTCACCGCCGGTCGTACGGTCGCCGGTCAGTACCCGCACACCCGGCGGTGCCGCGTGGCGGCCGCGGTGGAACACCGTGACCTGCCAGCCGCGGGCGAGCGCCGCGTCGGTGACGGCACGGCCGACGAATTCGGTGCCGCCCAGCATCAGGATCTTCATGGGATGACCTTGCCCGTCGTGGCCTCTGCGGGAAACGGTGCCTCGCTGTCGGCAGAACGGGGAACTCTCCGCGGTTCAGAGCGTATGCGCGAGCGGGCTGCGGTTGCGCAGCAGCCACTGGTGGTAGCCCGCCGCCCGCCGGGCCGCTTCGCGGTACGCCGCTTCCAGCTCCCCGTACACCACGTCCGAGTCGGCACCCGTCCGGGAGACCAGCATGAGCCGCACCGCGAGCGGGTCGCCGCGCAGCGGGCGGATCGCCATGTCGTCGCGCGGGCCCGAGGTGGGCTGGCAGGGAGCGACCGCTTCGCCGAGTACGACCAGGGAGGCCGCCGTGAGGTAGTCGCCGTGCAGGACGGGCGGGTCGAGGCCGGCGGCGCCGAGCACCCGTCGTACGCCGTCCCATTCGCCGTCCACCGACGGGTCGACCATCCAGCGGTCGGCGGCCAGGTCGCCGAGGTCCACCACGGGGCTGCCCGCCGCGGGGTGGTCGCGGGACAGGGAGATGAACTGCGGTTCCCGGTCGAGAAGTACGCGCCGGTCCAGGCCGTCCGGAATGTCCAGCGGGAAGCCCTCCACCTCGTGCACGAACGCGACGTCGAGGCGACCCGCCGCGACCGTGCGCAGCAGGGTCCGGGCGGAGACGTCGACGCGCAGGGAGATGTCCGTTTCGGGCAGCCTCACCCGAAGCCGGCGCAGCCAGCCGCCGATGACCCGGCTCGCGGTGGATCCGATGCGGAGCCGCGGGCCTTCCGCGCGGGCCGCCTCGGCCTCCGCCAGGGCGGCTCCGACCAGGGCCGTCATGCCGTCGACCAGGGGGCGGGCCCTGCTGAGGACGGCGCGTCCGAGCAAGGTCGGTCGGCAGCCGGTCCGTTCGCGCCGGAAGAGCTCCGCCCCCAGGGATTTCTCGATCCGCTGCAGCTGGGTGGTCAAGGAGGGCTGGCTCACGCCGAGTCGCCGGGCCGCTTGGTGCAGGCTGCCCGTGTCGGCGATGGCGCAGAGCGCCTTGAGGTGTCTCACCTCGAGCTCCATGGGCAGGAGCGTATGGCTGTCCGTATGCGGTGCACCAGACGGCTCAACCCCACTAAACAACGGTAATTCAGGGAGTGTTGGGACTCTGTGTATGTGCGATTGCTGTGCTGGTGCTGTGGGGGCGATAGGGCGGCGTTATCGCTGGTTGACATCATCCGCTGCGGCCCGGCTGCGCAACACACTCTCTCCGTACCCCCCACCCGTTCCCTGTCCGGCTCGCCGGACAGGGTTCATCGGACAGGTAGGAGATCCCCGCATGAGACACCCCAGGACAGCCGTCATGTCGGCAGTGGCCGGTCTCGGCCTCACCCTTGCCGCCGCGCTGGGCACCACGCCCGCCGTCGCCGCGGCTCCGTCCCCTGTCGCACCCTCCACCTCCGTGACGGCCGCCCAGGCCGGCTACGCCGCGTACGCCGGATCCAGTGAGAACGCCGCAGCGAACAAGGCCTTCTTCGACGCCGTCATGAAGTCGGTCGCCGAGAAGCGCGCCGCCAACCCGGGCGCCCAGGCGGTCACCGTCGTCTACAACGCCGCCAACGCTCCCACCTTCCGCAGCCAGATAGCGAGCAGCGCCAGCATCTGGAACAGCTCGGTCAGCAACGTCAAGCTGCAGGCGGGCTCCAACGCCGACTTCAGCTACTACGAGGGCAACGACTCGCGGGGCTCGTACGCGAGCACCAACGGGCACGGCAGCGGCTACATCTTCCTCGACTACGCCCAGAACCGGCAGTACAACTCGACCCGTGTCACCGCTCACGAGACCGGGCACGTGCTCGGGCTGCCGGACCACTACACCGGCCCGTGCAGTGAGCTCATGTCCGGTGGTGGCCCCGGCACGTCCTGCACGAACGCCTACCCGAACGCGAACGAGCGCTCGCGGGTGAACACCCTGTGGCGGAACGGCCTCGCAGCGGCGCTCGCACGTACCGCTTCCTGACACCGTCGAACCAGTGCCGTAGGGGCCGCTCCGGGGCGGCCCCTACGCGCATGTCCGGACGCCGGGGCTCAGGCGAGCTCCAGCGGGAAGGCGCCACGGTGCCCGGTCCCCGCCCCCTGGGCCGGACGCGGCTCGAACTCCGGGCAGCTCCAGATCTCCTGGACCAGTCCCGTACGCCTGTCCCACAGGTCGGCGACATCTCCGCCGCCTGCCGCGTCGCGGTAGGCGTCCTTCGCCCCGCGGAAGCAGGCGAGTCCGCCGGAGAGCCCGCGGACCGGTACGGGGAAGTAGTCCGAGAAGGCGCAGGCGATGCACGTCTGGAGACGGATTCCGGGCGGCAGGATGCGCTGGATCGTCGCCAGGGCGGACGCGAAGTCGCTCTCGGCCCGGTTCGATTCGTACGCCGCACCGTCCAGATGGAGGGCGAGGTACAGATCCGGCTCGGCACGGCGCAGCGACAGCAGGCAACTGAGCGTGACCTGGCGGACCGTGCCGGAGACGAGGACCGGGAGCGGCAGGTCCCACTCGAGGACGCAGTCGCTGAGCGAGCCGTCCACCAGGTCGAACGCCCCTCCTTCGGGCGGCACCGCGGCCACGGGGCTCAGGCTGTCGAAGCTCTCGCCCTCGAATGCGGCACCCCTGACGCGGATCCGGAGCTGCTGCCCGTCCGTGGTGAGGATGACCGGCTCGGAACCGTGACGGTCCCGGTACCAGCCTGCCCACGACTCATCTGTCATGTGCAGGGACTGTAGCCCGTGCCCGGCGCCGCCCCGGTGGCACCCTCCCCTTCTCCCGCGCAGCGGCCTGACCGTCGTTCAGACCGGGTGCGGTTCACGCCACATGGGCCACATGGAGGGCCCGTCCGGGAGGTCCACGGTCCGCCCCATGAAGGTGAACCCGAGCCGCTCGTAGAGACCCCGGCTGCGCTCGCTGCTCGCCTCCAGATAGGCCGGCACACCATCGCGGTCGCACTGCTCCAGCACCTCGGTGATGAGCGCTTCCCCGATCCCCTCCCCCTGGCGCTCCGGCGAGACACCGATCATCAACAGGTACTCGTGGGCGCGGTCGTGCGGATGGACGGCGCCCGTCAGCCTCCCGATCAGTTCGGCCCGTTCGTTGCCGGGATCCGCTGTCTCCCTCATGAGCGCGGGTGTGCCGCCGTCCCCCTCGGGCGCCCCCGCCGGCACCGGGAGCCAGAGGGCCGCGGCCGTGCCGTCCTCCAGGATGTCGATCCGCCCGCCCGCGAGCGTGAT
This sequence comes from Streptomyces sp. NPDC005566, assembly GCF_040605575.1. Taxonomy (NCBI): domain Bacteria; kingdom Bacillati; phylum Actinomycetota; class Actinomycetes; order Kitasatosporales; family Streptomycetaceae; genus Streptomyces; species Streptomyces sp. NPDC005566. Next base: position 315,026 of record NZ_JBEXDB010000007.1, on the reverse strand, counting down.
GTCCGCGAAGACGCCGAGGAACTTCCCGTGCACCGCGCGCCGGTGCTCCTCGTCCGGAAAGACCCAGCTGCTCACCGGGTCGTTGTGGAACGCCTCGTCCAGGATCCGTACGACCTGGTCCCTGTCCCGCTCGTCCGCCTGCCGTATGCGTACACCCATGACCGGCCCCGCCCCTTCGTCCCCGATGTGATGGTCCCAACCGACTTTCGGGATCCTAGAGTTGATTCGGGGCGCTGGTCACGGAGGCATGGGCTCAGTGCGTCCTGCGGGTGACGAACTCGGCCAGTGCGAGCAGGTCCCCGGCAGCGGCCGGCTCGGGCACCGCCCGGGACAGATGGTGGACCGCCCGGGCCATCCGGTCCGCTGCGCACATCTGCGCCCAGTCCCTGCCGCCCGCCCGGTCCACGGCGCCGGCTGCCCTGCTCACCTCGTCCGGAGTGTTCATGGGTCCCCGGTAGAGCGCGGCCAGTTCGGCGGCAGCGGGCGTGCCGGAGGTGAGAGCGGCCACCACCGGCAGGGACTTCTTGTGGGCCGACAGATCCGCCCCGACCGGCTTGCCCGTACGGTCCGTGTCCCCCCAGATCCCGATCAGGTCGTCGATGAGCTGGAAGGCCAGACCCGCCTCCCTCCCGAAGCCGTCCATGGCCCCCACCGCTCGCTCCCCGGCCCCCGCGTACAGGGCACCGACGGCACAGGCACAGCCGAGCAGCGCACCCGTCTTGGCCGTGGCCATGGTGAGGCACTCGTCCAGCGTGACGTCCTCGGGGCCGCGCTTCTCCAGGGCGCAGTCGGCCTGTTGCCCCGCGCACAGTTCGATGACGCAGGTGGACAGCCGGGCCGAAGCCCGTGCGGACGCCGGGTGCGGGTCGTCGGACAGCAGTCGCTGTGCGAGGGCGAGCATGGCGTCCCCGGTGATGACGGCGTCCGGCACACCGAACACGGCCCACGCCGTGGGGCGGTGCCTGCGGGTGGCGTCCTCATCGATCACGTCGTCGTGGAGCAGGGTGAAGTTGTGCGCCAGCTCCACGGCCACTGCGGCCCGTACCGCGTGGTCGGGATCGCCGCCCAGCGCACGTGCGGCGGCCAGGACCAGTGCGGGCCTGATGGCCTTGCCGGCCAGTCCCGAAGCCGGGCTTCCGTCCGCGTTCTGCCAGCCGAAGTGGTACATCGCGACCTGGCGTATGCCTCCGGGCAGCGATTCCACGGCAGCTCGCAGATGCGGGTCGACGACACCGCGGGTGCGCTCCAGGAGCGCGGCGGCCTCATGCCCTTCCGTCGCGGCATCCGTACTCGTCATGGTCACGGTCACTCCTTCCGGGTGCCCCGGAGGCACCTCTGTCGCGGCCCTGCGCGTACGGGGCCCGGGCGGGCGTCCCCCGGGCCCCGGGCGGATCACCGCCAGCGGCTGACCTCGACGTTCTCCAGGACACCCAGGGCATCCGGCACCAAAATGGCGGCGGAGTAGTAAGCCGTTACCAGGTACGAGATGATCGCCTGCTCGTCGATGCCCATGAAGCGGACCGACAGGCTCGGCTCGATCTCGTCCGGGATGCCGCTCTGCTGAAGTCCGACGACGCCCTGGTCCGCTTCACCGGTCCTCATGCAGATGATCGATGTCGTGCGGGCTTCGGTGACGGGGATCTTGTTGCACGGGAAGATCGGAACCCCGCGCCAGGCAGGCACATGGTGCCCGCCGACCTCCACGCTCTCCGGCAGCAGACCGCGCTTGTTGCACTCGCGGCCGAAGGCGGCGATGGCCCGCGGGTGGGCCAGGAACAGGTTCGACCCGCGTCGGCGCGACAGCAGCTCGTCCATGTCGTCGGGGCCGGGGGCCCCGTCGTGGGGCTGGAGCCGCTGCCCGTAGTCGCAGTTGTTGAGCAGTCCGAACTCGCGATTGTTGATCAGTTCGTGCTCCTGGCGCTCCCTCAGCGCCTCGACGGTGAGCCGCAGCTGCTGCTCGGTCTGGTTCATCGGCTGGTTGTAGAGATCGGCGACCCTGCTGTGGACCTTCAGTACGGTCTGGGCGACGCTCAGCTCGTATTCACGTGGAGCCGACTCGTAGTCGACGAACGTGTGCGGGACGACGCTCTCCCCCACATGACCGGCGGACAGGTCGATCTCCGCCTCGCCGTAGCGGTTGGTGCGCTGGTGCGGGATGGAGAGCAGTCCGGCGAGGTGGTCGCGCAGCGAGTCGGCGCGGGCCGCGAGGTTGAGCACGTCCGAACGGCGCAGGGTCAGCAGCGTGCAGGCGGTGACGGCCCGGGCCGTGTACTCCCAGGCCGCGTCGCCGTCGATCAGCGCCTGGTCACCGAAGTAGGCGCCGTCGGCGAGGACTCCGAGCACCGTCTCGTCGCCGTACGGGCCGGTGCCGACCTTCTCGACCTTTCCGTGGGCCAGCAGGAAGACGCGGTCCGCCGCGTCCCCCGAAGCGGCGAGCACCTCGCCGGCCGCCACGTCACGCTGCTCGCACCTGCGCGCCAGCTCACCCAGCACCTCTTCGTCCCCGAAGTCCCGCAGGGCGGGCAGTTCGCCGAGCTCGGCGGGGATGACCGCGACCCGGTCGCCGGTCTGGACGAAGGTCAACCGGCCGTCACCGACCGAATAGCTGAGCCGGCGGTTCACCCTGTACGTCCCGCCCTGCACCTGCACCCACGGCAGCATGCGCAGCAGCCACCGCGAGGTGATCTCCTGCATCTGCGGGGCGGACTTGGTCGTTGTCGCGAGGTTCCGCGCAGCCGCTGTGCCGAGACTCTGCTGCGGCGGCGGTTGCGTGTCGCGAACCTCTTCACCAACGGACATCCGACATCCTCTCGATCATGGACTGACCTGCGAGAAGAAGCCTTTCAGCACAGGGACAGGGTGCGCTATTACACAAAAGAGTGTGACTAATCGGGCTCACGTCGGGGCACGTTACTCTGCGTCGCCGCGCGTCCTCGTTAATTTGCATCAAGCATGCAACATATCTATCCTGAGCCCATGCGCCTGACGAGATTCACCGACGTGGCACTGCGCGTACTCATGCGCCTGGCTGTCGCGACGGGGGACGAGGACCCGCCGACCACCCGGGAGGTGGCGGCCACCATGCAAGTGCCGTACACCCACGCCGCCAAGGTCGTCGCCCGACTCCAGCACCTCGGCCTCGTCGACGCACGCCGCGGCCGCGGCGGTGGCCTCACCCTCACCGGAGCCGGCCGGTCCGCATCGGTCGGCGCCCTCGTGCGCCAGCTGGAAGGGCCCGACGAGGTGGTCGAGTGCGAGGGCACCACTCCCTGCCCCCTACGCTCCGCCTGCCGGCTGCGCTCCGCCCTCCGGGCGGCGGAAGAGGCCTTCTACGCCTCGCTCGACCCCATCGCCGTCACCGATCTCGTCGCCTCCCCCACCGGCCCCCTGCTGATCGGCATCAGCGGCAGCCGTCCCGCACCGGACTGATCGGAGCCCTGTCCATCGTCCATCGATTTCGTCGCCCCAAAATATGCATCTGAAATACCAGTTCAACGTTCTGCCCGTCCGTCCTGCCCCACTCCACACCCGAGGAGTCACCCGATGCTCTCCGAGACGTCGACCGCCACCGTCCGTGCCACCCTGCCCGCCGTCGGGGCAGGCATGGGCGACATCGCGGACCTCTTCTACCGGAAGCTGTTCGACGCCCGGCCCGAGTTGCTCCGCGACCTGTTCAACCGCGGCAACCAGGCGTCCGGCACACAACGCCAGGCCCTCGCAGGCTCCATCGCCTCCTTCGCCGCCCATCTGGTCGAACACCCGGAGACCCGCCCCGACGCGATGCTGATCCGCATCGCCAACAAGCACGCGTCGCTCGGCATCACACCCCCGCAGTACGAGGTCGTGCACACCCATCTCTTCGCGGCCATCGCCGAGGTACTCGGTGAGGCGGTCACGCCGGAGGTCGCCGCCGCCTGGGACGAGGTCTACTGGCTGATGGCGAACGCCCTGATCGCCATCGAGAGCCGCCTGTACGCCCAGCAGGGCGTTGTCGCAGGTGACGTGTGGCGCGAGTGGACGGTGACCTCACGGACCGATGAGACGCAGGACGTCGCCACGTTCTGGATCACCCCCTCCGACGGCGCTCCGGCTCCCGGCTTCAACCCGGGCCAGTACGTCTCCGTGCAGGTCGGACTCCCCGACGGCGCACACCAGATACGCCAGTACAGCCTCTCCTGCGCGCCGGGCTCCGCCCTGCGTTCCCTCACCGTCAAGCGGGTGCGGGGCCGAGGCACTCCCGACGGCGAGGTCTCGCAGTACCTGCACGCCCATGTGCGGGAGGGCGACCGGCTGCGCGTCTCGGCCCCGTACGGTGATCTGGTGCTCGACGACAGCGACGCCCCGCTGTTCCTCGCCTCGGCGGGCATCGGCTGCACCCCCATGCTGTCGATGCTGGAACACCTGGCGGCGAAGGACCACCGCTCCCCAGTGACCGTGGTGCACGGCGACCGTTCGGCCGCCGACCACGCCCTGCGCACGGACCACGCCCTGCTCACCGGCAAGCTCCACGACGCCACCGCACACTTCTGGTACGAGCACCCGGAGCCGGGCCACCCCCGGGAGCGCACCGGTACGGTCGACCTGACCAGCCTTCCGATCGCTTCCGGAACCCGCGCCTACCTCTGCGGCCCGCTGCCGTTCATGCGCGCCGTCCGCTCCCAACTGCTCGCCAGGAATGTGCGCGCGGCCGACATCCACTACGAGGTGTTCGGCCCCGACCTCTGGCTCGCCCGGGGCTGACCACTCCCGGACACGGCGCCCACAGCTCGCGGAACTGTCCGGAACGACTCGCGAGTTGCCCGAACAGGTGGCCCGGAGGCCTGCGTTCCGGTAGAAGCGCTGTACGGACACACTCCCCCCGTACCAAAGGAGTCGGCCATGTCCTCACCCATGTCCGCGAGCAACTTCCTCAAAGCCCTCAAGGACGAAGGGCTCACCGTCGTCCAGGTCGGCGACTGGCGCACGCACAACCGCAATCACCAAGGCCCCTGGGGGCCGGTGCACGGCGTGATGATCCATCACACCGTCACCAAGGGCACCGCCCGTACCGTCGAGATCTGTCGTGACGGCTACTCGGGCCTGCCCGGCCCGCTCTGCCACGGCGTGATCGCCAAGGACGGCCGGGTCCATCTGGTCGGCTACGGCCGCGCCAATCACGCCGGCCTCGGCGACGACGACGTCCTGCGCGCAGTCATCGCGGAGAAGGGACTGCCGACGGACAACGAGGCCAACACCGACGGAAACCGGCACTTCTACGGGTTCGAGTGCGAGAACCTCGGCGACGGAGAGGACCCCTGGCCCGCCGTCCAGCTCGAAGCCGTGGAGAAGGCCGCCGCAGCGGTCTGCCGCTTCCACCACTGGGACGCACCCTCGGTCATCGGTCACCTGGAATGGCAGCCGGGCAAGGTCGACCCGCGCGGCTTCTCGATGGCAGGCATGCGCACCCGCATCCACGACCGGCTCAAGTAGCGGCGGGCGATCCGCGCAGGCCGCACCGGCGGCACAATGAGTGCATGCACCACGAAGCGCTCGACCTCTCCCGGCTGCAGCCGGCTCTCCCCTCGCCCCTGCAGGCGGCCGAGGACGAGCGCTTCGCCCGTCACGGCGTGACCCTGCTCCTCAAGCGCGACGACCTGATCCACCCCGACCTGCCCGGCAACAAGTGGCGGAAGCTCGCCCCCAATCTGCGGGCGGCCGCCGGACACACCGTTCTGACCTTCGGCGGGGCCTACTCCAATCACCTGCGCGCCACGGCCGCCGCCGGACGCCTGCTCGGCTTCCCCACGGTCGGGGTCGTGCGCGGCGACGAACTGGCCGGCCGCCCCCTCAACCCCTCCCTCGCCCGGTGCGCGGCCGACGGCATGCGTCTGCACTTCGTGGACCGGGCGACGTACCGCTCGAAGACCGCTCCCGAGGTCCTGGACGGGCTGCTGAGCCTCTTCGGGGCGTGCACCGTCCTCCCGGAGGGAGGCAGCAACGCTCTCGCCGCACAGGGCTGCACAGCGCTCGGCCAGGAGCTGCGCGGGCAGGGCGACACGGTCGCGGTGGCCTGCGGGACCGGTGGCACCCTGGCCGGGCTGGCTGCCGGACTCGCTCCGGGGCAACGCGCCCTGGGCATTCCTGTGCTGCGCGGCGGCTTCCTGGAGGACGTGGTGCTGAACCTGCAGCACGAGGCCTTCGGCGCACGGACCGGCCAGTGGTCCCTGGACGAGCGCTTCCACTTCGGCGGCTACGCACGTACGACCCCGGGGCTGCACGCGTTCGCCGACGACTTCGAGGACCGCCACGGTCTGCCGGTCGAGCGGCTCTACGTGGCCAAACTGCTGTACGCCCTGACCGCACTGGCCGAAGAGGGCGCCTTCGCCCCGGGATCCACGGTGACCGCCGTGATCACCGGGCGGCCGGACTGACTGAGCACCTGGACCGACAGGCCCCCAGGGCTCGGGCCCTCAGGTTCCGTCCGACTCCCGGTAGGCCGCTGCCTCTTCGAGGTCGAGCCGGCGCAGCAGGGCGCGCAGCATCTCGTCGTCGATCCGCCGCTCGTCCCTGAGCTGGACGAACACCTCGCGCTCGGCTCCGATCATCTCCCGTGCGAGCCGCCGGTAGGTCTCGTCCGCCGACTCCCCGGTGACCGGATTGGCCGCGCCCAGCCGCTCCCACACCGCGTTGCGGCGCCGTTCCATGACGGTCCGCAGACGTTCGGTGAGCGGTTCCGGCAGCGAGTTGCGCGGATCGGACAGCAACTCCTCCAGACGCGTCTCCGCAGCCGTCGAAGCCTCGCTCTGCGCCTGCGCCTCGGCCAGTGTCTCGGTCCGCACGTCACGTCCCGGCAGTTTCAGCACACGCACGAGGAGCGGCAGGGTGAGACCCTGGATGACCAGGGTCGCGATGACGGTCGTGAAGGTCAGGAAGAGCACCAGGTTGCGAGCCGGGAAGTCCTCCCCGTCGTGCGTGACCAGCGGGATGGAGAACGCGATGGCGAGCGAGACGACGCCCCGCATCCCCGCCCAGCTCACGATCAGCGGCGAGGTCCACGGCAGGTCGGGTTCGCGCTCTCTGATGCGCCGGGAGAGCCACAGGGGCAGATAGATCGCCGGGTAGACCCAGACGAAGCGCACCACGACCACTGCGATGAAGACGGCGGCCGCGTACCAGAGGGCCTCGATGACGCTGTAGGTGCCGAGTTCTCGCAGCACGAAGGGCAGCTGCAGCCCGATGAGTGCGAAGACCGCGGACTCCAGGATGAACGCGACCATCTTCCAGACCGCCGCCTCCTGGAGCCGTGTCGCGAAGTCGACCTGCCAGGAGCGGTGCCCCAGGTAGAGCGCGACGACGACCACGGCCAGCACCCCGGAGGCGTGCACCCGCTCAGCGGCCGCGTACGCCACGAAGGGAATCAGCAGGGACAGGGTGTTCTGCAGCAGCGCCTCCTTGAGGTGCGTGCGCAGCCAGTGCAGCGGCACCATCAGGACCAGGCCGACAGCGACTCCGCCGACCGCCGCCAGCAGGAACTCGCCGATTCCCTCGGCCCAGCTCACGCCCTCCCCGACCGCGGCGGCGAGGGCCACCCTGAAGGCGGTGATCGCGGTGGCGTCGTTCACCAGGGACTCGCCCTGGAGGATGGTCGTGACCCGGGCGGGCAGCCCGACCCGGCGCGCGATCGCGGCGGCCGTGACGGCGTCCGGCGGGGCGACCACCGCTCCGAGCACGAGCGCGGCGGTCAGCGGCAGGTCGGGCACGACCAGGTACGCCAGCCAGCCCACCGCGAGGGTGGCGAAGAGCACGTACCCCACGGAGAGCAGCGCGACCGGCCGCAGGTTGGCCCGCAGATCGAGGTACGAGCTGTCGACCGCGGCCGTGTACAGCAGCGGGGGCAGCAGAAGCGGCAGCACGACGTGCGCGTCCAGCGTGTAATCCGGTACGCCCGGCAGATATGCCGCCAGCAGCCCCACGGCCACCAACAGCAGCGGGGCCGGCACCGGGGTACGCCGCGCGGCCCCCGCGACCGCCGCGCTGGCCGCTACGAGTGCCACCAGCGGCAACGCGTCCATCTCACCGTCCTCGCATCCGTCGTAACGTGGCCATCATGAGTGAGTGCCTGCATGTTCTCGAAGTGCCGCGCCCCGAGCCCGCCCCGCTCAGCGAAACCTGCCTCGAGTGTCTGGCCGCGGGCAGCCATCCCGTTCAGTTGCGGCTCTGCCTCACCTGCGGCCACGTCGGCTGCTGCGACTCGTCGCCACTGAAGCACGCTACGGCGCACTTCCAGGAGACAGGTCATCCGGTCATGCGAAGTTACGAATGCGGCGACAACTGGCGCTGGTGCTTCGAGGACGGTTCGATCGTCTGACGTCTGGGTACGTCAAACCGGCGCCGGTTCTTCGCAATTGACCGCCGCAGACCTCTAGCCACTGTGCGTACTCATGGGCTTACCATGAGTGACGGTCAGGGGATGGGGTCTCGGCGACACGGCATCATGGATCGCGATAGCGTCGCCGAACCACAGAACCGACGAAGACCGCATGGCTCCGGGCACTCGTCCCGGAGCCTCGAATGAGTTTGTGCCACCTTGGAGGTGAGGGTGTCCCAGATCGCAGGCGAGCCCGGGAATCAGGACTTCGTAGAGGTCCGGCTGCCCGCTGCGGGTGCCTACCTGTCGGTGCTGCGTACGGCCACGGCCGGTCTCGCAGCGCGTTTGGACTTCACTCTCGACGAGATCGAGGATCTTCGCATCGCGGTCGACGAGGCCTGCGCGATCCTGCTCCAGCAGGCCGTGCCGGGTTCCGTCCTCAGCTGCGTCTTCCGCCTCGTCGACGACTCCCTCGAGGTGACCGTGTCGGCGCCGACCACGGACGGCCGCGCTCCCGAGCGCGACACCTTCGCCTGGACGGTGCTCTCCGCACTGGCCGGCAAGGTCGACTCCACGGTCGCCGACGACCGCACGGTCAGCATCAGCCTCTACAAACAGCGCGGCGCGGGACCCGGGCCGGCGTGAGCAACGGGAACGGGGACGGTCCTGTGCGGGACGAGACGATCCGACCCGGGGCGGCGCGCCCAGCAGCCGTCCCGGAGCAACAGGCCCTGCCGCACCCGGTGGACGGTGCGGACGGGACCCAAGGCCGCACGGTCGCGGTGAAGCAGTCGCAGGCAGAGCGGGCGGGCCAGATGAGCGAGCACAGGCACCACGATCCACACGACCGCAGCGGGGCGCGGGCACTCTTCATCGAGCTGCGCGAGCTTGCCGACGGCTCGCCGGAGAAGGCGGAGCTGCGCAACCGGCTGGTGCGCATGCACCTCCCGCTCGTCGAGCACCTGGCCCGCAGATTCCGCAACCGGGGCGAGCCGTTGGACGACCTGACCCAGGTCGCGACGATCGGACTGATCAAGTCCGTGGACCGGTTCGACCCGGACCGCGGGGTCGAGTTCTCGACGTACGCGACTCCTACGGTCGTCGGCGAGATCAAGCGCCACTTCCGGGACAAGGGCTGGGCGGTGCGGGTGCCCCGCCGCCTCCAGGAACTCCGGCTGTCGCTGACCACGGCAACCGCGGAGCTCTCCCAGCAGCACGGCCGCTCCCCGACGGTGCACGAGCTCGCGGAGCGGCTGGGCATCTCCGAGGAGGAGGTCCTGGAGGGCCTGGAATCGGCCAATGCCTACAGCACGCTCTCGCTGGACGTCCCGGACACGGACGACGAGTCCCCCGCGGTCGCGGACACGCTCGGCTCCGAGGACGAGGCGCTGGAGGGCGTCGAGTACCGGGAGTCGCTCAAGCCGCTGCTCGAGGACCTCCCGCCGCGGGAGAAGCGGATTCTTCTGCTCCGCTTCTTCGGCAACATGACCCAGTCGCAGATCGCCCAGGAGGTCGGCATCTCCCAGATGCACGTCTCCCGACTGCTGGCGCGCACGCTCGCACAGCTGCGCGAGCGGCTGCTCGTCGAGGAGTAGGCCGGGTAGGCAGGAGCGGGTCCGGGGGCAACGGAGACCCGGGGTCGTACGGGGCTCGGACGCGTGGGCGTCCGGAGGCTCAGGCCTCGGGGGTCGCCCGCGGCCCCCGGATGCCCAGCGCCCGGGTGGTCGCCGGGTTGAGCAGCAGCACGAGCGCCGTCACGGCGACGGCGGCAAGAACGATCCCGGCCGGGATCAGGGCGCCCTGCGCACGCAGCAGCGTCCAGGCGACCGGCAGCGCCATGAGCTGGGTGATGAGCGCGGGGCCACGGCTCCAGCTGCGCCGCAGCAGCAGCCCGCGGGCGGCGAACAGCGGAATCAGCCCGAGCGCCAGCAGCGTGAGTCCGCCCATCTCGGCCTGCTGGGGGCTCTCGGGCCGCCCGAGCAGCCCCATGACCAGCATGTAGATCCCGCCGATGGCGAGCGCCGCCCCTTCCAGGGCGCTGAGTGCGGCCACGACGGCGATCCGGCCCTGCCTCTCCGGGCCGGCCGAGGGCGACGGGGAGGGTGCATTCTGCTGAGTACTCACGTCATTCAGGTTGGCATCCCGGGACGCCGAACGCGAAGCCGGGGTGGAGACGGAGGGAAGCCGGACCTCGGGGCGCGGTCGAGCCGGACGGGAGCCGACCCCGCTCCCGGGGTGCCATTACTTTCCGTGACGGTCGGCGGACCGAGCGGATCAGGACTTCAGGCCGGTACCGCGCGGTAGGTACTCTGGCGGGCATGCGCGCACTCCTCGTGGTCAACCCAGCTGCCACCACTACCAGTGCGCGGACCCGTGATGTCCTCATCCACGCCCTCGCGAGCGAGATGAAACTCGAGGCCGTGACCACGGAGTACCGCGGCCACGCCCGTGACCTGGGAAGACGGGCAGCCGACTCCGACGACATCGACCTCGTGGTCGCCCTCGGCGGCGACGGCACGGTCAACGAAGTGGTGAACGGCCTGCTGCACAAGGGGCCCGATGTGGACAGCCTGCCGAGCCTCGCCGTGGTTCCGGGCGGTTCCACCAACGTGTTCGCACGCGCCCTGGGCATTCCGAACGACGCCGTGGAAGCGACCGGCGCCATTTTGGACGCCCTCGCCGACCGCAGCGAGCGCACGGTGGGCCTCGGTCTGGCGGCCGGCACCCCGGGTACGGCGGACGAAGCCGTTCCGGAGCGCTGGTTCACTTTCTGTGCCGGACTCGGATTCGACGCGGGCGTCCTCGGCCGGGTCGAACAGAAGCGCGAGCGCGGCAAGCGTTCGACCCACCCCCTGTACGTGCGCCAGGTGATCCGGCAGTTCCTTGAGGAGCCGCACCGGCGCAAGGGCCTGATCACCCTGGACGTACCCGGCCGGGACCCGGTCACGGAGCTGGCGCTGTCCATAATCTGCAACACCGCACCCTGGACCTACCTGGGGAATCGTCCGATGTACGCCTCCCCGAAGGCATCCTTCGACACCGGCCTGGACATCCTCGGCCTGAAGCGCCTCACCACACCCGCAGTGGCGAGGTACGCCACCCAGCTGCTCACGTCGAGCCCCGAGAAGGGTCCGCACGGTAAGCACGCAGTCTCCCTCCATGACCTCACAGACTTCACCTTGCATTCAAAGGCTCCACTGCCCTTCCAGATGGACGGTGACCACCTGGGACTGCGTACGAGCGTGACGTTCACAGGCGTACGCCGTGCACTGCGTGTGATTGTGTGAGTGGAAGGGCTCAAAGTCCTTTAACTCGAACGTTTGGGCTGGCCCCCACCCCTTAGAAGTACGGCTGTGACCTAGTCGACACCGAGGAATCAAAAAAAACTTTCCAGAAGGGGTTGTATCCGCCGCCGAGGTTTGCGAATCTCTACATGGCGATCGGGACGGCCCGCAACATCGGCCTCCACTGAGAGCCAGAACCCCTCCTCACCACAACAGGACCACAACCAGTTCATCTGGGAGTCGGACCTTCGTCTGCGGGGGGATTCGTGAAAGCGTTCACATTCACAAGCATCCGCATGTAATACCAAGGAGAGGTAGCAGCCATGGACTGGCGTCACAACGCCGTTTGTCGTGAGGAAGACCCGGAGCTGTTCTTCCCCATCGGCAACACCGGTCCTGCGCTGCTGCAGATCGAGGAAGCCAAGGCCGTCTGCCGTCGCTGCCCCGTCATGGAGCAGTGCCTGCAGTGGGCGCTCGAGTCCGGCCAGGACTCCGGCGTCTGGGGTGGCCTCAGCGAGGACGAGCGCCGCGCAATGAAGCGCCGCGCCGCTCGCAACCGGGCGCGTAACGCCAGCGCCTGACCGACGCCCCCCGCACGACGAGCCTCAGCCAGGCGGCGCGTACAGAGCGTACGCACAGCCCCGCCTTCGAGTCGCAGCGCGCAGTACCCCCGAAGCGCATCGCACCGTGAGCACCACGCAGTGGGCCCGGACCGTTACCACGGTCCGGGCCCACTGCTCTGTGCGGTGCCGCTCTATTTGTCGTTGGTGACCGGGATGTCGAGGATGACCTGCGTGCCGCGCCCGGGCGCCGGGACCATGCCGAAGGTGCCGCCCAACTCGCCCTCCACCAGCGTCCGCACGATCTGAAGCCCCAGATTGCCGGCCCGCTGGGGGTCGAATCCCTCGGGCAGGCCGCACCCGTCGTCCGTCACCGTGATCAGCAGCCGCCCTTCCGAGGGGGAGCCGCCCCGTACCGCGGACACCTCCACCGTGCCGGATTCGGCCGGGGTGAAGGCGTGCTCCAGTGCGTTCTGCAGCACCTCGGTGAGCACCATCGAGAGCGGAGTGGCTACTTCCGCATCGAGAACGCCGAAGCGGCCGGTGCGGCGGCAGGTGACCTTGCCGGGCGAGATCTCGGAGACCATCGCGATGACCCGGTCGGCGATCTCGTCGAACTCGACCCGCTCGTCCAGATTCTGGGACAGCGTCTCATGCACGATGGCGATCGAACCGACGCGCCGTACCGCCTCGTTGAGTGCCTCGCGGCCCTGCGCGGAGTCCATGCGGCGGGCCTGGAGACGCAACAGGGCGGCCACCGTCTGGAGGTTGTTCTTCACCCGGTGGTGGATCTCCCGGATGGTGGCGTCCTTGGTGATCAACTCCCGCTCACGACGCCGCAGTTCCGTGACGTCACGGAGCAGGACCAGCGAACCGATGCGGACACCCTTGGGCTTGAGCGGAATCGCTCGTAGCTGGATCACGCCGCCTTCGCCCTCGACCTCGAACTCCCTGGGCGCGTACCCGCTCGCCACCTTGACCAGGGCCTCGTCGACCGGGCCGCGCGAGGGCGCGAGCTCGGCCGTCGTCGCACCGAGGTGGTGACCGACGAGATCGGAGGCGAGACCGAGACGGTGGTAGGCGGAGAGGCCGTTGGGGCTGGCGTACTGGACGACGCCGTCGGCGTCGAGCCTGATCAGCCCGTCGCCGACGCGCGGCGAGGCGTCCATGTCGACCTGCTGCCCCGGGAACGGGAAGGACCCTGCGGCGATCATCTGGGCCAGGTCGGAGGCGGACTGGAGGTAGGTGAGTTCCAGTCGGGACGGCGTACGCACGGTGAGGAGGTTCGTATTGCGGGCGATGACCCCGAGGACCCGGCCCTCACGGCGTACGGGGATCGACTCGACCCGCACGGGAACCTCCTCGCGCCATTCGGGGTCGCCCTCACGCACGATCCGCCCCTCGTCCAGGGCCGCGTCCAGCAGGGGACGACGGCCCCGCGGCACCAGATGGCCGACCATGTCGTCCTGGTAGGAGGTGGGGCCGGTGTTGGGCCGCATCTGTGCCACGGACACATAGCGGGTCCCGTCGCGGGTGGGCACCCACAGGACGAGGTCGGCGAAGGACAGATCGGAGAGCAGTTGCCACTCCGAGACCAGCAGATGGAGCCACTCGAGGTCGGTGTCACTCAGGGCTGTGTGCTGGCGGACAAGGTCGTTCATGGAGGGCACAGGGCGAGCGTACCTGTGGATACCGACAGGTTCCGAACCGATCCGCCCGCCGATGCGTGACACTGTGCAGTGGGGCCGCGCACGGAAATGTGTCCGCGCCCACGGATGGACACGGACTATTGGTCTAGTCCACAATGCACCAGGTATGTACATGATGAAACAAGAGCATCATGTACGAGACAGACCTCCGCTCTCCCCGCACAGGAGAGCGGATCGAGGCACCCGGCGCTCTCTGCCCTGACTGCGCCGGTGTCTCCCATGGCCGGAGGCACCGCACACCGCCGGCCAGGTAGCTCCGGGCTGCGGTGCCGGACGGGCTGAGGGTCCCGTCCCGGCGCCGCGGCCCGCGGGTGTCTCCGGGGCCCGGCCCACCGGACCCGGATCCGTCCGGGAGCCGCCCCCGGACGTCAGCTCGTCTCGGTGACCTTGGCGAGGGCGCGCGGCGCGTCCGGATCCTGCCCCCGGGCGATGGTCACCTCGTACGCCAGCATCTGCAGCGGCAGGATCTCCAGAACCGGCTGCAGTTCCTCCGCCACCCCCGCCGTCGGCAGCGCGAAGCCCGCGGACGCCGCATCCACCTGCGCCTGGGGGCCGACGACGAAGAGGTCGGCGCCGCGGCCACGGAGCCGGTCCAGGACGGGCTGCAGGGCCTTTCCGCCCCGGCCGTCCGTGACCACGGCGATCACCGGGGAGATGTTGTCGACCATGGCCAGCGGACCGTGCAGCAGATCCGCGCCCGAGTAGGACAGCGCGGGGATGTAGCTGGTCTCCATCAGCTTGAGGGCGGCCTCCTTGGCCGTGGGATAGCCGTAACCGCGCGAGGTGATGACCATGCGCTCGGCGAAGCGGTAGCGCGAGGCCAGTGCCGCCACCTCGGCCCTGCGGCCCAGGATCCCGTCGGCCAGGTCCGGCAGCACCCCTGCCGCGGCAGCACCGTCGCCACCACCCAGGGCCTCCACGAAGAGGTACAGCGCCAGCAGGGAGGCGGTATAGGTCTTCGTGGCGGGCAGGGCCCGCTCCGGGCCCGCCAGGACGTCGATGTGGTGCTCGGAGACAGCGGCCAGCCCCGAGTCAGGATTGTTCGTGACCGCGAGGGTGACCGCACCGGCCTCCCTCGCGGCCCTCGTGGAGGCGACCAGGTCCGGCGAGCCCCCCGACTGGCTGATGGTGATCACCAGGACGTCCGTCAGATCCGGCTTCGCGCCGTACGCCGTCGTGGTGGACATCGAGGCCAGCCCGCACGGCAGGCCGAGCCGGATCTCCAGGAGGTACTTCGCGTAGAGCGCCGCGTTGTCGGAGGTGCCTCGCGCGGTGAGCAGGACGAAGCGCGGCTTCCTCGCCGCGATCTCGGCTGCCACGTCGCCGATCGGACCGGCCCCCCGACGCAGGATGCGCCGGAGCACCTCGGGCTGCTCGGCCATCTCTGCGGACATGATCACACCCGGACGATCGGACATGGCGGTACCTCCCGGTCGGTGCTGGCTCGCACGAGTCGAACACGACAAACCGGACCTCCGCCAGCGGGGCGACGCAGGGCACTCCGTGCGCGGACAGTTCACCTCCGGACTACCCGCTTCTGCTAGATTGGACTTCGATTGGTCTATACCACATGACGCCACTCTCCAGATCGGCAGGCACAGCGTGGAAGTTGTCATCGTCCCGGACGCCACGGCAGGCGGCGAACTCATCGCGGGGGCCATCGGCGCCCTGCTGAGCCGCAAGCCCGACGCCCTGCTCGGCGTTGCCACCGGCTCGACCCCGCTGCCCGTTTACCAGGCCCTGGCGGCCAGGGTCCGCTCCGGCGCGGTGGACGCCTCGCGCGCCCGCATCTGCCAGCTCGACGAGTACGTCGGGCTGCCTGTAGGCCACCCCGAGTCCTACCGTTCCGTGGTGCTGCGCGAGGTCGTCGAACCGCTCGGCCTGTCCGAGGCGTCCTTCATGGGCCCGGACGGCTCCGCCGAGGACGTCCAGGCCGCCTGCGAGGCATACGACAAGGCGCTCGCCGAGGCGGGCGGAGTCGACCTCCAGCTGCTCGGCATCGGCACCGACGGACACATCGGCTTCAACGAGCCGTGCTCCTCGCTCGCCTCCCGTACCCGGATCAAGACCCTGACCGAGCAGACCCGCGTCGACAACGCACGCTTCTTCGACAACGACATCGAACAGGTGCCGCGCCACGTCATCACCCAGGGCATCGGCACGATCCTGGAGTCCCGCCACCCCATCCTCCTGGCCACGGGCGAGGGCAAGGCCGACGCGGTGGCCCAGACCGTGGAGGGGCCGGTCGCCTCGATCGTGCCCGCGTCCGCGCTGCAGCTGCATCCGCACGCCACGGTGGTCGTCGACGAGGCGGCGGCGTCGAAGCTGAAGCTCGCCGACTACTTCAGGGCCACGTATGCGGCGAAGCCCACGTGGCAGGGGATCTGAGACACCCCGACGGGAGAGGGCCGGACACCCACTGGGTGTCCGGCCCTCTCCCGTCGCGACATGCGGTGTCCTCGGCCGACGGACGTCCGCCCGTCGGCCGGGCCCGCCTCACACGTCCCCGACGCCCGTGATCGCCTCGGCCGCCGCGACCCCGCACACCCGCGCCGCCCCGTGGGTGGCGATGTGCAGTGCCCCCCTCGGCGGCGCCTTCGGCAGGCCCATCTCGACCACGATGGTGTCGGGACGCGCCGCCACCAGGGCGTCGAGGGCCTCCCCCATCCAGGCATGGCGGTGCGCGTCACGGACGACCGCCACGATGCGCCGCTCCCCGGCCGCCTTGAGCACCTGGTCCGTGGACGCTTCCGTACCGTCGTACGTGTCCGTCCCGGTGCCGGGCACCAGCCGGGCCAGCTCTTCCGCAACGCCCCACGGGGTCTCGTCGCCGACCGCGATGTTGGCGACGGGGGTGAACGCGGCAACGTACGCGGGCCCGGTCAGCGGGCCGGCGCTGCCGGTGACCTTCACGGCGCGGCGGGCCGCGACGAGCCCGATGCCGCTGTCGGCTCCGGGCGCGGTCCCCTCCTGCATGTCCGCGCCCGGCTCCGAGGCAGCCCCCCTGGCCCGCTGCGTCCAGGACGCGAGGGCCCGTACCCGTGCGGCGGCGTCGGCCAGCCGCTCCTCGGGGAGTTCACCGCTCCGTACCGCCGCCACCAGGGCGTCGCGCAGCCGCAGCACGGTCTCCTCGTCCGCCAGCCCGCCTCCGACACAGATGGCGTCGGCGCCGGCGGCGATGGCGAGGACGGAGCCGCGCTCGATGCCGTACGTACCGGCGATGGCGTCCATCTCCATGCCGTCGGTGACGATCAGCCCGTCGTAGCCCAGCTCCTGGCGCAGCAGACCGGTGAGGATCTGGGGGCTCAGTGTCGCCGGGCGGTTCGGGTCGAGCGCGGGAAGCAGGATATGTGCACTCATCACTGATTTGGAACCCGCTGCGATGGCCGCCCTGAAAGGCACCAGCTCACGGGCGTGCAACGTGTCCAGATCCACGTCGATACGGGGCATCGCGTGGTGCGAGTCGACCGCCGTGTCGCCGTGTCCGGGGAAGTGCTTGGTGCAGGCGGCCACGCCGGCGGCCTGGAGGCCCTCGACGTACGCCGCGGTGTGCCGGGCGACCAGGGCGGTGTCGGCGCCGAAGGACCGGACGCCGATGACCGGATTGCCGGGATTGGAGTTGACGTCCGCGGACGGCGCCCAGTTGAGGTTGACACCGCACTCGGCCAGCCGGCGGCCGAGCTCCCGGGCCACCGCCCGGGTCAGGTCCACGTCGTCGACGGAGCCGAGGGCGTTGTTGCCCGGGAAGGACGATCCGGTGCGGACCTCGAGGCGGGTGACGTCGCCGCCCTCCTCGTCGATCGCGACGAGGACGTCGTCCCGCTCCGCCCGCAGCTGCGCGGTGAGCGCGGCGAGCTGTTCGGGCGATTCGATGTTCCGGCCGAACAGGCCGACCGAGGCCAGGCCTTCGCCGACCCTGCGCCGCAGCCAGTCGGGGGCGGTGGTGCCGGTGAACCCGGGCTGCAGCACGGCGAGGGCGTCGCGCGTGACGGTGTCCGTGGTGGATACGAGGGTGGTCATCGCGCGCGTCATCCCTTCACTGCGCCGGACGTGAGCCCCGTGGCCATCTTCCCCTGAATGATCATGAAGAAGATGACGACCGGGATGGAGATGAGCGTGGAGGCCGCCATCAGCGCGCCGTAGTCCGTGCCCCGTTCGGTGGTGAAGGTCATCAGCCACACGTTGAGCGTGTACTTGGAGTTGTCGTTGATCAGGATGTACGCGAAGAGGTACTCGTTCCACGCGTTGACCAGAGCGAAGATGGACGCGGCCGCGAGCCCCGGGGCCAGCAGCGGGAAGATGACCCGGCGGAAGGCCCCCATCCGGGTACAGCCGTCGACCATCGCCGACTCCTCGAGCTCCACCGGGATGTTGATCACGAAGCCGCGGATCATGATGGTCGCGAAGGGCAGCGTGGACACCAGGTAGACGACGATGAGTCCCCAGTACTCGTCGATGCCGCCCAGCGCGTTGAGCTGGAGGTAGATCGGGATCAGCATCGCGGTCGGCGGCAGCATCTGGACCAGAATCATGATCATCATCAGCGCCTTCCGCCCGAAGAAGCGGAAGCGTCCGATGGCGAGCGCCGCGAGGGTCGCGATGATCATGCCGCCGAGCACAGCGGTGACCGAGACGATCAGGCTCGACTGGATCGCCGTGGCGAAGTTGTCCTGCTTCACCGCGCGCGCGAAGTTGTCGAAGGTGAGGGACGAGGGCCACAGCGTCTGGTCGTACGACCGGATCTCGTGGTTGGGGCGCAGGGAGCTGACGATCAGCCAGTAGACCGGGAAGGCCATGAGGCCGGCCGTGACCAGCGCCAGGATGTTGTAGCCGAGGCGGTTCCTCTTGCGGTCGGGCCGCAGGACCTGGGCAGGAGCGTTCGAGGGTGCGGAGGTGCTCATTCGACCTCTCCCGTCTTGATCAGCTGGCGCAGGTAGTACACGGCGACACCGGAGAGCATCAGGACGGTGATCAGAGCGATCGCACTGCCCTGGCTGAAGGATGTGGACTCGAACGCCTTGGAGAAGGAGTAGAGGCCGAGGGTCTCGTAGTCCGGCTCCGGCTTGTTGCCGCGCAGCAGCCAGATCTGGCCGAAGACGTTGAAGTCCCAGATGACCGACAGGGTGGCGACCATCGTGAAGACCGGCCTGATGACCGGCCAGGTCACGAACCGGTAGACACCGAACGCGGAGGCTCCGTCGAGGGCTGCCGCCTCCTCCAGTTCCTTGGGGACCTGGGTGAGGGCCGCGTACATCGTGATGACGACGAACGGGATGGCGCCCCAGACGACCAGCAGCGTGATGATGCCGAAGCCCTGCCAGGGATCGAGGAACCAGTTGTGGCCGAGCCATCTGTCCTCGTCGCCGGTGAGGTCGGCGAGCAGCGTGTTGATGAGGCCGTAGTCGGAGTCGGCGAGCCAGCGGAAGACGGACGCGGCGACCATCAGCGGCATGGACCAGGCGGCGATCAGTGCCACCGTCAGGACGAGCCGCACCCAGGTGGACACGCGCAGCATCATCAGGGCGATCAGCAGACCGATGCCCATCGTCAGGACCACACAGATGGTCATGAAGACGACGGTCCGGCCGGTGACCGACCAGAACTCGGGGTCGCCGAGGATGTTGGTGAACTGCTCGAAGCCGACCCACGGCGTCTCGCCGTTGCCCCACAGAGCCGCGCGCCCCAGGTCCTGGAAGGACATGATCACGGTCTTGATCAGGGGGTAGACGTAGACGGCGGCGATCGCCAGGATCGCCGGCAGGATCAGGAAGTACGGGAGGAGCTCGCCCTTCTTGCGCCGCTTCTTCGGGCGCGGCCCGGCAGCATCCTGCTTGGAGGGTGAGGTCCCGATCTCCTCCGGAGCACTCGGTACGGATACCGGTGGACCGGCGGCCTGGGTGTCGGCAGCAGTCACGTGGCTGACCTTCCATCGGGATTCCGGGGGTGCGCACCCGGAAATCACGGCGTTCTCTACCTACGAAAGAAAGGGGGCGGGGACCCGGTGTCGCGGGCCCCCGCCTGGAGAGCCGAAGGCTCAGGGACTACTTGTTGATCAGCTCGTTGATCTTGCCGTCGGCCTTCTTGGCGGCGTCGGCGACCGAGGCTCCCTTGAGGATCTCCAGGAGCATGTTCTCCAGGACCTCCTCCTTCTCGATCGAGGTCCAGCCCGGCGCGATCGGCGTGAACCAGGCGTCCGGCACCGCGTTGGCGACGGCGGCGGTCTCCGGCTTGGCCTTCAGCGGCTCGAGCTGCTTCTCGTTGTTCGGGAGGATGTTCTTGGAGGCGAGCACCTCCTGGGACTTCTCACTGGTGAAGAGGGAGATCCACTCCTGGCCCAGGTCGGTGACCTTCGACTTGGCGGTCACCGCGAGGTCGGAACCACCGATGAAGGACGGGAGCGCCTTGCCGTTCGGGCCGGGCATGCCGGCCGTTCCGATCTTGTCCTTGAGCTTCGGGTTGCCGTTGTTCGCACCGTCGACGACGGACCCGGCCTCCCAGCCGTTGCCGTACAGCAGGGCCGCCTTCTCGTTGGCCATGACGTTGGCGTGGTCCTGCTCGTCCTTCGTCTGGTCGGCCTTGTTGTACTTCTTGACCAGGTTGATGAAGTGCTCGATGCCCTTCTGGGACTCGGCGGAGGAAAGGTTGCCCTTCCACTCCTTCGCACCCTCGTCGTACTCGGCGATGGAGCCGCCGTACGCCGCGACGTAGGAGGCGGCCGCGTACCAGTAACGGCCCGGCAGGTAGAGGGACGAGAAGCGCTTGTCCTTCTTGCCGTACTCGGCCTGGACCTTGTCCAGGGCCGCGAGCAGCTCGTCCTCGGTCTGCGGCAGCACGTCGCTGCCGGTGCCCTTCTTGAGCATGTCCTTGTTGTAGATGGCGACACGGGCGCCGGCGTAGTAAGGCACGCAGAACTGCTTGCCCTCAAAGGTGCAGGTGTCCTTCAGACCCTTGATCCAGGTGTCCGAGTTGTCGTATTTCTTGGGGTCGATCTCGGCCAGTGCGCCGTTCAGGATGTACTGCATCGTCTCGGTGTTGCCGAGCTCGACGACATCCGGGAACTTGTCGCCACCGAGGGCGGTGTCGAGCTTCTTGGCCTTGTCGGCCCACTGCTGGTACTGGACGTTGACCTTGACCTTGGGATACTTCGCCTTGAACTGCGCGTTGACATCCTTGACCAGCTCCGGCCAGGTGCTCTGCGCGTCAACCATGAGCCAGACCGTCAGGTTCTCGGTACGGTCCTTGGGGTCCTTCGAAGCGTTGTCACCACTGTCCCCACCACACGCCGCGATACCGGTCATCATCGCTGCGACGCCTACTGCCGCTATGAGCTTGCGCTTCATGCCACACCCTCCTCAGGGATACCAGCAACCCCCCGCCCACCGCGGAATGTACGACCAGTACTGCCTGTGGGTCTGGGACCTGGTCTTTAATGGTTTAGACCAGTACCGGGAGCTTGGCCTAGACCTTTAGGGGTGTCAAGGGTGTATAAGAAGTGCACTCGCGTCCGTTATAGGACCGACATCTAAGGGAGGGCGACGACCCGTGACCGGACCGTGCCACCATGTGAGCCGCGACAGACGGAGGAGCCGGTGACGGCAGCAACGCAGCAGTCGGGAAGGCGGGCCATGGGTGCCGACGGGGCCAGCAGTACGAGCGAGACCGGCGCGGGTACGCGAACGGCGCGCGTCCCGAAGTATTACCGGCTCAAGCGCCACCTCCTCGACATGACCGACACCTTGCCACCCGGCACGCCGGTGCCGCCCGAGCGGACCCTGGCGGCCGAGTTCGACACCTCGCGCACCACCGTGCGCCAGGCCCTCCAGGAACTGGTCGTCGAGGGCCGACTGGAGCGCATCCAAGGGAAGGGCACGTTCGTCGCGAAGCCGAAGGTGTCCCAGGCGCTGCAGCTCACCTCGTACACCGAGGACATGCGCGCCCAGGGCCTGGAGCCCACGTCCCAACTGCTGGACATCGGTTACGTCACAGCGGACGACACGCTCGCCGGGCTGCTCGACATCACGGCGGGCGGACGGGTGCTGCGCATCGAACGGCTCCGTCTCGCGAGCGGTGAACCCATGGCCATCGAGACCACCCACCTTTCGGCCAAACGCTTTCCCGCGCTGCGCCGTTCACTGGTGAAGTACACCTCTCTCTACACCGCGCTGGCGGAGGTGTACGACGTCCGGCTCGCCGAGGCCGAGGAGACCATCGAGACCTCTCTCGCCACCCCGCGCGAGGCAGGGCTGCTCGGTACGGACGTCGGCCTGCCGATGCTCATGCTGTCCCGGCATTCGATCGACGGACACGGCGAGCCGGTGGAGTGGGTCCGCTCGGTGTACCGCGGCGACCGCTACAAGTTCGTTGCCCGCCTGAAGCGGCCCACCGACTGAGAGCAGTCCGGAATGCGGAAATATGACTGATCCCCCTGCAGACGCAGGGGGATCAGTCATTTCGGGCGACGCCGGACCGTTGCAGGACCGCAATGCGGACGGGGGGTGACGGTTGCCGGAACCCTCGCCTAGATTTCGTGCGCATTACAACAGGTGATCAGCGAGGGGACGGAGTCGCCATATGCCGGAAAATACAGACGCGAAACGACCAACAGTTACACCCACAAGGGTGATTATCGCCCTCTGTCTTATCGCGCCCTTCGTGGCGATGCTCTGGGTGAGTTCGTACGCGAAGGTCGATCCGACCTTTATCGGCATCCCGTTCTTCTACTGGTACCAGATGCTCTGGGTGTTCGTCTCGACCGCTCTCACGATGGTCGCGTACAAGCTGTGGCAGCGTGACCAGCGCTCCCGCAAGGGAGGTGCGTCAGCATGAAGGACGGCGTGAACGGCGTCGCACTCGCCGTATTCATCTTCTTCTTCCTGGCCGTCACGGTCATCGGATTCATGGCCTCGCGCTGGCGCAAGGCCGAGAACGAGGCAAGCCTCGACGAATGGGGCCTGGGCGGACGGTCGTTCGGCACCTGGGTCACCTGGTTCCTGCTCGGCGGCGACCTCTACACGGCGTACACCTTCGTCGCGGTCCCCGCAGCGATCTACGCGGCGGGCGCGGCCGGCTTCTTCGCCGTCCCGTACACGATCCTCGTCTACCCGCTGATCTTCACCTTCCTGCCGCGGCTCTGGTCGGTCTCCCACAAGCACGGCTACGTCACCACCTCGGACTTCGTCCGCGGACGCTTCGGCTCGAAGGGGCTGTCGCTGGCGGTCGCCGTCACCGGCATCCTCGCCACGATGCCGTACATCGCCCTCCAGCTCGTCGGCATCCAGGCCGTGCTGGACGTCATGGGCGTCGGCGGCGGCGAGACCACCCACTGGTTCATCAAGGACCTGCCGCTGCTGATCGCGTTCGCCGTACTCGCCGCGTACACCTACTCCTCGGGGCTGCGCGCGCCCGCGCTGATCGCGTTCGTCAAGGACGGCCTGATCTATCTGGTCATCGCGGTGGCCATCATCTACATCCCCATCAAACTCGGCGGATTCGACGACATCTTCGCCAAGGCGGGCGAGGCCTTCGCGCAGACGAACGAGGCGACGGGCAAGCCACGCGGTGCTCTCGTGCCCGGCGACATGGGCCAATGGGGTTATGCCACGCTGGCCCTGGGCTCGGCGCTGGCGCTCTTCATGTACCCGCACTCGATCACGGCGACGCTCTCCAGCCGCAGCCGTGACGTGATCCGGCGCAACACCACGATCCTGCCGTTGTATTCGCTGATGCTCGGCCTGCTGGCCCTGCTCGGCTTCATGGCGATCGCCGCCGGAGTGAAGGTGGACAACGGTCAGCTGGCCATTCCGCAGCTGTTCGAGAACATGTTCCCCGACTGGTTCGCCGGTGTGGCCTTCGCCGCGATCGGGATCGGCGCACTGGTACCCGCAGCGATCATGTCGATCGCCGCGGCGAACCTCTTCACCCGCAATATCTACAAGGACTTCATCAAGCCCGACGCGACCCCGGCCCAGGAGACCAAGGTCTCCAAGCTGGTCTCGCTCCTGGTCAAGGTCGGCGCGCTCGCCTTCGTCCTCACGATGGACAAGACGGTCGCGATCAACTTCCAGCTGCTCGGCGGGATCTGGATCCTCCAGACGATGCCCGCCCTGGTGGGCGGCCTCTTCACCCGGTGGTTCCACCGCTGGGCCCTGCTGGCGGGCTGGGCGGTCGGAATGGTCTACGGCACGGCCGCCGCGTACGGCGTCGCGAGCCCGACCCAGAAGCACTTCGGCGGGTCCTCCAAGGAGATCCCCGGCATCGGCGAGATCGGCTACATCGGTCTGACGGCGTTCGTGCTGAACGTCGTCGTGGTGGTCGTACTGACCTTCGTCCTGAACGCGCTGAAGGCACCGGCCGGGATCGACGAGACCTCCCCGTCCGACTACACCGCGGACGCGGGCGACCCGGGTGTCAAGACGGCGCTGCCGCCGGCCACCGTGGGTGCCCCGGGCAGCGCCACCGTGGGCGCCCAGGGCGGCGATCCCACGGCGGGCGACGGTCCCACCGTGGGTGCCCCGGGCAGCGGTCACTGACCGCACCCTCCGAAGCCGGTTCCTCAACGGGCCGCCGCATCCCCAGGGGCGCGGCGGCCCGCTCCGTTCGGGGCCGCCGGAGGGGTGTCCGGCTCGCCGTACGGGGAGTCCGTTCTGCCGTGAAGGAGTCCAGATCTCCGTAAAGGAGTTCGACCCTCACTTCCGCCTGATGCAGACTCCCGCCATGGACATCTCGATCAGGCCCGTCGGCCTCCAGGAGCACGAGGCACTGGCCGGCATCACCGCCGAGGCGTATCTCGCCGACGAGCTGCTGGACTTCGGCGCCGACGACCCCTATCTGGCGGAACTGCGCGCGGTCGGCCGCCGGGCCGCCGAGGCGGAGGTACTCGTCGCGGTGGGCGGTGACGGCACGCTGCTCGGCGGTGTGACCTACGCGGCACCCGGCAGCCCGTGGGCGGACATCGCCGGGGTGGACGAGGCCGAGTTCCGGATGCTGGCCGTTTCCGGCGAGGCCCGTGGACGCGGGGCGGGCGAGGCGCTCGTACGGGCCTGCATCGACCGGGCACGGGCCACGGAGGGCGTCTCCGGTCTCGTCCTGTCGACGCAGCAGGCCATGCACGGCGCCCATCGGATCTACCGGCGGCTGGGCTTCGTACGCACTCCGGAACGGGACTGGAAGCCCGTCGAACACATCTCGCTCCTGACATTCCGCCTGGAGCTCTGACCGAGCGCGACACAACATGTGGGGGCTGCCATGTCCGACGGCCCCCACATGTATGCTCATGCTCGCTGTCTCCGCAGGGGAATCCGGTGCGAATCCGGAACTGTCCCGCAACGGTGTGATCGGTGTGCTTCTGCGCACCGGGAAGTCCGAAGACCTGCCGACAGCGCGTCCGGCTCGACCGAACCGGACGCCCGACGTCCGGGCCTCGCGGAGGGCCGGTGGACGCCGTGCGCAGTGCTGCCCCTCTCCCGGGCATCGTCCTGCCCGGCTGCCCCCGCTCCCGCCGGCCCCGAGCCGAGCGAGGGATAGCCCCAGTGACCATCGCGCCAGCCGATCCGGTTTCAGCGGTCGATTCAGCCGAGTCCGCGCACGCCACGCCCGACGGGCCCGGGACCGCACTGCTGCGGACCCTGACCGACCTCACCGTCGATCTGCCCGACACCGACCCGGGACGGGTCGCCGCCGCCGCGCTGCGCGGCCGCAACGCCCGGTCGGACGAGGCCGAGCTGCGCTCGCTGGCCACCGAGGCCGCCGCGGGCCTGATCTCCGAGGACCCCGCCTACTCCCGGCTCGCCGCACGGCTCCTCACCCGCACCATCGCGGACGAGGCCGCCGGCCAGGGCGCCGTGTCGTTCTCCGCCTCGGTTGCCGTCGGCCACCGCGAGGGCCTGATCGCCGACCGTACGGCGGAGTTCGTCACGCTGCACGCGGACGCCCTCGACGCGCTGGCCGGGCAGGCGCTCACCGACGGCGCCGACGACCGCTTCGGCTACTTCGGGCTCCGGACGCTGTTCAGCCGCTACCTGCTGCGCCATCCGCTCACCCGCCAGGTCATCGAGACCCCGCAGCACTTCATGCTCCGGGTGGCCGCGGGCCTCGCCGAGGACACCTCCGAGCGCGCCCTGGACGAAGTCGCCTCGCTGTACGGGCTGATGAGCCGGCTCGACTACCTTCCCTCCTCGCCCACCCTGTTCAACTCCGGTACCCGGCACCCGCAGATGTCCTCCTGCTATCTGCTGGACTCCCCGCTGGACGAGCTCGACTCGATCTACGACCGCTACCACCAGGTGGCACGGCTGTCCAAGCACGCCGGGGGCATCGGTCTCTCGTACTCCCGGATCCGCGCCCGGGGTTCGCTGATCCGTGGCACCAACGGGCACTCCAACGGCATCGTTCCGTTCCTGAAGACGCTCGACGCCTCCGTCGCCGCGGTCAACCAGGGGGGCCGCCGCAAGGGCGCCGCCGCCGTCTACCTGGAGACCTGGCACGCGGACATCGAGGAGTTCCTGGAGCTGCGGGACAACACGGGTGAGGACCAGCGCCGCACGCACAACCTGAATCTGGCGCACTGGATCCCCGACGAGTTCATGCGCCGCGTCGACGCGGACACCGAGTGGTCGCTGTTCTCCCCTGCCGACACCCCCGAGCTGGTCGACCTGTGGGGCGACGAGTTCGATGCCGCGTACCGTGCGGCGGAGGCCAAGGGCCTGGCCCGCAGGACGATGCCCGCCCGTGAGCTGTACGGGCGGATGATGCGGACGCTCGCACAGACCGGTCAGGGCTGGATGACGTTCAAGGACGCCTCCAACCGGACCGCGAACCAGACCGCCGAGCCGGGGAGAGTCGTGCACTCGTCGAACCTGTGCACGGAGATCCTCGAGGTCACCGACGACGGCGAGACGGCCGTCTGCAATCTGGGTTCGGTCAACCTCGGCGCGTTCGTCGTCGGCGGGGAGATGGACTGGGAGCGGCTGGACGCCACGGTCCGTACCGCCGTGACCTTCCTCGACCGCGTGGTGGACATCAACTTCTACCCGACCGAGCAGGCCGGGCGCTCCAACGCCCGCTGGCGCCCGGTGGGCCTGGGCGCGATGGGCCTGCAGGACGTCTTCTTCCAGCTGCGGCTGCCCTTCGACTCCCCCGAGGCCCGCGCGCTCTCCACGAGGATCTCCGAGCGGATCATGCTGGCCGCCTACGAGGCGTCGTGCGACCTCGCGGAGCGCTCGGGCCCGCTGCCCGCCTGGTCCGAGACGCGCGCCGCCCGCGGTGTACTGCACCCCGACCACTACGACACCGAGCTGAACTGGCCCGAGCGCTGGGACGCACTGCGTGGCCGGATCGCGAAGACCGGGATGCGCAACTCGCTGCTGCTCGCCATCGCGCCGACGGCGACGATCGCCTCGATCGCCGGTGTGTACGAGTGCATCGAGCCGCAGGTCTCCAACCTCTTCAAGCGCGAGACGCTCAGCGGGGAGTTCCTCCAGGTCAACGCCTACCTGGTGGACGAGCTGAAGAAGCTCGGCGTGTGGGACGCGCGGACCCGGGAGGCACTGCGCGAGGCGAGCGGCTCGGTGCAGGGCTTCGCCTGGATTCCCGAGGAGGTGCGTGCGCTGTACCGCACGGCGTGGGAGATCCCGCAGCGCGGTCTGATCGACATGGCGGCGGCCCGTACGCCGTTCCTCGACCAGAGCCAGTCGCTGAACCTGTTCCTGGAGACGCCGACGATCGGCAAGCTCTCCTCGATGTACGCGTACGCCTGGAAGCAGGGGCTGAAGACGACGTACTACCTGCGCTCGCGTCCGGCGACCCGGATCGCCCGTGCGGCGTCCGGGACCGCTGCTGCCGCCGCGCCCATTCCCGTACAGCAGGCTTCGGCGCCCGACGCGGACGCCATCGCCTGCTCGCTCGAAAACCCCGAGTCCTGCGAGGCCTGCCAGTAATGAGCTCCGACACCACCAAGAACCTGCTCGACCCGGGCTTCGAGCTGACTCTGCGCCCCATGCGCTACCCGGACTTCTACGAGCGCTACCGGGACGCGATCAAGAACACCTGGACGGTGGAGGAGGTCGACCTCCACTCCGACGTCTCCGATCTGGCCAAGCTCTCCCCCGGCGAGCAGCACATGATCGGCCGGCTCGTCGCGTTCTTCGCGACCGGTGACTCGATCGTCTCCAACAACCTGGTGCTGACGCTGTACAAGCACATCAACTCCCCGGAGGCGCGGCTGTACCTGTCGCGTCAGCTGTTCGAGGAGGCGGTGCACGTCCAGTTCTATCTGACGCTGCTCGACACGTATCTGCCCGATCCGGAGGACCGTGCCGCAGCGTTCGACGCGGTCGAGGAGATCCCCTCCATCCGCGAGAAGGCCCAGTTCTGCTTCAAGTGGATCAACGAGGTCGAGAAGCTCGACCGCCTGGAGACGCAGGCCGACCGCCGCCGCTTCCTGCTGAATCTGATCTGCTTCGCGGCGTGCATCGAGGGGCTGTTCTTCTACGGCGCGTTCGCGTACGTCTACTGGTTCCGCTCACGCGGCCTGCTGCACGGCCTGGCCACGGGCACCAACTGGGTGTTCCGTGACGAGACGATGCACATGAACTTCGCCTTCGAGGTCGTGGACACCGTCCGCAAGGAGGAGCCGGAGCTCTTCGACGACGCCCTCCGGCAGCAGGTCACCGACATGCTGAAGGAGGCCGTCGAGGCGGAGCTGCAGTTCGGCCGCGACCTGTGCGGCGAGGGCCTGCCCGGCATGAACACGGAGTCGATGCGCCAGTACCTGGAGTGTGTCGCCGACCAGCGGCTCACCCGGCTCGGTTTCCCGCCGCTCTACGGCTCCGAGAACCCCTTCTCGTTCATGGAACTGCAGGGCGTCCAGGAGCTGACGAACTTCTTCGAGCGCCGGCCCTCCGCGTACCAGGTGGCGGTGGAGGGCTCGGTCGGCTTCGACGACGACTTCTAGGGTCCGACGCAAGACCTCAGGTCGTCGCCGGACTTCCGGCGAACGGGCGCCGCGTGGCCGTGACCGGCTGCGCGGCGCCTGCCGTTTCCGGGGGCTGCGCGGTCCGCCGCCGTTGCGCGTCCCGCAGCTCGCGGTCGATCCGGCGCTCCCGTGCGAGCCCGGCGAGCGCGGGCAGCAGGACGAAGGCGAGGAGTGCGGCTGTGGCCAGGTAGCTCAGGAATGTGTTCATGGCTCCACTGTCGTCCGTGAGAGCGGATTCGGTCAGTGGCAGGACTGTCATAGAGCATCGAATTACTGCCACACTGTCGGCATGCTGAAGAATGTCGCCGCTCTGCTGCTCGACGAGGTCCACCCGTTCGAACTCGGCGTGCTGTGCGAGGTGTTCGGACTCGACCGCTCCGACGAGGGGCTGCCGGTCCACGACTTCGCGGTCGTCTCCGCCGAGGGCCCGGTCCTGCGGACGCACGCCGGGTTCACCATCAGCACGCCGTACGGGCTGGACCGGCTGGAGGAGGCCGACCTCATCGCCGTGCCGGCGGGCAGCCACTTCATGGAGCGGGAGTACCCCGAGGAGGTCCTGGACGCCCTGCGCCGGGCCGTCGAGCGGGGAGCGCGGGTGCTGAGCGTCTGCTCCGGCGCGTACGTCCTCGGTGCGGCCGGACTGCTGGACGGCCGCCGCTGCACCACCCACTGGCGCCATGCGGCGGAACTGGCCCGTCGCTTCCCGAAGGCGATCGTGGAGCCGGACGTTCTCTATGTGGACGAGGGCCCGGTCATCTCGTCGGCGGGCACGGCGGCGGGGATCGACGCCTGTCTGCACCTGGTCCGCCAGGCGCACGGGCCGGCCGTCGCCAACGCCATCGCCCGCCGCATGGTGGTGCCGCCGCACCGGGACGGCGGCCAGGCCCAGTACATCAAGCGCCCGCTGCCCCGCACCCGGTGCGACACGGTCGGGGACACGCTCGCCTGGATGGAGGCCCACCTCGACCAGGAGATGACCGTCGAGCAGCTGGCCGCGCAGTCGCACATGTCGCCCCGCACGTTCGCGCGCCGCTTCCAGCAGGAGACGGGCACCACCCCGTACCGCTGGCTGCTGCGGCAGCGCGTGCTGCTGGCGCAGCACCTACTGGAGACTTCGGACGAGACCATGGACACGATCGCCGGGCGGACCGGCTTCGGGAACGCTGCGGCGCTGCGTCATCAGTTCGTGCGCTCGCTGGGAACGACGCCGAACGCCTACCGCCGCACCTTCCGGG
Source organism: Streptomyces sp. NPDC005566 (assembly GCF_040605575.1). Taxonomy (NCBI): domain Bacteria; kingdom Bacillati; phylum Actinomycetota; class Actinomycetes; order Kitasatosporales; family Streptomycetaceae; genus Streptomyces; species Streptomyces sp. NPDC005566. The sequence goes on along the minus strand of NZ_JBEXDB010000007.1, from coordinate 284,920 downwards.
GTCCCGCGGCCGTGATCGACGCGGCCTGAGCCGCGAACGGCGGTGCCCCGCCCGGGAGATGACTCGTTCCCGGACGGGGCACGGCAGCGGTGCGTGTGCGATCAGATGCCGCACTGGGAGGCCGACCAGAAGTGGCTCGGCCCCTGGTTCACGTGGATGTGGTCGCTGTGCCCGGCGTAGCCCGGGCCGAGGATCCCGTTGAACCCGTGGTTGCGGGCCTGCTGGGCGATGGTGCACAGCGAGTGCGGTCCGGAGCCGAGGTCGACCGCGTCACCGTACAGATGACGGCTGTTCGTCGCCCCGCCGACCGCGGAGTTGCAGGAGGTCGACCGGAAGCCGCTGGTGACACGGATGGACTGGTCACCGAGTGCGTGCCGCAGTGCCTCCAGCTTCCACATGGAGCTCAGCGCGTTGGCCTTGGCGGTGCCGGCGGCCACCGCCCCGCCGGCCCAGGTGCTGTTGCACTTGTTGAGCTCGGGGTAGGTGAAGTGGATCGGGGTGCAGTCGTCGTCCTGGAGCGCGTAGAGCTTGGACTGCGTGGCCGGTCCCGCGATGCCGTCCGCGGCGAGGCCGTAGGCCGACTGGAAGCGCTTGACGGCGGCCGTGGTCGCGGGGCCGTACGAGCCGTCGATGGCGAGTACGGAGTTGTATCCCGGGTAGCCGGACACCCGGATCTGGAGCTGGGTGACGTCGGCTCCGGAGGCTCCGGACGACAGTGTGCGGGTCCACGTGTAACAGCCGTCGGCCTGCGCGGGGCCTGCGGTGACGATGGCCCCGCCCACAGCGAAGGCCATGGTCATGACAAGTCCGAGCAGTAGATGTGCGGTACGTCTGATCATGGGGTTCTCCCAACCACGGTGAGGTGTAGGGGTGAGCCTGTCGGACGAGTCGACGCGCGTCAACTACCCCTGGAGAAACACTGGTTGACAGTTGAACACCAGCTGCCGGGCAAAGAAGAAGGCCCTGCCGCCGGCTCACCGGCAGCAGGGCCACGACCCGGGGGACGGCTCAGCCGTTCGCGACGACCTCGTAGCGCGGCGTGCCCTCTTCCATCTGTCGAAGCGCGTCCTTGCGGTCCCGCTTCGAGAGCCGGTCGATGTACAGGTACCCGTACAGGTGGTCCGTCTCGTGCTGGAGGCAGCGTGCGAAGTACCCGCTGCCCCGCACCTTCACCGCGTTGCCCTGGGCATCCTGGCCGCGCACCACCGCGTAGTCCGGGCGGGCCAGTGCGGCGTACGCCGTCGGGACCGAGAGGCAGCCCTCGTTGGAGTCGTCGAGGATGCGCTCCTCCGGCGCCAGCTCCTCGAGCACCGGGTTGCAGATCGCACCGACGTGCCGCACGCCGTCGTCGTCCGGGCAGTCGTAGACGAAGACCTTGAGGTCCACACCGATCTGGTTGGCGGCCAGGCCCACGCCCTCGGCCGTCCGCTGGCTGGCGAACATGTCGTCGATCAGCTGTGCGAGCTCGTCGCCGAACTCCGTGACGTCTCTGCACTCCTTGTGGAGCACCGGATTGCCCACGACCGTGATCGGACGGGAGGTGCCGCGCTCGCGGTACGCCGCCTCGCGCGCCTCACAGTCCTCGGTGTCCACGAGGAATCCCTCGTCGTCCACGCCGACCTGCTCGTCCGTCTCCTGCTGCGACATGTCCGCCGTACGCCTTCCTGCAAACCTGAAACCAGTGAGAACCGCACCGGAATCGGTGCCCGTACAGCCTACGGGCACCGGTCAGCAGACTTCTTCCAGATCGCGCCACTCACGGCTGTCCGGACTGTCCGCGACCCAGCTGTCCAGCAGCCCGCGCACGAGCCCGGCCGGCGCCGCTATCCCGCACTCACGCTCCGGAACCCAGAGGTCGCCCGCCGTACGGTGACCCAGTGGGCCCGGGTGGCCCGGTTCGCTGTGGTCGTGCGGGTCCAGGTGCTCCCCGTCGCCCTCGTCGCTCTCCATCGGGCTCTCCGAACAGGCCCGGCACAGGAGCCGAACGGAGGACGACCAGTCCTCCGCCGCGAACCCGGCATCGGACGCGAGCTGCTCCAGCGCGTCGCGGTCGGCCTCCTCGGCGGCTTCCAGGAGCACCACCCAGGTGGGTACGGGAGAGGGCGCCCACAGCTCGATCTCGTCGAACACGGGGTAGGACGGGCCTGCCGCCGTGATCCGCTCGCCGTGCGGGACCCCGTCGTGCAGGACGACCTCGCCCCAGCGCCGGCCCGAGGACGGCAGCGGGATCGACAGCACTTCCATCCGCGCGGGATCGAGCCTGCGGCCCCAGACGACCTCGGCCTCGCCCTCGGGCGAAAGCCGTACCGCCGCGCTGCCCAGCTCCATGCCCGTCGGCTCGGTGTTGGCCGCCGCGTTGTACTGGCCGCTGCCCGGCACCTTCAGGCCGTACGCCTGCCAGGCCCGGCGTGCCAGGGGCCAGTCCTGCAGCGCGGTGGCCGCGATCCCGACGTTCCACCAGTCGGGGGCACCGGACTCCCTGTCGAGCAGGGCGACGGCACGCAGGCCCGCCGCTCTGGCCTGTTCCCAGTCGTGGCGGAACTTGTGCAGCAGCGCCAGATTGAACCAGGACTCCGAGAGCCAGGGCTCCAGATCCGCCGCGCGCGTCAGCAGCGCCCCCGCGTCCTCGTACCGGCCGTCGCCGATCAGCGTGAACGCGCGGTCCGTGGCCTGCCGCCAAGAGGCGGATGGCCGATGCCGTACCTTCCCGAAGATCCTCACGATTCCCGCCTGTCCCGACTGGACACCCTCGTTTTCCGCTCTCCTTCGCATCCAACCATGCCCGGCCGGACGCTCGCTCATTACCCATGGGTTACCCAGACCGGACCGAGGTCAGACCGCCTCGTGCCAGGACTCTGGCCAGCGCCTCGACCACCCGCGGCTGGTAGTCGCGGCCGGTACCGAGCCTGAGCTGCTCCAGCGCCCCCAGGGGACCACTGACGCCTTCCCCGCACAGGTCCTCGTACGCATTGACCGTGCGGACGATCCTGGCCGCAATCGGCTGTTCCCGGTACGGATCGGCCTGCTGCTCCACGACCACCGCCACCTCGGTGTCCACCCCGGTCTGCCTGACCACGGCGCCGCCGAGCAGCGCGATCCGGCGCTGCTCGGCGAGCGGCAGACCCGCGGTCGCGCCCTCGGGCACCGGATCGACGAGAGAGAGCTGGCCGATGTCGTGCATCAGTGCCGCGTACTCCAGGACGGTCAGCTCGGGGCCGGCCAGGCCGAGCTCCCTCCCGACGGCGGTGGAGAGCTCGGCGACCCTGCGGGCATGGCCGTGCTGGGTGTACCCGGCGATCTCCGTGGACCGGGCCAGCGAGGTGATCGTCTGGTGGTAGGTCGTGCGCACGGCGGCGTACCGGCGGAAGGACACCTGGGTGAGCAGCAGCGGGACACACAGGACGGGCAGCGCCCAGAGCCCGCCGACGGCGACGCCGAGCGCCATGACGGCACCGGTCGCACAGACCGCCGAACCGATGCCGCTGAGGGCGCGGAGCTCCTCACGGAGCAGGGGTCCGAACGGGTACCGGGTGCGGGAGTGCAGCAGCAGGGCGGCCAGGACGGCGTCGCACAGGGCGGTGAGGACCAGCAGCAGGAGCAGGAAGAGCGCGACGTACGGTCCTTCGCCGAGCCAGAGCGTGGCCCGCCCCGAGTTCGAGAGCGGCTGGAAACACACCGCGGCGAAGGCGACGGCCAGGATGCGGCGGGCCACCCGGTCGGGTCCCGGGCCGCTGCCGCGCGCCAGCTGGGGCACCGAGGCGAGCAGCTGCGCCGCGGCGACCACGGTGATCACCTGAAGGGCGCCGTGCGCGCTGGGCTCCCCGGCGCTGCGTCCGAGCAGCGCGTACGCGAGCGCTCCGGCCGCGCCGAGGGGCGCGGGCTCCCGCTCGCCCGGCAGGGCGCCCCAGCGGGCCAGCTCGCCCACGGTGACGAGGACTCCGAAGGCGAGCGCGTGCCCGGGTGCGACGACACCGTTCCACAGGGTGTGGCCGAGCGCGACGACGGCGAGGGCGAGCGCGGCGCCGCGGACGGCGAGGACGGCCGGGGGCAGCGAAGGGCGGCTGATCAGGCTCACCGGAGCCGTCCGTGCCGGTCCGCGGTACCGGCGGCGGACGGCGGCTTCCCCGACCGCTGACGGGGCACACCGAACGTCTCCTCGTCCGAGGTGACCGCGCCGGCCGCCGAGGACCAGCCGTGCAGGTCCACGGCCCTCGCGAGGGCCCGCACCATCCGCGGGTCGAACTGGCTGCCCGCGCAGCGCTCCAGCTCCTCCACCGCCGCCGGAACCGGGCGTCCACGCCGGTAGGAACGGGTCGAGGTCATCGCGTCGAAGGCGTCGGCGACGGCCACGACCCGGGCGAACTCGGGGATCTCGTCGCCGGTGAGACCGTACGGATAGCCGCTGCCGTCGAGACGTTCGTGGTGGTGCAGGATCGCGGCTCGCGCCTCGTCGAGGAAGCCGATGCCCCGGACGATCTCGTGCCCGTACTCCGGATGCAGCTCGATGACCCGGCGCTCCTCCGGGGTCAGCGGCCCGTCCTTCCGCAACACCCGCGTCGGCACGCCCAGCTTGCCGACATCGTGCAGGATCCCGGCGAAGCGGAGCGCCTCCATGCGCTCCTCCTCCATGCCGAGCTCACGGGCGATCAGCTCGGAGGCCAGCCCCACCCGCTCACTGTGCCCGCGGGTGTACGTGTCCTTGATGTCGACGGCCTGGACCAGCGCCCGGATGGTGGCGCGGTGGGCGGCGTGCCTGCGGTGGTACTGGGCGAACACCCAGCAGGAGATGTACATCGGCAGCAGGACGACGAGCGCCGACACCGGCCCGTACGAACTGCGCCAGAGGACGGCCATCATCAGCCCGGCCGGCGCGTGCACCAGATGCGGCCCCAGTGAGCTCGCCGGCAGTCCGCGCCAGGCGTGCCGCAGCGGCACGCGCTCGGCCGCGGCGAGGATGCCCCCGTCCAGGGCGGCCAGGACGAGGCTGAAGACGAGAGCCGCGGCGCAGGCGGGTAACAGGGCGTACGGGAGGTCCGGCACCGCACCGCCGCCGGGGCCACCGAGTGTGACCGGGCCCTTGAGCGCGGTGTGGACCGACGAGGCCGCCCACACCGCGAGGGAGAGCTGTGCGGCCCGCCAGACGCGGCGGGCGGCCGCCGGCGGCTGTTCGACGCGGCCTGCCAGCGACCCCGGTATCGCGACCATGACGGCGGCAGCGGGGGGCAGGAGGAAGGCGGCGGCGAGCAGCAGGGGGAAGAACGATCCGGCGGTGACCGGGACGGAGCTGCCGAGGAAGGGGCAGCGCCCGGGCAGCTCACAGCCCAGGTAGAGCGCCGTGAGAAGGGCGAGCGTGCCCCAGGGGGTGCCCGCCCCGGGGGCCAGCGCCGGCAGGGCGCAGAGAACGGAGCAGATCAGCGCGGCCAGAATGTAGGCGCGCGCCGCCCCCGGTGTGCTCCTCACCCGTACCGCCCGCCCCCAGCCTGGTCAATGAAGGCGCCAGGCTAGCGAGTTGGACGTGGGCAAGGGCCCCGATGGGCGGGATTAGCACATTCGGGTGACGCCGCAGGGGTTCAGGCACTCGGCAAGGGGCGCGTGAGGGCGGCGCCGGACGGCCGCTGTCACTCGGCGGTGGCGGGCCGTTCGGCCCCGCCCATCGCGACGTCCTGCTCCGGGACGGCCTGCCCCGAACGGATCAGGTCGATCCGCCCCATCACCTTCGAGCGCAGATCGGTCGGGACGTCGTCCTGACCGCAGCAGCGCTTCACCAGCTTCTTCACGGCCTGCTCCAGGCCGTACTTCTCGAGGCACGGGGAGCACTCCTCGAAGTGCACCTCGAACTTGGTGCAGTCGCCCTCGGGCATCTCATGGTCGAGGAACTCATAGAGATGATCGAGAACCTCTGAGCAATCCGTCTCGTGCGGCTCTCCGCAGCTCATGAGGTCGAGCCTTTCCTGTCGTCCGACTCACCGGCACCGGCCGGGACGAGCCCGCGCTCACGCGCGTAGTCCTCCAGCATGCCGCGCAGCTGACGGCGTCCCCGGTGCAGGCGGGACATCACCGTACCGATGGGGGTCCCCATGATGTCCGCGATCTCCTTGTACGCAAAGCCCTCTACGTCGGCGAGATACACGGCGATGCGGAACTCTTCGGGGATCGACTGCAGCGCTGACTTCACATCGGAGTCCGGCAGGTGGTCCAGCGCCTGGGACTCCGCCGAGCGCAGACCGGTGGACATGTGCGACTCGGCACGCGCCAGCTGCCAGTCCTCGATCTCCTCGGCGGCACTCCGCTGGGGTTCACGCTGCTTCTTGCGGTACGAGTTGATGAACGTGTTCGTGAGGATGCGGTACATCCACGCCTTGAGGTTCGTGCCCTCACGGAACTGGTGGAAGGAGCCGTACGCCTTGGCGTACGTCTCCTGGACCAGGTCCTCGGCATCGGCGGGGTTGCGCGTCATGCGCAGCGCGGCCGAGTACATCTGGTCGAGAAATCCGAGGGCGTCCCGCTCGAAGCGCGCGTTGCGCTCGGCGGTCGTCTCCTCCGCACGGCCGTCGTCGGTCCCTGTGTCGGTCCCAGTGACCGGACCCACCTCCTCCAACGATGTGGCGGAACCGAAACCGGACCCGCTCGCCTCGGAGAATAGTCGACCTTGCTTCGACGCGGGCTGTCGATCCGGTCCGCTCACGGCGCGCTCGGGAGTGGTCGTGGCCGCGTGAAGGACCGTCCACTCCAGGTCAGCGGTGTTCGAGCGGCGCGGGCAGATGGTCGAACCCATGCGACGGACTCCCTCTCCACGTAGGACATTCTTGTACCGACGTCCCGAACAACAGCGGCCCCGCACGCCGCATTCCCGGGGCCCCGCCGGTGCCTGGGATGCGGCCCGGAGCCGCGCGGCTAGGGGAGTCCGCCCAGCCATTCGGCCGTCGCGCCGGTCAGGAGCTCCATGGCCTGATCCTGGGTCAGGGGGGCCTTCTTGGGCACGGCGAAACCGTGGTCCCCGTACGGCACCTCGACGAACGTGTGCTCCCCCGGAGGAAATTCCTCGGCGCGTCCGAACGGGTCGCGCCCGCCCTGCACGACCAGGACGGGTACGCCTGCCCCCAGCAGTTCGTCCTTGCGGGACTTCTCCGGTCTGCCCGGCGGGTGCAGCGGAAAGCTCAGCGCGAGCACCGCGTGGGCACCTAGCTCCGTCGCCGTACGGCAGGCCACCCGTGCCCCCGCGCTGCGCCCCCCGGCGACGACGGGCAGCCCCGGGACGGCCAGCGCGGGCCACAGCCCGCGCCAGCCCGTGTCCAGGGTCCGGGGAGCGGGCGCGAGCTTCTTCCCCGCCACCCGCCAGGGCTGCTCCACCAGGGCGACGCTCACCCGGCGGCCGGGGAGCACGGCGGCGAGGGCCTGGAGATCGCGGGCCTCGATGCCACCGCCCGCTCCGTGGCCGACTGCGAGCACCAGCCGGGCGTCCTCCGCGGACCGCCAGGTGATCCTGGCCACTCCGGCTTCCGTATCGACCGTCTCGGTCCACTGCGCTGTCTCTGCACGGGTCACGGGACCATCCTGACGGGTCAGAAGAGCGTGCTCACCTCCGGCGCGGCCAGCTCCTCCAGCAGTTCCGGGCCGTTGTTGCGGACATTGCTGACCGCGGTGGCCACCGGGTAGGCGCGCATGAGCCCTCCGGGCGGCGGTGCCAGCAGGGCCTTCAGCTCCGCGATGTCGGTACGCGCCGGGTCGAGCCAGTCGTCCCAGCGGTCGGGGGTGAGCATCAGGGGCATCCGGGGGTGGATGTCGGCGAGCGCGGCGGGCCCCTCGGCGGGGGCCACGGCCAGCGGGGACGTCTCCGCCTCCGTCGTGATCACGGAGCAGGTCACCCACCAGGACTGCGGATGGTCGTCGGGCAGGGTCCGGTCCCGCCAGAACTCGTACAGACCCGCCATCGCGAAGACCGCACCGTCCGCCGGTGTGACGAAGTAGGGCTGCTTACGGGGGCGTTTCCGCTTCCCTGTCTCCTCCAGCTGCCGCTCGTCGGCGCCGGTGACCCACTCGTAGTAGCCGTCCGCGGGAAGGATGCAGCGCCTCGACACGAAGGGGCGGCGGAAGGAGGGCTTCTCGTGGACGGTCTCCGCGCGGGCGTTGATCATGCGGGCGCCTCCTTCGGGAGACTTCGACCAGGACGGTACGAGGCCCCACTTCAGAGTGCGCAGCTGGCGAACCGGACGCCGGTCGTCTGCGTCCTTCACAGGACGCTCCAGAACCGCATAGACCTCTTTGGTCGGCGCCACGTTCCAGTCGGGCTCCAGGGTTTCGGTGGGTTCCCACTTCTCGACCCCGAAGAGTCCGGTCAGGTCCTCGGGCCGCCGACTCGCTGCATACCGTCCGCACATAAGTGCCAGACTGCCACGACCGTCATGCCGAGTGGACGCCGAATACCTCAAGTACCTCAAGGAGCCGCGCGCACCATGGACAGCACCGAACTGGGCGATCTGTGGGATCGCGTCTTCGGCACCCAGCCCGCGCCCGAGCAGTGGCTCGTGGTCGTGACGGCCACGGTGGCGCTCATCGCCGTCGTACCGAACTTCATATGGCGGCTCTCCCGGAACGCGATCACCATCGCGCACGAGGGCGGCCACGGACTGGTGGCCCTGCTCACCGGCCGGCAGCTCTCCGGGATCCGGCTGCACTCCGACACCAGCGGGCTGACCGTGAGCCGCGGCAAGCCGACCGGGGCCGGCATGATCCTCACGGCGGCGGCCGGGTACACCGCGCCTCCGCTGCTGGGGCTGGGCGGTGCCTGGCTGCTCACCAACGGCCGGATCACCCTGCTCCTGTGGCTGGCGACCGCGCTGCTCGCGGTGATGCTGGTGATGATCCGCAATCTGTACGGGGCGCTGACCGTCATCCTCACGGGTGCGGCCTTCCTGCTGGTGTCCTGGCTGACGTCGGCCGCCGTCCAGTCGGCGTTCGCGTACACCGTGGTCTGGTTCCTCCTGCTCGGCGGAGTGCGCCCGGCGTTCGAGCTGCAGTCCAAGCGACGGCACGGCGGTGCGCCGGACTCCGACGCCGACCAGCTCTCCAGGCTGACGCACGCACCGGCCGCGATATGGCTCTTCCTCTTCCACGCGGTGTCGCTCTGCTCACTGATCGGCGGCGGACGCTGGCTGCTCGGCCTGTGACGGCCCGGAGCGCCCCGTCGTGTGTACCACCCTTGCGTTACATCACTATTTCGTCCCATTTGATCGGGATCTGGGTTTGCGGTGTGCCACTAAAGTGAGGGCCATGACCGAAAGTTCCGTGCACCCCGCCCTCTGGCCCGCCCCGCTTGCCGGCGGAGCCGTCGACGCGACCGTCACCGTGCCCGGCTCGAAATCGGTCACCAACCGCGCCCTCGTCCTCGCCTCCCTCTCCTCCGAGCCGGGCTGGCTGCGCCGCCCACTGCGTTCCCGGGACACCCTTCTGATGGCACAGGCGCTCCGTGCGATGGGCGTCGGAATCGAGGAGGGCGTCGGCCCGGACGGTTCGGGCGAGGCGTGGCGGGTCATTCCGGCCGGCCTGCACGGCCCCGCCTCGGTCGACGTCGGCAACGCGGGAACGGTCATGCGCTTCCTGCCACCCGTGGCCTGCCTGGCGGACGGCCCGGTCCACTTCGACGGCGACCCCCGCTCCTACGAGCGTCCCCTGAACGGCGTGATCGACGCACTGCGGGTGCTGGGCGCCCGGATCGACGACGACGGGCGCGGGGCACTGCCGCTGACCGTCCACGGCGCGGGCGCGCTGGACGGCGGTCCGGTGGCCATCGACGCCTCCTCGTCCTCCCAGTTCGTCTCCGCACTGCTGCTGTCGGCCCCCCGCTTCAACCAGGGGGTGGAGGTACGGCACACGGGTTCGGCCCTGCCCTCGATGCCGCACATCCGGATGACCGTCGACATGCTGCGCGCGGTCGGAGCCCAGGTCGACGAGCCGGAGACAGGCGGCGAGCCCGACGTCTGGCGGGTCTCCCCCTCCGCGCTGCTGGGCCGCGACCTGACCGTCGAACCGGACCTGTCCAACGCCCAGCCGTTCCTCGCGGCCGCACTGGTCACCGGCGGCCGCGTCACGGTCCCCGACTGGCCGCTGCGCACCACCCAGCCGGGTGACGCGCTGCGCGAGATCTTCACCGCGATGGGCGGCAGCTGCGAGCTGACGGAGCGCGGCCTCACCTTCACGGGATCGGGCCGCATCCACGGCATCGACGTCGACCTGAGCGAGGTCGGCGAACTCACCCCGGGCATCGCCGCCCTCGCCGCCCTCGCCGACTCCCCCTCCACGCTGAGCGGCGTAGCCCATCTGCGCCTGCACGAGACGGACCGGCTGGCCGCTCTGACGAAGGAGATCAACGGCCTCGGCGGCGACGTCACCGAGACCGCCGACGGACTGCGGATCCGGCCGCGCCCGCTGCACGGCGGCACCTTCCACACGTACGACGACCACCGGATGGCGACGGCGGGCGCGATCATCGGCCTCGCCGTCGCGGGCGTGGAGATCGAGAACGTCGGTACGACGGCGAAGACGCTGCCGGACTTCCCCGAGATGTGGGCCGGCATGCTCGGTGAACCCTCCGGAGCGGTCGGCGTATCGCCGGGAGCACTCGGGGCGACCCCGGGAAGGCGTGGGGTCTGAGGACATGCGCCGCTACGGAAAGAACCCGGACGAGGACGACATCCGCGTCCGCCCCAACCGCAAGGGCAACCGCCCGCGCACACACACCCGCCCGAAGCACGAGGACGCCCAGGACGGCATGGTCCTCACCGTCGACCGCGGCCGGCTCACCTGCCTCGTCGACGGGCGCACCGTGATGGCGATGAAGGCCCGTGAGCTGGGCCGCAAGGCCGCTGTCGTGGGAGACATGGTCTCCATCGTCGGCGATCTCTCCGGCGACAAGGACACCCTGGCCCGCATCGTCCGCATCGGCGAGCGCCGCTCGGTCCTGCGCCGTACGGCGGACGACGACGATCCGTACGAACGGGTGGTCGTCGCCAACGCCGATCAGCTGGCCATCGTCACCGCGCTCGCCGACCCGGAACCCCGCCCCCGGATGATCGACCGCTGTCTGGTGGCGGCGTACGACGGCGGGCTCACCCCGCTCCTCGTCCTGACCAAGTCCGACCTGGCGTCCCCGGACAAGCTTCTGGAGGCGTACACCCCGCTGGGTGTCCCGTACATCGTGACCAGCCGCGAGGAACTGGAGAACGGTGACGCGGCCGACCGGGTGCGGGAGCTGCTCAACGACCGGGTGACCGCGTTCGTCGGGCACTCCGGAGTCGGGAAGACGACCCTGGTCAACGCCCTGGTGCCGAAGGACCGGCGGCGTACGACCGGCGTGGTCAACGCCGTCACGGGCCGCGGCAGGCACACCACCACGTCGGCGCTCGCGCTGCCGCTGCCGGACGACCGCGGCTGGGTGGTCGACACCCCGGGTGTCCGTTCGTTCGGGCTGCACCACGTCGACCCGTCCCGGGTCATCAACGCGTTCCCCGATCTGCAGCCGGGTACGGAGAACTGCCCGCGCGGCTGCACCCATGACGACCGGGAGCCCGAATGCGCCCTGGATGCCTGGGTCTCGGAGGGTCACGCGGATCCCGCACGGCTCGACTCCCTGCGGCGGCTGCTCTCGACCCGGGAGCGCCGCGAAGGGGACTGAAGGGCGTCGGCCCGCACGACTCGCGCACGTTTGCGAGCTCCCACAACTGGTAAGTGCATAATCGCGTCAAGCGAGACGAAGCAGTCACCTACGTGGGAGGCACCTGACGATGGCGTGGTTGCTGGTCGTGGTCGCAGGACTGCTGGAGACCGGCTTCGCCGTGTGTCTGAAGCTCTCGCACGGCTTCACCCGGCTGTGGCCGACGATCGCGTTCTGTGTGTTCGCACTCGGAAGCTTCGGGTTGCTGACGCTGGCCCTGAAGAAGCTCGATGTCGGCCCCGCCTACGCGGTGTGGACGGGCATCGGCGCGGCCGGCACCGCGATCTACGGGATGGTCTTCCTCGACGACGTGGTCTCCACGCTCAAGCTCATCTCGATCTCGCTGGTGATCGTCGGCGTGATCGGTCTGCAGCTGTCGGGCTCCTCGACCTGAGCTTCCGTGCACCCCCGTCCACCGCACCGCGCTTCAGCGTGCCGGGTGCCGCGCCAGGGCCTCGCGCACCAGCGTCACCGCGTCCGCCCCGACCGGGGACGGTGCGGGAACCGCCGGCACGATCGCGTAGGAGAGGGCGAGACGGAGCGCAATTTCGCAGGTCAGCGCCAGTTCCGCGGCATCCTGCGGAGAGCTCTGGAGTGCGGCGACGGCCCGGTCCCGGACGAGCGCGAGCAGCTCCGTGGGCGTCGGCAGCGCGGCATCGGCCCGGCGTTGCGCCGGAACGAACGACGGCGACGGCCCGGTAGCCACCGGCCGGGGTAACCGATCTCCCCAGAATCCCGTGAGCAGGGCCTTGACCAGGTCGTTCGCCCGGGCGGCGCGCACCGTCCAGAGGGCGAGCTCCGCCGGTCCCGTTCCCGCGGTCCCGTGCGCGCGCAGGGCCCGTTCCGCCCCGGCCAGATAACCGTCGGCCGCGCGCCGGATCAGGGCGCGGGCCAGGCCGTCCTTGCTGCCGAACTCGTTGTAGAGCGTCTGCCGGGAGACCCCGGCGGCGGTTGCCACGTCGACCATGCGTACCGCCGTCCACGGCAGCGTGGAGAGCGCCGACAGTGCCGCGTCCAGCAGGGCTTCTCGCGCTGCGGGCATCGTTGCCTCCCACGCCGGGGAATCTGCGATTCAGAGTTGACTCGCTCCCCCGCACTGTCAAGGGGCCGCGCACCGGCTTCCCGTCGGCGCCCGCATCGGCCTTCCCGTCAGCGCTCCTGCGCGCGGGGCCGTGTAGCCCGGACGGGTGCCGGTGGATACTGTGACGGCATGCCCGACTACCACGATGATCTGCGCCTCGCCCACGTGCTGGCGGACGCCGCCGACGCGACGACGATGGACCGGTTCAAGGCTCTGGACCTCAAGGTCGAGACGAAGCCGGACATGACGCCGGTGAGCGAGGCCGACAAGGCCGCCGAGGAGCTGATCCGCGGCCACCTCCATCGGGCCCGCCCACGCGACGCGATCCTGGGCGAGGAGTACGGCATCGAGGGGACCGGTCCGCGCCGCTGGGTGATCGACCCGATCGACGGCACGAAGAACTACGTCCGCGGTGTGCCGGTCTGGGCGACGCTGATCTCGCTGATGGAAGCGGGTGAGGACGGCTTCCAGCCGGTGGTCGGCGTGGTGTCCGCGCCCGCGCTGAACCGGCGCTGGTGGGCGGCGAAGGGAGCCGGTGCCTTCTCCGGCCGCAGCCTGACCTCCGCGACCCGGCTGCACGTGTCGAAGGTGGAGCGCATCGCCGACGCGTCGCTCGCCTACTCCTCGCTGACCGGGTGGGAGGAGCAGGGCCGGCTCGACGGCTTCATGGACCTGACCCGGGCCTGCTGGCGCACCCGCGGGTACGGGGACTTCTGGCCGTACATGATGGTTGCCGAGGGATCGGTCGACATCTGCGCCGAGCCGGAGCTCTCGCTCTGGGACATGGCGGCGAACGCGATCATCGTCCAGGAGGCGGGCGGGCAGTTCACCAGCCTGGACGGGGTGCCCGGTCCGGGCGGCGGCAACGCCGCGGCTTCGAACGGGACGCTCCACCACGAACTGCTGGGTTATCTGAATCAGCGCTACTGACAGGGCGGGACCGGCCTCCCGAGGCGGTCCACCGCCTGAGCAGCCATGCCGGGGGCCCGAGTGGGCGCGCCGGTACCACGAGGGGCGTGCCGCACCACCGCACGCCCCTCGAACGGTCTTCGCCACCCCTTGTTGCCGCCCCCCAACAGTGCGACTCTGAGAGTCCCCCTACTTGTGAACTTGTGAATCGGCTCACGTAGTCGCTTCACGAAGGAGGTGGCTCCTTTCATGCTCGTCCGTGACGCCATGAGCACGGTGGTTCTCACCATCGGCCCGACCCACACCCTCCGCCAGGCCGCCCGGCTGATGTCGGTTCGCCGTGTCGGAGCAGCCGTCGTCCATGACCCGGACACCTGCGGATTCGGCATTCTCACCGAACGCGACATCCTCAACGCGGTCGGATCGGGCCAGAACCCCGATGTCGAGACCGCCTCCAGCCACACCACCACCGATGTGGTCTTCGCCGCCCCCGTCTGGACCCTGGAGGAGGCCGCCGAAGCCATGACGCACGGCGGCTTCCGGCATCTGATCGTGCTGGACGACGACGGACCGGTCGGCATCGTGTCGGTGCGCGACATCATCCGCTGCTGGGCGCCGGCCGGGCGTCCTCCGGTGGAGCTGGTCGGCTGAGCGATCGGCGACGCCCGGCCGGCCCCCGCGCACGGGATCCCTCCGGTCGCGCGGCGCTGCTCGGCCCGGCAGGTCCCGCGGCGTGGTCCCGCAGCGTCATGAGCCGCCCGGCCACGAACGGCCGCCGGCTGTACGTCTGCACGGGCCAGGGGGCGTGCACCGGCTCACCCTGTGACGCGAGCACACACAGAAGTGCGGGGCGGGGCAGTGGATTTGCTGCCCCGTCCCGCACCCGTGTCCGACGGCTCAGCCCCGCAGCACCTGGACCGCTGCTTCCAGCCGCTTGCCGAAGTCACCGTCGGCCTGGCGGAAGTTGTTGATCGCGCGCTCGGCGATGTCGTCGCGCGAGACCTTGGAGATGAACCCGGCGAGGTTCTCGATCAGCCGGTCCTTCTCGTCCTCGGAGTAGAGCCGGTAAAGGTTTCCGGCCTGGACGAAGTCGTTGTCCTCGGCGTGGCGCGGGGCCTCGTGGTTTCCTGTACCGCCGGTGACCGGAAGGGGCTCCCACAGCGGTCGGCCGGTCTGGACCGGACCGCCGAAGCTGTTCGGCTCGTAGTTCTTGGTGCCCTTGTGGCGGCCGTCGTACAGATGGCCGTCACGGCTGTTCGTACGCGCCTCGGTGGCGTGCGGGCGGTTCACCGGCAGGTGGTCTGCGTTGATGCCGACGCGGTAGCGGTGGGCGTCGCCGTACGCGAAGAGGCGGCCCTGGAGCATCTTGTCCGGGGACGGTCCGATGCCGGGCACGAAGTGCGCGGGGCTGAAGATGGACTGCTCGACCTCGGCGAAGATGCTCTCCGGGTTGCGGTTGAGCTCGAGCTTGCCGATCTCGACCGGCGGGTAGTCCTCGTGCGGCCAGACCTTGGTCAGGTCGAAGGGGTTGAAGCGGTAGTCCGCCGCCTCGGCCGCCGGCATGATCTGCACCTGCACCGTCCAGGACGGGAATTCGCCGCGCTCGATGGACTCGCGCAGGTCGCGCTGATGGCTGTCCGGGTCCACTCCCGAGAGGCGGTTGGCCTCGTCGGTGGTGAGGTTCTTGATGCCCTGGTCGGTCTTGAAGTGGTACTTGACCCAGAAGACCTCGCCGGCCTCGTTGTTCCACTGGTACGTGTGCGATCCGTACCCGTTCATGTGGCGCAGCGTCGCCGGGATGCCGCGGTCGCCGAACAGCCAGGTCACCTGGTGCGTGGACTCGGGCGACAGACCCCAGAAGTCCCAGACGTTGTCGGCCTCCTGCGAGCCGGTGTACGGGTCGCGCTTCTGGGTGTGGATGAAGTCGGGGAACTTGATGGCGTCCTTGATGAAGAACACCGGGGTGTTGTTGCCGACGAGGTCGTAGTTGCCCTCTTCGGTGTAGAACTTCAGCGCGAAGCCGCGGGGGTCGCGCACCGCGTCGGCGGAACCGAGGTTTCCCGCGACGGTGGAGAAGCGCAGGAACGTCTCGGTCTGCTTGCCGACCTCGGAAAGGAATGCCGCACGCGTCCACTGCGAGACGTCGCGGGTCAGCGTGAACGTGCCGTACGCACCTGCGCCGCGGGCGTGCACTATGCGCTCCGGGATGCGCTCACGGTTGAAGTGGGCGAGCTTCTCGAGCAACGCCTGGTCCTGCACGAGGACCGGTCCGCCCGGGCCGGCCGTCTCGCTGTTCTGGTTGTCGGCAACCGGCGCGCCGGCCTCCGTGGTGAGCGGTCCCTGCGTCACGTGCGCCTCCTGCGTCATGTCCTGCACAGTTCGATCCCTGCGCAGCCTGCCCCTCGGCCGATGCCGTTTTCGATCCTACAATGGACATTGTCTAAGTCAAGCAGGGATCCAAAATCACACCCATTCGGGACTCAGCCCTCCCACTGTTAGGCTGACCCCATGAGTGACCTCCTGGAACGACTTCGTGGACGCGGCTGGCGCATGACGGCGCAGCGGCGTGTCGTGGCCGAGGTCCTTGACGGGGACCACGTGCACCTGACGGCGGACGAGGTGCACGCGAGGGCTGTCGGCCGGCTGCCGGAGATCTCCCGCGCCACCGTGTACAACACACTCGGCGAGATGGTGTCCCTCGGCGAGGTCCTCGAGGTGTCGACCGACCACCGGGCCAAGCGGTACGACCCGAACGCTCATCGCCCTCACCACCACCTGGTGTGCGCCCGGTGCGGAGCCATCCGGGACGTGCACCCGTCGGGAGATCCGCTGGCCGACCTGCCGGCCGCCGAGCGCTTCGGATTCACCGTCTCCAACGTCGAGGTGACCTACCGGGGCGTCTGCCCGAACTGTGCCGCCACAGCCTGAGCCGGGACCGGTCCCGCCCCCTGTGCGCGGGACCCCGGGTGCGGGACTGTGCCGCGCACGGGTCCCGGTTGCGCAAGATTCTGTTGCCCTGCGTGCGACCGGACATACGACTGAGGCCCGGATCCTTTTCAGGATCCGGGCCTCAGTCTTCAGTAGCGGGGACAGGATTTGAACCTGCGACCTCTGGGTTATGAGCCCAGCGAGCTACCGAGCTGCTCCACCCCGCGTCGTTGTGAGTGCAACAGTACGGGACCCCGCCGACCAGCGCAAATCCCTTCCGCGGAGACCTTTGCCCCCGGAGCGCACGGTTAAGCGGTGAGCTCCTGGTGGAGCGCTTCGAGCAACCGGGCGGCCCGCTCGGCCACCTCCGCCGGTCCGAGTTCGACGGCACGGGCACACCAGCGCTGCCCCTCCGTGAGCTCACCCCGGCGAGCGGCGAGCAGTGCGAGGCGCAGGGCGGCACGGCCATGCCCGTCGTTCGCGGCGCGGCCCCACCACAGGGCCGCCTCGCGCTCGCTGCCCTCACGGGCGAGCAGCAGGCCGAGGTTGAAGGCCCCGTTGCGGCTGCCCGACTCGGCCGCCTCGCGGTACCAGCGTGCGGCGCTCTCCATGTCGCCGCGGGCCGCGGCGAGCATCCCGGCCCGGACCTGGGCACGGCGGTGCCCCTGCTCGGCCGCGCGCTCGTACCACTCCTCGCACTCGGTCTTCTCCGGCATCGGCTCGCCCAGTCCGGGCGGTCCCGGGGGCGGCTGGCGCAGATCGAGCACGCCGGCCAGCCGGAAGGCCGCCTCCGCACTGCCGCCACCGGCAGCGCAGCGAAGATGGCGCTCGGCCTCCCGCTCCTCACCGTCGCGAAGCAGCGCCATGCCGACCTGCAGCGCCGCATCCGTGTGCCCTGCGGCGGCCGCCCGCTGGTACCAGCTCAGCGCCGTACGGTCCTCGTCGCGTCCGGCGTGCAGGATGCCGAGGTTGAACGCCGCATCGACACTGCCCGCTTCGGCCGCCTTGGAGAACCACGGCTCGGCACCGCTGCCGTCGCCCGCCTGGAGCAGCAGCACGGCCAGCGCGTTGGCGGCCTCGCGATGTCCTGCGTAGGCGGCACGGCGGTACCACTGCTCGGCCTGCGGAGTGCGGTCCTGGGCCGCGCAGAGCAGGCCGAGGTTGTACGCACCGTTGACGTCGCCCGCGTCCATCGCGGCGCGGTACCAGCGCTCGGCGGTCTGCTGCTCGCCGCGGGCCGCGTGGAGTGCCCCCAGGGCGTTCGCGGCATTGCCGTCGCCGTCCTGGGCGGCGCGCAGCCACCACACGGCCGCGCTCTCCTCGTCGCCCGCGTCGCGCAGCAGGAAACCGAGGGCGCAGGCAGCGCGGGGCTCACCGTCCTTGGCCGCGGTGAGGTACCAGCGGCCCGCATCCTTGAGCTCACCGCGCTGCTCCAGGATGGCCCCGAGGTGCAGGGCGGCACGGCGGTGACCGCGGGCGGCAGCCTGCCGGTACCACTGCTCGGCCTCGCCCACCCGGCCGGACGCCGGGCCCGCGACGGGACCGTCGCTCTTCCCCGTCGCGACACGGCCGTCCAGAACGCTCGGCGCGCCCGTTCCGGCGCTCCGCCCCATGCCGAAGGCGTCCTGCGGCTCCTCGACAGCGTTGCGTTCCAGGATGCGTGCGAGGCGGTACGCAGCCTCGCGGTGACCCTGTTCGGCGGCAGCCCGCAGCCAGCGCTCGGCTCCCACGTCGCTCCGGTGCTCGAGCAGGTCGGCCAGGGCGTAGGCGCCCAGCGCGTGGCCCTGCTCGGCGGACTGACGCAGCCAGTACTCGGCCCCGGGCTCGTCGCCGCACTCCCGGAAATGGCGCCCGAGGGCGTGCGCGGCGGCGGCGGACCCGGCGACGGCTGCGATGCGCCACCACCCGGCCGCCTCGTCCGCGTACCCGCGCTGATGGAGGAGGACGCCCAGGTTGTTGGCTGCGGCCCGGTCGCCCTCGGCGGTGGCGGCACGCAGGTAGGACTCGGCACCGTCGAGGTCGCCGCGGCGCAGCAGGAGCGCACCGAGGACGCTCATCGACGCGGCGTCGCCGGCCTCCGCCGCGCGACGGTGTCGCGCCTCGATCTCGGCGTGATCCGTGGTATCTGTGGTGTCCGTGGCGTAGGCGGCGTCCTCGGCGGAAGTGTCGTCAGCGGTGCCTGCGGCCTCGGCGAGGGCAGCGGCAAATACCGCATCCGCCACGTTTTCCGTCTTTCGGACGTGTCGCTGCACAAACCGCCCTGTCTCCAACAGAGTTGCCCTGTCCCCCATAAATACCATCGTCGCACCACCTGCAACCCGCGTACACCTGGTATACCGCGGCCAGTGAGGTCACTTCAGCGTTTTGTCGACATGCCCACAGAGAGACAAGTCAAACACGTTCAAGCTCAACTGGTGCTCTGCGAACCGCACTTCGCACCGACAACTTGAGAAAGTGCCCGAGGCGACGATCGACGGCACGACGAAGGCCCGGATCCTTTTCAGGATCCGGGCCTCAGTCTTCAGTAGCGGGGACAGGATTTGAACCTGCGACCTCTGGGTTATGAGCCCAGCGAGCTACCGAGCTGCTCCACCCCGCGTCGTTGTGTTCAAACCGTACCACGACGCGGGGTGGAACATTCTCAGCTGCCCTGGTCCTCGCCCTTCTCATCGGCCTTGTCGGCCGTGTCGGGCTTGGCCGCCGTGTCCGCCGTGTCCGCCGCGTCGGCTCCGCCGGCGGCCTTGGGCTGGGCGGCCGCCGCTCGCCTGAGGGCGTCCTGCAGGTCCGCCTGCGCCTTGCCGTAAGCGGTCCAGTCGTTCTTCTTCAGGGCCGCCTCACCCGCGGTGTACGCCTTCTGCGCATCCGCGATGGCCTTCTTCAGAGCGGCCTCCCCGGTGGCAGGCGGTTCGGTGGTGTCACCCGGTGGCTCGTCGGGCTCCGTCGGCGGGGTGGTCGTATCGGACTCCTCCACACCGAAGACCGCGTTGAGCGCCTCCCCGAGGCTGTTCTCGAAGACGATCTTCGACCCGTACGAGGCGGCGACCTTGCGCAGCAGCGGATAGTTCTGCGTGCCACCGCGCGTGTACACCGGCTCGATGTAGAGGAAGCCGCCATCCAGCGGCACGGTCAGCAGATTGCCGTACTCGATGTCCGAGTCGGTGCCCTTGAGGTTCCTCACGAACTCGGCGACGTCGTCGTTGCCGTTGAGCTCACTCTGTACCTGGCCCGGGCCCTTCACCGTGGTGGTGACTCTCAACAGCCTTATGGTGCCGTAGTCCTCGCTGGCCGCGTCCGCGTCCACCGCCATGAACGCCCCGAGGTCGGGCCGCCCCTTCGGTGTGAACGTCGTGGTCAGGGAGAACTTCTGCGCGTCCTGACCTGGCATCTTCATGCTCAGGTAGTACGGCGGAACGGCCCCGGGCTCCTTGTTGGTGGGGTCGTCCGGAACCTGCCAGGCGTCACTGCCGCTGTAGAACTGCGCGGGATCCTGGACGTGGTAGCGCGTGAGCAGTTCCCGCTGGACCTTGAACAGGTCCTGCGGGTAGCGCAGATGGTCCATCAGGTCCTGCGGGATGTCCCCCCGCGACTTCACGGTTCCCGGGAACGCCTTGCGCCAGGTCTTGAGCACCGGGTCCTCGGTGTCCCACTCGTAGAGCTTGACCTTGCCGTCGTACGCGTCGACGGTGGCCTTCACCGAGTTGCGGATGTAGTTGACCTGGTTCTGCTGGGCGACGACGGCGCGCTGGTTGGTGGTCAGCGAGTCCGCCGTGGTGTCACCGAGCGTCGTACGCGATGCGTACGGGTAGCCGTTGGTCGTCGTGTAGGCGTCGACGACCCACTGGATCCTGCCGCCCACGACCGCCGGATAGGCGTCCCCGTCGATGGTCAGCCAGGGGGCGACCGCTTCGACGCGCTCCTTGGGGGTGCGGTTGTACAGGATCCGCGAACCCTCGCCGATGGCCCCGGAATAGAATATCTGCGGCTCGCTGAAGGACACGGCGTAGGCGGCGCGGTTGAAGGCGTTGCCGAGACTGACCCCGCTGTTGCCCTTGTAGCTGGTGGTCTTCTCGCCGTCCTCCTCGTAGTCGAGCTCCTTCTGGGGTCCTCCGACGATGGAGTACTGCTCGGTCTTCTCGCCGTAGTAGATCCGCTGCTCGTACTTGGGCAGCTCACCGGTGGTCGGCAGGCCCGACTCCGTGAAGTCGGGGGAGCCCGCCGGGTTGGTGCCCGTCGTGGTGCCCCGGGCCGCGATGGCGCCGTAGCCGTGCGTGTACGTGAAGTGGTCGTTGATCCAGTTCCGCTTGGGGAGGCCGTCGAGGTTGAGCTCGCGCAGGCCGATGACGGTGTCCTGCTCCTTGCCGTCGGTTCCCTTGTAGCGGTCGACGTCCAGGGTCTTGGGGAACTGGTAGTAGTTCCTCTTCTGCTGGAGCTGCTGGAAAGCCGGCGAGACGACGTTCGGATCCATCACGCGGTAGCTGGCCGCGGCGTCCGCACCGGCCCGGAGCTTGGCGCCGTCCGTGGTCGTGCTCTTGCCCGAGTAGTCGTCCACCTTCGCGTCGTCGATGTCGTAGGCATCGCGGGTCGCGTCGATGTTCTTCCGGATGAACGGTGCTTCCTTGGCCTGCTCGTTCGGCTGGACCTGGAACTTCTGCACGATCGCCGGGTAGAGCCCGCCGATCAGGATCGCGGAGAGCACCATCAGGCCGAAGCCGATCACCGGCAGCTGCCAGGTGCGCCGCCAGAGCGTCGCGAAGAACAGCAGGGCGCAGATGACGGCGATGCAGAAGAGGATCGTCTTCGCCGGAAGGTAGGCGTTGGCGTCGACGTACCTCAGGCCCGTCCAGTTGTCCGTGGCCTTGAAGTCACTCGACTTCACGGCGAGGCCGTACCGGTCGAGCCAGTACGCCACGGCTTTCAGCGAGACGAAGATGCCGAGCAGCACGGAGAGATGGCCGGTGGCCGCACCCGTGGCCCGTGCGCCGGGGCTGGTGATCCGCAGCCCGCCGTACAGGTAGTGCGTGAGCGCTGCGGCGATCAGCGACAGCACGGCAGCGGCGAAGCCGAAGCCGAGCATGAAGCGGTACCACGGCAGGTCGAAGGCGTAGAAGGACACATCCAGCTTGAACTGGGGGTCCTTCTGCCCGAACGGCACGCCGTTGACGTACATCAGCCACGTACGCCACTGGCCCGACGCGGACGCTCCGGCGATCAGCCCGACGAGAGCGGTGATCGCGAGCAGCACCCACTTCTTGTACGGGGCGACGCTCATCCGGTAGCGGTCCAGGCTCTGCTGCTCCAGCGACATCGCGCTCAGCGGCGGCCTCAGCCGGTGCGCGAGCCAGATGTTCACGCCGACGGCGATGGCCATCAGCAGTCCGAAGACGAGGAACAGCCCGATCTTGGTCCACAGGGTGGTGGTGAAGACGGACGAATACGCGACCGACCGATACCAGAGCCAGTCTGTCCAGAACCCGGCGAACATGACAAAGGCCATGGCGAGAACCGCCAGGACACCCAGTGTCATGAGCAGGGTACGGACGCGCCGGGACGGGCGGCCGACTCTGATCCGTGGCCCGGTCGGGCCTCCGCCGCGGTCCGGCATCTGGAAAGCCAACGTGCGCACCTCGAAGTTCGCGGTCGTGTGAAGCAGGCCCAGCGATCGTAGAGCCCACCTATGCAACTTACTGAGGCTTTACCTAGTTCCCGTTCCCGGGGCGGAAGGAGGCAGGATATTGACCATGCCCAACGTTTCCCCCTCAGGCCCTCCGATGGCCGCGAGCCCCCTCACCGTCGCCGTACTCGAAATCGACGCCTACGCCGCAGGCCTCGGCTGGGATCAGCCCGCCCGCCTGTTCGCCCTCGTCGACACCGCCAGGCTGCGCGCCAGCGAGCCGGGCCTCGCAGCCCAGCTCGGTCTCGACGACGCCGCGTCGACCACCGCGGCCTTCACCCCTATCGAACAGGAGGAGCTTCCCGACGGCACCGCCCTGGACGAATTCCTCGCCACGATCGCCTGGCCCGACGCCGTGGTCGGCTGCGCCATGACGGTGGAGCGGCTGATGCTGCCGCCGTCCGCCGAAGCCTCCGTACCGGAAGGCCTCAGCGACAGCCAGCTGACCAAGTGGGTCGCCAAGCACCCGGACCGGCAGGAGGTCCGGATGACCGTGGCGGTTCTGCGGGACGGGGCGCGGGACTCCGCTGTGCGGCTGCGGGAGAAGGACTCCCCGACCGAGGTCCTGACCGGTGCGGGCCTGGTCCCGGGCCTTGCCGAGGCACTCGCGGCCACCTTCGAGGCCTAGAACTCACGGTTCCGCGGGCTGGTCCCGTCCCGCGGAACCCGGCTGGTCCCGTCCCGCGGAACTGTCCCGGCCCCTGCCGTCGCGCGGGGGCCGGCATCAGCCTGCCGTCGCGCGGACCGGCTCAGCCTGTCGAGCAGCTCGGCAGGCCTGCCGGATCCCCTGCGCGGATCTTCTCCAGCGACTTCTTCGCGTCGTCGAGGGTCTTCACCCTCACCAGGGTCAGACCGCTCGGGGTGTCGGCCGCCGCGGAGGCACAGTTGTCGTCCGGGGTGAGGAAGTACCGGGCGCCGGCATCGCGCGCACCGACCAGCTTCATGTTGATGCCGCCGATCGGCCCGACCTTGCCGCTGTCATCGATGGTGCCGGTGCCCGCGATGAACTTCCCGCCCGTCAGCTGTCCGGGCGTGAGCTTGTCGATGATGCCCAGCGAGAACATCAGCCCGGCGCTCGGGCCGCCGACGTCGGCGAGCTTGATGTCGATCTCGAACGGGAACGTGTGGTCGGTCCCGGCCTGGATGCCGACGATCGCGCGGTCCTCCGAAGGGGCCTTCCGCGTGGTGAGGGTGATCTCACGCGTGCCCCGCGGCTCCTTGCCGGCCTTCTCGGCCGCGGCCGCCGCCTTGGCGGGGATGATCGTGAACACGACGTCCTCACCGGGCTTGTGTTCGGTGACGAGCTTCGCGACGTCCTCGGGCTGCTTGACCGCCGTACCGTCGACGGCCTTGATCACGTCGCCCGCGTGCAGCTTGCCCTGGGCGGGGCTGTCCTTGACGACGGTGGAGACCACGACGCGTGAGGTGACGGGGATCTTCAGTTCCTCGAGGGCCGCGACCTTGGCGCTCTCCTGGGACTGGCTGAACTCCTCCGCATTCTCCTGCGTCGACTCCTCCTCCGTCTTGCCGTCCGGGTAGAGGGTGTCGTGCGGCACGATCACGCTGTCGTGGGCCAGCCAGCCGTAGACGGCCTCGACGATGTTCATGTCGTAGTCCGCGCCGGTGACACGGACCGTCGTCATGTTGAGGTTCCCGGACGTCGGGTAGGTCTTGCGGCCGGTGATGTGCAGAACGGGTTCGCCACGCGCGTCGCCGAGGGTGTTCACGGTCGGGCCGGGAGACATCTCCGAATACGGCACGGGGATCAGCACGCCCACGCAGAGCAGCGCGATCAGGATGAGCGTGGAGGCGAGCATCGTCGCGGTGCGGCGTGGCATGGAACGACAGTACGGGAAGGGCTTGTCAGTGCACCGTCGGGGCCGGTCCGTACGGGGCGCGAGGCCGCGTGGCACGGGGTCGGCAGAGGGGGCCGCCGGTCACCTCACTGCGCGGAGAACCGCGCGGAGGAGGAGTGTGGACACGATGCGGGATTGGCAACTGCGTACAGCCGCCGCGGTCTCAGACCGTCTCGGAACCGGAGTCCGACTTCTCCATCGCTTCACGGAACCTGGCGTAGCCGGCGAGTTCGGTGACGTCGCCGGTCGTTCGATTGCGGGCTGCCCACCCTCCCCATATCGCCGCGCCGAGAGCGGCGAAAAGTGGAATCAAAAGCCAAGCGAGTGCTGCCATCACGACCTCCCTACCCCATGAGCGACCGCAACTGACGATCAGAAGATTAACCACCTGCAGGACCAACGCTCGTGGCAGGGGTGCGGTTACGCAAATCGGGGCTGAACACCCCTGGGGCGGTTTGCGCTCAGCAA
This sequence comes from Streptomyces sp. NPDC005566, assembly GCF_040605575.1. Taxonomy (NCBI): domain Bacteria; kingdom Bacillati; phylum Actinomycetota; class Actinomycetes; order Kitasatosporales; family Streptomycetaceae; genus Streptomyces; species Streptomyces sp. NPDC005566. Next base: position 260,297 of record NZ_JBEXDB010000007.1, on the reverse strand, counting down.
GCGCCGACCCACTCCTCCGTGCCGTCCGAGAAACGCTGGTGCTTCCAGATCGGTACCTCGTGCTTGAGGTCGTCGATCAGCTTGCGGCAGGCCTCGAAGGCCTCACCCCGATGGGCGCAGGAGACGGCGACCACCACCGCCAGATCGCCCACACCCAGCTCACCCACCCGGTGGACGGCGGCCAGCGCCCTCACCGGGAACTGCGCGACGACCTTCTCCGCCACTCTGCGCAGCTCGTCCTGGGCGCTCGGATGGCAGGAGTAGCCGAGCGTGCCGACATCCTGTCCGTCGTCGTGATTGCGCACCGTGCCGACGAAGAGCGCGATGCCACCGGCGGCGTCGTCGCCGACCGCACGGAAGATCTCGTCGACGGAGAGCGGCGTCTCCCTGATCTCCAGCAGCCGGATCGGGTCCTGAGCTGCCTGCTCGCCGGGGTGGTCGTGGGTGCGTGCCATGGGACCCATCGTGCCGCACGGCGCCGACATCGCGGAATAGCGCTTTCGACCAGCAGGCCGGCCGGCCTGCTTGGAGCCTCCTACAGGTCCCCCCTGGAGCGTCCGGTGCGCACCCGGGGAGACGGGGGACCCGGGCCTCTCTAGAAGCGGCGGCGCGCTTTGCGGGCGCGGCGTACCAGCGCCGCCGTGCCCAGGAGCGCGACCGTGGCTCCCGCGGCGCCTGCCGCGGTGGCGTCCTTGCGGCCGAGGCGGCGGCCGGCGACCGTATGGCGCCCCTCCACCTCTTCCAGGAGCGCTCCGAGGACCTCCTCGTTGGTCCACCGCGGCCGCCAGCCGACGTCATGGAGCCGGCTGACGCTGACGACCCAGGGGTGCATGGTGTAGGCGAGGTCGCCCGCCGGGGACGGGGTGAGGCCGATCCGGTGCAGCCTGGCCGCTGCCCCGAGGGCGACGGCGGACGGCAGTTCCATCCGGCGCACGCCGGAGAGCTCCTCCACCTCTTCCTGTTCCAGCCAGCCGTCGCAACCGACCGCGAACTCCCCGTCGATCTTCTCCAGGGCCGCGTACTCCAGGGCGCTCACCAGGTCCTCGACGTGGCAGAACTGCCAGGTGGGGCGCGATCCGGCAACGACCAGGAGCCTCGGGGACTCGAAATAGCGGGTCAGCGCGGTGTCCGTACCGCCGACCAGAACGGTCGGGCGTACCACCGTGACATTGAGTCCGGGGTGGGCACGGGGTGCTCGGCGCCCGAGCCGTTCGATCTCCAGCAGGTCGCCGACACCGGTGGCCTCGGCCGTGGCACGCAGTTCGGCGTCCTCGGACAGCGGGATGTCGTTGTCGGGAAGCGCGCCGTAGACCATCGCCGAGGTGCACAGCACGACCCGGTGGACCCCGACGGCCGCTGCGGCCGTCAGCACGGTCTGGGTGCCGCGTACGTTGTACGCGGTACGGGCCGCGGGGTCGGTCTCCAGGTCGAGATCGAGTGCGAGGTGCACGACGACATCCGCCCCGCGCAGTTTCTCCGCGATGGCGGGGTCCCGTACGTCCAGGATGTGCCATGTGGCCTCGGACACCTCCCCCCGGCGCTCGTCGATGGCGATGACCTGCTTGATCTCGTCGGATGCGGCGAGATGGGCGGTGAGAAGTTCACCGACGCCGGTCGCGGCGCCGGTGACCGCGACAACGGGGCCCCGGCTTCTGGAAGGATTCTTTGTCGGCTTGCTCTCGGGCGTGGGGTCGGCCAGGTTTCGCGCTGCGCGAACCTGTGGATCTGGGGAACTCACCGGGCGTCTCCAGCGGTTGTCTTCAGTACGTACCCGAATGACGCGTACGTACCAGGTGGCGTCCATCCTGCCGCAGGCCGGGAGCCGGCGGAGCACTGAGGCCCTAAGCGGCCTTTGGTGTCTACGCTGGATGGTGATGTCGGGCAGTCGCCGTCGGTTCGAGCCGACGGCCCTACGAGCCGAGGAAACCCGTGAGTGACACCCCATTCGGATTCGGCCTTCCGCCGGAGGAGCCGGAAAACGGCGACGAAGGCAAGAAGAAGGACCCCACCGGAGGTGGGCAGGGTTCGGGCGGGCCGGCGAACCCGTTCGGCATCGGGCCGGGCGCGGGCGGGGACAACCCGTTCGCCGCGATGTTCGGCACGATGAACCCGAACGACCTGGGAGCGGCCTTCCAGCAGCTCGGCCAGATGCTGAGCTACGAGGGCGGGCCCGTCAACTGGGACATGGCCAAGCAGATCGCCCGCCAGACGGTGTCGCAGGGCACGCCGGACGGCAGCAAGGACGCGAGCGTCGGCCCGTCGGACCAGTCGGCGGTCACCGAGGCGCTGCGTCTGGCGGATCTCTGGCTGGACGGCGTGACGTCGCTGCCCTCCGGTTCCGTCTCGACGGTGGCGTGGAGCCGTGCGGAGTGGGTCGAGGCGTCCCTTCCTGCCTGGCAGCAGCTGGTGGACCCGGTGGCCGAGCGGGTCGGACTGGCCATGGGCGACGTCCTGCCCGAGGAGATGCAGGCCATGGCGGGCCCGCTGATCGGGATGATGCGCTCGATGGGCGGTGCCATGTTCGGTCAGCAGATCGGGCAGGCGGTCGGCGTGCTCGCCGGCGAGGTCGTCGGATCGACGGACATCGGGCTCCCTCTGGGCCCGGCGGGCAAGGCAGCGCTGCTTCCGCTGAACATCGAGCGGTTCGGTAAGGACCTGAGCGTCGCGCAGGACGAGGTGCGGCTGTATCTCGCGCTGCGAGAGGCCGCCCACCAGCGGCTCTTCGCCCACGTTCCGTGGCTGCGCTCGCATCTGTTCGGTGCGGTCGAGGCGTACGCGCGGGGCATCAAGGTCGACACCAGCAAGCTTGAGGACGTCGTCGGCCAGTTCGACCCGACGCAGCCCGAGCAGTTGCAGGACGCGCTCCAGCAAGGCATGTTCCAGCCGGAGGACACACCGGAGCAGAAGGCCTCGCTCGCCCGCCTGGAGACAGCGCTCGCCCTCGTCGAGGGCTGGGTGGACGCCGTGGTGCACGAGGCCGCGAAGCCCCGGCTGACTTCGGCGGACGCCTTGCGCGAGACGATGCGCAGGCGCCGTGCGTCCGGCGGTCCGGCCGAGCAGACCTTCGCCACCCTGATCGGCCTCCAGCTGCGTCCGCGCCGCCTGCGGGACGCTTCGAGGCTGTGGGCCTCGCTGACGGACGCCCGGGGCGTCGACGGCCGTGACGGCCTGTGGGAGCACCCGGACATGCTGCCGACGGCCCACGACCTGGACGACCCGGACGGGTTCGTGCACCACGAGCAGCTGGACTTCTCCGAGCTGGACAAGATGCTCGGCGAGGCCGCGAAGGGCCCGCACAAGCCTGCCGCCGAGGAATCGGACGGCTCGGACGGCTCGGACGGCTCGGACGGCTCGGACGGCTCGGACGGCTCGGACGGCTCGGACGGCTCGGACGGCTCCAAGCGCGACGGCAAGGACGACACCGACAAGTGAGCCTGCACGACGACGCCGTTCTCGTACTCAAGGGCTACGACTCGGAGCAGGAGGACCAGAGGGAGCTGCGCCGGACGTACCTGGACCATCTGGCCGGGCACCCGGACGGCATGTGGAAGGCCTGCGGGGCCGGGCATCTGACGGCCAGCGCCCTGGTGATCGATCCGGAACGGGGCCGGGTTCTGCTCACTCTGCACAGGAAGCTGCAGATGTGGCTCCAGATGGGCGGCCACTGCGAGCCGCAGGACTCCAGTCTGGCCTCCGCGGCCCTGCGTGAGGCCGCGGAGGAGTCCGGGATCTCCGGACTGACCCTGCTGCCCGGAGGACCGGTCCGGCTGGACCGTCACCCCATTCCGGCGCCCTGTCACTGGCACCTCGACGTCCAGTACGCGGCTACGGCTCCCGCCGGCGCGACGGAACGGATCAGCGAGGAATCCCTCGATCTGCGCTGGTTCCCGTACGAAGAGGTGGCCGGAGTCGCGGACGCCTCGGTCGTGCGGCTGGTGGAAGGGACCCGGGCACGGCTGGAGCACGGCCACTAGCGCACGCGCAGGCATGAGCAAGGGGCGGCCTCGTCGAGAGGCCGCCCCTTCCCTGTACCGGATCCGGGTGACTCAGTTCCAGGCGTTGTTCTGGTTCTGGCTGTGGGCGCCGTGCTGACCCACGCCGAACTGCGCTGCCGCACCCTGGCCGATCTGCGCGTGCTGCGGAGGCAGCACCTCACTCGGCTGGACGAGCGCGAAGCCCTGGCCCAGGAAGCTGAGCTCCCAGCCCTCCCCCGTGTTGCCGCGGCGCCTGAATACGCCGGAGGAGTGCGTCTGCGCCTGCATCTGCACCCTCAGCCCACTCGACCAGGCAACGATCGCGTCGGCGTCGGCATTCACGTACTTGTCGGGCGTGACCTGCATCATCAACGGCTGGCCCGAGGTCATCAGCGCGACCTTGCCACTGCCGGAGATGTTGAGCTGGTACTTGCCCGTGCCCGAGATCCCGTACTGGCTGTCCACCGCGATGACCTCGGTGTGCAGCGACGAGTCGAGGGCGAGGACGTACGCGCTGTCGACCGTCAGGCCCTCGCGGTCGACATCGACCACGTGGATGTACTGGGCGAGGTTGGCCAGGTAGACCGTTCCCTGGCCCGAGCAGCGCATCAGGTCGAGGCCTTCGCCCGTCCTCCTGCGGGCGTTGCGCTGTCCCTGCGACTGGTATTCGCCGTCGAATTCCATGAGCCCCTGATAGGCGACCATGGCTCCCTTGCGGGCGAGGACGTCGTCATGACCGGACAGCGCGACCCGCAGGAGCTGCGGGTTCTGGACGGTGTACCGGTCCTGCGACTGCTGTTCGGTGAGGCTGAAAAGCGGACTCTGCATGATGTGTTCTCCCCCCGCTCAGTTCCGGACCCGAAGGCGATCGGTACTGTCCTCGCTCGGCTGGACGACGACGATGCCCTGACCCGAGAAGGCCATCTGGTATGCCTCTCCGCTGCCCCGCCCGATGAGCGAGCTCGCCTTGAAGCTGCGCTTGCCCTTGACCTTCAGGTTCGGGGACCACGCGACGAGCGCGTCGGGGTCGACGTACGTCTCGTCCTCGCCCCGGCCGCAGTCGACGACGATCGGCGTGCCGCGCGAGGTGATCGCGACCCATCCGGTGCCTTGGACGCAGACGTTCCACAGGCCCTGGCCGGCGAATTTGGCCAGGCCCTTGACCCGCTCCACACCCCAGGTGAGGTGGCCGTCGAAGGCGAGGAGGTTGGTGCCGTTGACCGAGAGCGAGTCGTTGTTGAGATTGATGACGACCACATCGGCGCCGTAGTCGGCGAGGTAGAGCAGCCCGTCACCGGCGCACTTCATCAGAGGCGCGCCCTCGCCGGTGATCCACTGCGAGGCGATCTGGCGGACGGCGGGCGGGTTGGGCTCGTACTGGATGAAGCCCTCGTAGGCCACCATCGAGCCGGTGCGTGCGTAGAGGTCCTGCCCGGAGGCCATGGCGACCTTGAGCATCGTGCGGCCGTGGTTCTCCATCCGGGCCGTGACGGGGGTCGGGGCGAAGCCCGCGAGTTGCTGATTCATGACGGGCTCCCTCAGACCTCGTAGGGCTGGACGACGATGAAGTTCCCGGGGGCTCCCCGGAACTGGAGGTTCACGGTCTCCCCGCTGTGGCCCGGATACGCGTTGCGGCGCAGTCGGACCTGGCTGGAGATGATCACCTGCGACGCCGCCGACCAGGCCACGACCGCGTTGCAGTCGGCGAACGTGGTCGGGGTGACCGGCAGGACGACCGGAACACCGTGGGTCTTGACGACGACGGTGCCCGTGCCCTGGAACTGCATGGTGAACAGAGCACCGCCGGGAATCCCGTGCCCTTCGATCCTGCGCACCTCGTACTGCAGCGACTCGTCGAAGGCGAGGACGCTCTCCGCCGAGACGCAGATGCCGTCACCCTGCAGCTCGATGGGGTGCAGGTGCGATCCCTCCTCGGCGAGGAAGACCTGCCCGCGACCCGTGCAGCGCATGAGCTGCATTTCCTGGCCGGTGGCGTTACCGATCATGCGGCCCGCGAAGCCGGCGCCCTTGTAGCCGAAGTCGACCTTCCCCTGGTACATCACCATGCTGCCCTGGCGGGCGAGCACAGGTGTTCCTCCCATGGTCAGGTCCACGCGCATGAGCTGCTGGTTCTGCGAGGTCCAGCGCTGCCCGGTGGCCGTCTCCTTGTACGGCTGCAGGGCTGCCTGCAGCCCTGCACCGGCCTGCGGGACACCCTGGGGCACCACTCCCTGGGGCACACCGGGCGGCATGCCCGGAGGCTGCTGCCCGTACGGGGCCGGAGCCTGCTGACCGAACGGCGGGGCCGGCGGTGGCTGCTGACCGTACGGCGGCGCGGCCTGGCCAGGGACCTGACCGAACTGCGGCTGCTGAGGCGGCTGCCCGTACGGTGCCGGCGCCTGCGGTGCCAGGGGCGCCGCGATCGTCGGCGCGGCGTGCACCGGCTGCTGCGGTGCGGCGGGCGCCCCGAACGACGGTGCGGGCTGCGGGGCATGGGGCGCTGCCGGGGCGCCGAAAGCGGGGGGCGCGGTGGACTGGGCGGGCGGGGCGAACGACGGCGCCGCACCCTGTGGCTGTGGTGCTGCCGGAGCTTCCTCGGCGACCTCGCCGCCGAAGTTCTTGAGCAGCGCGTCCAGGCCGCCGTCGAAGCCCTGGCCCACGGCGGCGAACCGCCACACGTCCTTGAGGTAGAAGTCGCCCAGCATGACCGCGCGCTCGGTGGTGAACTCCGAACCGGTGAAGGCGTACTTCACCACTTCCTCGCCGCCGGCGACGATCCGGATGTACCCGGGGCCGACCTGCGACATCTGCCCCGCACCGTCGAGAGTCGCGGTGAACGAAAGCTTGTGGATGTTCGCCGGAATGCGGTCGAGGGTGACGCGGAAGGACTCGGTGTCGCCGGCCTGGGCACCGAGCAGCTGAATGGACTCCTCGGGTGATTTCGGCTGGTTGAAGAAGATGAAATACCGGTCGTCCGAGAGCTGCTCATTGGCATCGAGACCGAAGCAGCTGATGTCGAACGTCAGGCCGGGTCCGGCGATCTGCACACCTACGTACAGATCCGTCCCTGGCGTGAGATCACTGATCTTGGCCTTGTGGCCGCGTTGGAATTCCCTGGCCATGCGTAACGACCGTCCCCCATCCCGAATGTAAATCCGTCGCGTCAGGCTAACCGCAAACCCCGACATTGAGCTAAGTCGGTACAGACCCGGTACAGAATCACCGAACGTCACTCTTCACGTGCGGTGGGCAGATGCGGCAGCCGCTCGGCCGCCACGACTCCTTCGAGATAGCCACGCGCCCGCTCGGTACGCGGATACGCCTCCAGCAGGCGCCAGAAGCGCGGCCCGTGTCCGGGAACCAGCAGGTGGGCCAGTTCATGGAGGAGGACGTAGTCGACGACGTACTCCGGCATGCCCTGCAGCCGGTGCGAGAGACGGATGCTGCCCTCCGCCGGGGTACAGGAACCCCAGCGGGTGTTCTGATTGGTCACCCATCGCACCGAGGCGGGGCGCGCCCGGCCCTCGAAGTACTGGGCGGAGAGCCCTTCGGCACGTTCGGCGAGCTCGCTGTCGCCGATCACCCGCTTGCTCTCCTGAGCGGCGAGCTTGTCGAGCATCACGCCGACCCAGCGCTGCTCCTCCGCCTCCGACATCCGGGCGGGGATGAGAACGATCGTGCGGTCGCCCTCGCGGTACGCCGAGACCGTTCTGCTGCGCCGGGCGCTTCTGCGGACCTCGACCGCACTCGTCACCGATGCGCGGGACTGGTGGGCGGCCGCGCTGCGCCGGTGGCGTCCGGCGCTGCGCACGGGGGTCTCCCCGGCGAGGCCGGGTGAAGAGTCGGCGGACACGCCATGACGTTACCCGCTGTCGGCGCGGGAAGTCCCGCCCCCCGGACGGTTCGGCGTTGATCCACTTCTCCGCGTGCACCATTTGAACGACTAATGCCCCAGCCTGTGGATAACTTTCTGCACGTTTCGCCACCGCGTTGCATTCTGACAACGGATCCAGGCGCCGGCCGATACCGACCGGCGCAACCCGACACCGACCGGGGAGAAGTCATGCATCCGATGTTGAAACCTGCGCTCCGCCGGGCCTGGCGCGGGCGGAACACCGTGCAATTCGGTGTGACGCCCGCGCATGCCGTGACGCTGGGTCCGATGGATATCGCTACCGGGAGTTTCCTCGAACTGCTCGACGGAACACGCGGACTCGCGTTGCTGCGCGAAGAGGCCGAAGCACTGGATCTGTCGGACCGTCATGTGGACGTCCTGGTATCACGCCTGACGGAGGCGGGGTTGCTCGACGACTTGAGTGCGGGTGGTCCGGAGGCCGACGCGTTACGCCGACGGGCCGAGACCCTGGAGCGGCAGCGCCCCGACGCCGCGTCACTTTCCGTCGTCCATCCGGAACCCGGGAGCGGGCTGCGCAGACTCGCGGCCCGGCGCGCGATGCGGGTCCAGGTACGGGGTGCGGGCAGGGTCGGCGCCGCGATCGCCGCGGTGCTGTCCGGGGCGGGAGTGGGCAGGGTCGAGGTGCTCGACGGTGGCCGCACCGAACCGTGGGACATCGCGCCCGGCGGTCTTCCGGCGGCGGCCGTCGGGGAGAGGCGGGATTCGGCGGCCCGGCAGCTGGTCCGCCGGTCCGCGGCCGGCGGACCTCCCCGGCAGGCGGAGACAGCAGGCGCTCAGGCGGGCGGCGAGCCCGCACTGTCCCTGATCGTGGTGGCGCCGCGGGACGGACTCTCGGTCTACGCCCCCGATCCGGATACGGCCGCGCCATGGATCGCCTCAGGTACGCCGCATCTCTACGCGGGAGTGATCGAAGCCACCGGGGTGGTCGGTCCGCTGGTGCTGCCGGGCGGCACCGGCTGTGCAAGCTGTCTGGCGCTGCACCGTGCGGAGCAGGACCCGCAGTGGCCGCGGATGCTGGCGCAGTGGAAGTCCGGGCGGCGCAGCACGGTGCCGGCCTGCGATCTGGGGCTGGCGACGGCGGTGGCCGGTCTCGCGGCAGCCCATTCACTCTCTTTTCTCGACGGGGAACTGCCTGCCGTCACCGGTGCCCGCTGGGAGGCCGCGCTGCCTCTGCTGGAGTGGCGGGCAGAACGGCTGGGCGCCCACCTCGACTGCTCCTGTGGTGCTGCCGGGCAGACTGAGGGGGAGCTCACCTCCGCGGCCTGCCCGGCACAGGACACAATGGCGGGGTGGCCGCCGCCGACGGAGCAGGGCCGAACACTCACGCGGCACGGCAGTCTGGGACTTGGAGGGGCACATGTCTGATCTTCCCCGGAAGGCGGTCACCCGTACCGCGAAGCTGGCCGCGCTGCCGCTCGGCTTCGCCGGGCGTGCCACGTGGGGTCTGGGCAAGCGGATAGGCGGCAAGTCCGCCGAGATCGTTGCCCGTGAGGTCCAACAGCGCACGGCGGATCAACTCTTCAAGGTATTGGGCGAGTTGAAGGGCGGTGCGATGAAGCTCGGGCAGGCGCTGTCCGTTTTCGAGTCGGCGCTGCCCGAAGATGTCGCAGGCCCGTACAGAGCGGCACTGACCAAACTTCAGGAGGCCGCTCCGCCCATGCCGACCCGCACCGTCCACGGCGTGCTGGCCGAGCGGCTCGGTGAGGACTGGCGGGAACTGTTCCTCGAATTCGAGGATCGGCCGTCCGCCGCCGCGTCGATCGGGCAGGTCCACCGCGCTGTGTGGCACGACGGGCGCGACGTCGCCGTGAAGGTGCAGTATCCGGGCGCGGGTGAGGCACTGCTCTCGGATCTGACCCAGCTCAGCCGCTTCGCGAGGCTGCTCGGTCCGCTGATTCCCGGGATGGACATCAAGCCGCTCATCACGGAACTGCGGGACCGGGTCTCGGAGGAGCTGGACTACGCGCTGGAGGCTCAGGCCCAGCAGGAACACGCGGCGGAGTTCGAGGACGACCCCGATGTGGTGATCCCCGGAGTGGTGCACCAGTCCGAGCAGGTGCTGGTGACCGAGTGGATCGACGGAATCCCCCTGTCGGAAGTGATCGCCGATGGCACGCAGGAGCAGAGGGACCGGGCGGGTCAGCTGCTCGCGCGCTTCCTCTTCTCGGGGCCGGCACGAACCGGCCTGCTCCACGCCGACCCCCACCCGGGCAACTTCCGGCTGCTGCCTCCGCCGGGCACGGAAGCGGAGGAGGAGGCCGGCGAGGAGGGGGCTGCCGAGGCGGGCAGCACCGAGGGAGATACCGACCGGTGGAGGCTGGGGGTCCTGGACTTCGGAACGGTGGACCGGCTGCCGGGCGGACTGCCGCGGACCATCGGCGACTCACTGAGGATGACGCTGGAGGGTGATGCCGAGGCCGTGTACCAGCTGCTCCGTGGGGAGGGGTTCGTCAAGGACTCGATCGAACTCGCGCCGGACGCCGTACTCGACTATCTCCTGCCGATCATCGAACCGGCACAGGTGGACGAGTTCACCTTCACCCGCTCCTGGCTGCGGAGTCAGGCCGCCCGCATCGCCGACCTGCGCTCCCCCGCCCACCAGCTGGGCAAGCAGCTGAACCTTCCGCCGTCCTATCTGCTGATACACCGCGTCACACTGAGCACCATCGGCGTGTTGTGCCAGCTCGGTGCCACGGTGCGTCTGCGGGACGAACTGGAGTCGTGGCTGCCGGGGTTCCTCCTGGAAAACGAGCCGGATCGGGAGAACGAGGACGATCAGGCGGGCGAGGGCGTCCAGGCGATTCAGGAAGATCAGTTGGGCGCGTACGGCCAGGAGGGCGCAACGGTCGAGGCCCGGAGCCTTTCCTGACAACTGCGGCCTCCCCCGTCACCACCAGTCGGAGTCCAGCCGGCCCTCGATCGCCCGAAGATGGGACCGGGAACAGTCCTCGCAGAAATACTGGCGTCTGCCGTTCTCCACAGAACAGATCCAGGTCACGGGTGCCGTGTCGCCATCGGCGACGGCGCCGCACCGGGCACATGACACCTGCCCGGCACCCGGCCCGGCCGGGCGATCAGTCTCCTCGTCCACCTCGCGACGATATCCCCGTCGGTCCGGCGGGCTCGGCACAACGCACCGCGGGGCCGGCCTGTTCGGACCGGCCCCGCGGAAGGGGTGGGTGGCTGCGCGAGGGGCAGAGCGGTTGCCCCCGCAGCCGTGCCGCCGTCTCGCGGCGGGCACATCGTGCTGCTGGCGGCGCTGCTAGTGCATGACCGCCATGGCGAGCGCACGGCGGGCGCGCATCGAGGCACGCTCCGCCCGGCGCTGCATCCGCCGGGCGGCCACCAGGCGCACTGCCTGGCGATCCACCTCGGCTTCCCTCAGGCGGTCGTGCATATGCGCACGGGCCAGGGCTTCTGGGATGAGTTGCATCTCGCGGGTCCTGTTCTGACGCGAGTCGTTCGCGCCGATGATGGTGACGTCCGGGGTCGCGGAGCCGACGGGCTCCTTCGTGGGGGTGATCATTGGTGCCTGATTTCGGGGGTCATGGGTCTGGGGACGGTCGATGGTTCCGATGCGCTTTGTTCGTGTGGGGGACATGACCCCCAGGCCGGCGGTCACGCCGCGACCGGGTTCTTGCGCGGACGGCCACGCGGACGCTTGCGGGCGACCACGACGCCCTGGACGAAGAGCTCGCCACCCCAGACGCCCCACGGCTCGCGACGCTCCTTGGCGCCGGCGAGACAGGCCTCGACGAGCGGACAGGTCCGGCAGAGGGACTTGGCGTACTCGACGTCGGCCGGCGTCTCGGCGAAGAAGACCTCCGGGTCGTACGAACGGCAGGGGACGGGTACGCCGAGGTTCTCGATGGCGTCGTCGAGCGCGGTGAGCGCGGTGAGCGGGATCAAGGTGGAGTCCTCCGTGAGGCCGGGCGGGGAGATCGTGTCGGAAGGCGGTACGGACGGGGCGTGCGTTTCGGTTTGCACGGTGGTGTGGTCCTCGTCTGGTCGTGCCGGCCTGTTGGCCGGTTGGCTGCTGGTACCAGTACTGCTTGTCCCGAGGCTCCTTCGTCTCGTCTCATCCGTTCGGACAAAACAAAAGGGCCGCGGATCCCGAGTGGGGTTCCGCGGCCCTGAAGGCGCCGGCCTGATGCTGGATCAGGCTGGATCACTCCAGGGTTCAGGCCCACGGAAGGCCCACATCGTGTGGTGCTGTGTCGTCTGCTTCTTGGCTCCTGCACCGACGGCCGCAAAGGCATAGGCGCGAGCCTGTCCCTTCGCTACTGCTGCTGCCGGTGCCTCGGTCGGTCGCTCATTGCGCTCCCGAACGGGCAGGCTCGCCAGAGACAGAGGGCTGCCGACGGAGACGCCGAACACACCGGTGACACGAAGCGAAAGTTCCGAAGAGCAGGCGAGGCCGAGCGAGCAGGCGGAGGCGACCGACGGATCGGTCATTTTGATGGTGTTGATGATGCTGATCACAGGAATCGCCTCCTCTCGGCGTCTCAGGGGACCGGCCGGAGCCGGTCCTGCGTATTCGGATAAGTACAGCACGGAATCAGGGCTTCAGAGAAGTCGCTGTTCCCGTGGTTAAGAACCTATGGTGATGACTGCTGCGGGCGCAAACTATTTTTTCGACGAGTTTTTCTCACATGCCGTCGTCGCCCGCTCCTGACTCCGGTTCCAGCGTCCGACCTGCGCAGATGTCGAGCACATCGGCTCCGAAGCGGGTCAGCTTCCGGTTGCCGACACCGGCGATGACGACGAGCTCGCCCTCGGTGTCCGGCACGGCCTCGGCGATCGCCATCAGCGTCTTGTCGGTGAACACGCAGTACGCGGGCTGGCCGATCTCCTTCGCCCGGTCCGCACGCCACTGCCTCAGCCGCTCGTACAGCCCCTCGTCCATGTCGGACGGGCAGTCCTCGCAGCGCATCAGCTTCATCTCGCCGGCTTCGGTCAGGGTCTTGCCGCAGACCCGGCACAGCACCGGCCCGCGGCGCCTGGGCCGGGCCGCCGCCCCGGAGCCATCGCTGCCCCTGCCCGTGCCCGCAGCCGAGCCGCGGTCGATGCCTCCGCCTCCCCCTGCGCCGCCCCGTGTGCCGAAGGCGGTCGAGCCGGGCCGCAGACCGTTCAGGAAGCGGGTCGGCCTGCGGCCGCCGCGACCGCCGGGAGAGCGGGAAAGGGCCCAGGACAGCGAGAGGTGGAATCGGGCCCGGGTGACACCGACGTACAGCAGCCGGCGTTCCTCCTCGACCTGCTCATCGGTCTTGGCGTAGGCGATCGGCATCATGCCCTCGGTGAGCCCGACCAGGAAGGCTGCGTCCCATTCCAGCCCCTTCGCCGAGTGCAGCGAAGCCAGCGTGACGCCCTGGACCGTGGGGGCGTGCTGGGCGGCGGCCCGTTCGTCGAGTTCCGCCACGAGGTCGGAGAGCGTCGCTCCCGGCTTGGCCTGTTCGAAGTCCTCGGCCAGACGCACCAGAGCGGCCAGTGACTCCCAGCGGTCCCGGACCGCACCCGACCCGTTGGGCGGCTTGGATGTCCACCCCTTGGTGGAGAGCACCGCCCGCACCTCGGAGGGCAGTCCCTCGGCTCCGTCGAGCAAGGAGTCGTTGCCCCCGGCGCGGGCGGCGCCGCGCAGGGCGACGCCCGCCTCCCGTACCTCCGCACGGTCGAAGAAGCGCTCCGCGCCGCGCAGCTGATAGGGCACACCGGCATCGGCGAGGGCCTGCTCGTAGACCTCGGACTGGGAATTGACCCGGTACAGCACGGCGATCTCGCCGGCCGGGACACCCGCAGCGATCAGGTCACGGATCCGCCGGGCGGTGCCCTCGGCCTCCGCGGGCTCGTCCGCGTACTCCGTGTAGGAGGGCTCGGGGCCCTTCTCGCGCTGCGAGACCAGCTCCAGCCGGTGCTCCGCCGCTCTGCCGCTCGCCTGGCTCAGCAGTCCGTTGGCCAGATGGACGACCTGGGGCGTGGAACGGTAGTCCCGCACCAGCTTGACCACCGTCGCGTTCGGGTGGCGGGTGCGGAAGTTCAGCAGGTGGTCGGGGGTCGCCCCGGTGAAGGAGTAGATCGTCTGGCTGGCGTCACCGACGACGCACAGGTTGTCCCGGTCGCCGAGCCAGAGGTCGAGGAGCCGCTGCTGGAGAGGGCTGACGTCCTGGTACTCGTCGACGACGAAGTGCTGGTACTGGGTGCGCACGTGCTCGGCGATGTCGTGCCGGTCCTGAAGGATGCCGACGGTGAGAAGCAGCACATCCTCGAAGTCGATCACCGACCGGTCGCGCTTGAGCTGCTCGTACATCGCGTAGATCTGTGACAGCTCGGCAGGATCGCGCGGGGCGTCGCGCTGGGTCTTGGCGACCGCGGCCGGGTAGTCGGCGGGCACGGTCTGGGTGACCTTGGCCCACTCGATCTCGCTCGTGGCGTCCCGCAGCTCATTGCGGTCGAGCCGGACGCCGCAGCGTGCCGCTGCCTCCGCGACCAACTGGACCTTGCGCTCCACCAGACGCGGCAGCGCACCACCGACTGCTTTCGGCCAGAAGTACTGGAGCTGGCGCAGGGCAGCGGAGTGGAACGTCCGCGCCTGCACCCCGGTCGCGCCGAGCTGGCGGAGCCTGCCCCGCATCTCGCCGGCGGCGCGGTTGGTGAAGGTGACGGCGAGCACGGTCGTCGGCTGGAGTATCCCGGCCCTCACCCCGTACGCGATGCGATGCGTGATGGCTCGCGTCTTGCCCGTACCGGCTCCGGCCAGCACGCACACGGGTCCGGCGAGGGCCAGCGCGACCTCGCGCTGCTCCGGGTCGAGCCCGTCGAGGACGGCGTCCGCGGACTCGGGGACCTGCGGGAAAAGGGTGGAATGCGTTGCTGCTGTCACCCTGCCATGCTGCCAGGTCGCGGGAGGCGGGTGCGGAAGTTGTCCACAGGGGGTGCCGTTTGTCGTACTGATACGGGTGCGACCGCGGGAATGGCGGCCGGGTCCCGTACGTTCCCTGCATGCGGGAAGGGACGGGAACGTGTCCTTTCCGCGTTCCAGCGAGACGGACGAGACAAGGGAGCGCCAGCGACATGCCGGGCACTGTGACGATGTACAGCACCACGTGGTGCGGCTACTGCCGCCGGCTCAAGGGCCAGATGGACCGCGAAGGCATCGCGTACACCGAGGTCAACATCGAGCAGGACCCGGATTCGGCAGCGTTTGTCGAGAAGGCGAATGGCGGAAACCAGACGGTCCCGACCGTGCTCTTCCCCGACGGTTCGACGCTGACGAATCCCTCGCTGGCCCAGGTCAAGCAGGCGCTCGGCGCAGCCTGATCTCTTGTGCGTACAGAGTGGCCCCCGCTACGGCGGGGGCCTTCTGCATCGTCCCGGACGGTCGGCGTACCGATCGACGCGCGTCTGAGCCGTGACCGGCAGGGCTTCGGGTTCGGCGTCGCCCAATATCCGTTCGGCGTCGCCCTGAATCCGCTCGGCGGTCTCCACCGAGCAGCCGACGTGGGTGGACAGCGGGCCCCAGTCCGTGGTCACCACCCGGCTGCGGTCGTCCGGCACGTGTCCGGCTCCGTTCTCGGAGCGGCCGAGCCGCTCCTGGAGCCGGGCCGGCTCCGTGCCGTCGTACTCCCGTGCCCGCACGTCTGTCGTGGCTCCCCTTGTCCGGGCAGGAGAGGTAGCACGTCCCCGCGCATGTCACACGGGGCGCCGCACCGTGCCGCCGCACCCCGCCCGTACACCCACACCGTCAGCCGGCGCTGCCCGGCCTCGGGAGCGGCTTGCCGTACCAGAGCTCGATCAGGCGCGCCGCGATCGAGATGCCGAACGGGGGCAGTACCTCGCCCGATTCGAAGGCCGCCGTCAGGTCCTCGCGGGAGAACCAGCGGGCCTCCTCGATCTCCTCCCCGTCCACGTTGATCTCCGAAGAGGTGGCACGTGCCATGAACCCGAGCATCAGGCTGGACGGGAACGGCCACGGCTGGCTGGCGATGTACTCGACCTCGCCGACGGTGACGCCCGCCTCCTCGAACACCTCACGGGCCACGGACTGCTCGATCGACTCGCCCGGCTCGACGAAGCCTGCGAGCGTCGAGAAGCGTCCCTCCGGCCAGTGCACCTGGCGGCCCAGCAGGGCACGGTCCTGGTCGTCGGTGACGAGCATGATCACCGCGGGGTCGGTGCGCGGGTAGTGCTCGGCGCCGCAAGCCTGGCAGCGGCGGATGTGGCCGGCTGCCGCGATGACGGTGCGCTCCCCGCAGCGTGAACAGAAGCGGTGCAGGCGCTGCCAGTTCTCCAGGGCCACGGCGTGCACCATCAGCCCGGCGTCCCTCGCGCCGAGGAGGAGCCCCGCCTCGCGCAGGCCCGCCGGGCGCGCGGACTGGTCCATGCGGCCAGGCAGGGAGTCCTTCTGGAGGGCGAAGTAGCGCACGCCCTCCTCGTCGGTGCCGAGGAAGTAGCGGTGGGTCTCGGTGAGCGGCGCCTCGAACGACGGCGTCATGACGAGCTCGGTGCCGCCGTCCGGGGTGTCGTCGATCAGCGCCTGTCCGCCCGATACGACGAAGACTCTGGTCGTCGGGTGGCTCCAGGCTGCGGCGAGCCAGGCCTCGTCGAGCCGGTGGTGCGCGGAACGGTCGATGCCGCTGGGCGCGGTGAGGCCGATCGGACGGTCAGTGGTGGCGTTGTCGAAGGTGCTCACAGGTGCTTCCTACTCCCCCGGGGGTGGATCGGGTGATCAGAGATTCAGCGTGGTGCCGCGGCCAGTTCGCCCCACAGGTGGGCGGCGGTCTCCACGCCCTTGAGGAGGAGGTCGATCTCGACCTTCTCGTCGGGGCCGTGCCAGCCGTCGGACGGTACGGAGATGCCCAGGAAGAGGACGGGTGCGCCGAGTACGTCCTGCAGGTCGGCGGCGGGGCCCGAGCCTCCTTCGCGGGTGAAGAGGATCTTCTTCCCGAAGGCCCGTCCCATGGCACGGGCCACTGCCTGGAGTGCGGGGTGGTCCAGCGGGGTCAGGCAGGGGCGGGTGGCGGGGGCGAAGGTGATGCGGTGGCGGATACCTGCCGGGATCTGTTCCTCGGCCCACGTGCGGACCATCTGCTGGACGCGCTCCGGGTCCTGGCCGGCGACGAGCCGGAAGCTCAGCTTCACCAGGGCGGACGAGGGGATGACCGTCTTGCTGCCCGCCCCTTGGTAGCCGCCGCCGATGCCGTTGACCTCGGCGGTGGGACGCGCCCAGATGCGTTCCAGGGTGGTGTACCCGGCCTCGCCCGCGGTGGCCTGCGAAGCGGCGGTGCGCAGCCAGGTGGCCTCGTCGAAGGGCAGCTCGGCGAAGAGGGCCCGCTCGGCGTCGGTGAGTTCGGCGACGCCGTCGTAGAACCCGGGGACCGCGACCCGCCCCTGTGTGTCGTGGAGCGCGGCGACGAGGCGGGCCACGGCGGTCGCGGGGTTGGGTACGGCGCCGCCGAACGATCCGGAATGGATGTCCTGGCCCGGGCCGTGCAGCTCGATCTCGCACTCGGCGAGGCCGCGCATTCCGGTGCAGACGGTCGGGGTGTTCTCGTCCCACATGCCGGTGTCGGAGACGATCACGACGTCGGCGGCGAGGCGGCCGGCACGCTGTTCGGCCAGGGCGCGGAAGTGCGGGGAGCCGGACTCCTCCTCGCCCTCGACGAGGAGTTTGAGGTGCACGGCGGGGGTGGTGCGGCCGGTTGCCGCGAGGTGCGCCCTGACGCCGAGCGTGTGGAAGAACACCTGGCCCTTGTCGTCGGCCGCACCGCGTCCGTACATCCTGCCGTCGAGGATCACCGGTTCGAACGGGTCGGTGTGCCAGCCGTCCTCGCGGGCCGCGGGCTGTACGTCGTGGTGGCCGTAGACGAGGACGACCGGTGCGTCGGGGTCGTCGGACGGCCACTCGGCGAAGACGGCCGGGGCGCCGGGCGTCTCCCAGATCTCGGTGACGGGGAACCCGGTCTGCGTGAGCTTGTCCTTGAGCCACTCGGCACTGCGCCGTACGTCTCCGTCGTGCTCCGGCTGTGCGGATACGGACGGGATGCGCAGCCACTCGGCGAGGTCGTCGAGGAAGGCTGTGCGGTGCTGCTCCGTGTACGTACGGACGGCGCTGTCCGGGGTGTCGCTCATGGTCCTGAGCCTAACGGCCCTGCGGAGGTGACTCGTCCAGCAGGAGCTGCTCCAGCTCCGCTCTGCCCGGCAGCCGGGCCGGGCTGACGGTCTCCCCGGTGCGTACGTACAGGAACGTCGCGGCGACGGCCTCCGGCGGA
Source organism: Streptomyces sp. NPDC005566 (assembly GCF_040605575.1). Classification (NCBI taxonomy): domain Bacteria; kingdom Bacillati; phylum Actinomycetota; class Actinomycetes; order Kitasatosporales; family Streptomycetaceae; genus Streptomyces; species Streptomyces sp. NPDC005566. The sequence goes on along the minus strand of NZ_JBEXDB010000007.1, from coordinate 242,142 downwards.
AGACCGTGCAGTTCGGCCCAGGCCAGGCGGTAGACGGCGAGCTGGAGGGGGTCGGCCGTCCGGTGGTGGCCGGTCTTCCAGTCGACGATCTCGTAGGTGTCGCCCGTGCGGTAGACCGCGTCGATCCGGCCCCGGATCACACGGCCGGCGAGGGTGATCTGGAACGGGGTCTCGACGCGGTAGGGGGTGCGCCGGGCGTACGCGCTGCGCTCGAAGGCTTCCTTGAGGGCGGCGAGGTCGCGTTCGTCGGCGATCTCCGTGTCGTTGTCGTCGCCCCCGGGGAGCTCGTCGGGGCCGAGCATGGGCAGCGGCAGCTCTTCGAATCTGGACTCCACCCAGGCGTGGAAGCGGGTCCCCCGGCGGGCAGCGGGCTGTGGAGGCCGGGGCATGGGGCGGGCCAGTTCCCGCGCGAAGCTGTCGGGGTCGTCGGCCAGGTGCAGGAGCTGGGTGGCGGAGAGCGAGGCGGGTACGAGAACGTCCCGCACGGATGCGCGGGCACGGCGCAGTTCACCGGCGAGGGCGTCGAGATCGCGGTCCCAGGAGGCGAGGGTGCGCGATTCCTCCGGAGTGAGCCGCGATCCCTCCGGGGTGAGCTCCGCGTCCGCGGGGGTGAGCTCCGCGTCCGCGGGGGTGAGCTCCGCGTCCGCGGGGGTGCGGGCGGCAGGAACCTGGGGGGCGGCCGGGGCCGGGGCCTGCGACGGGGTTCCGGGGTCGTCGTGGGAGGGCGCACCGTCGGGGAACGGGTCGTCGTAGGGTGCGTCGGTCTCGTCGTACACGTCCTCCCCGTCGTCGTACGGGGGTTCCGGATCCTCGTCGTACGGGGGCTCCTCGTAGGACAGGGCGGGGCCTTCCTCGTACACGTCCGGTACGGGGGCGGCGGCCAGGGCCTCCAGGTGGGCCAGCACCGTGTCCCTGGCGGCGCGACGGCGGGCCATGGACGAGTCGTCCAGGGGGAGCGGCCAGGCCTGGTCGGTGCCCTTCTCCTCCAGCGCCGGGTTCTCCTCGTCCTCCCCGGGCTCGTCGGCCCAGGCTTCGATCTCGCCGTACCCGGAGGCGCAGTGCTCGTACAGCGCCTCGAGGAAGGCGGACGGGCCGCGCGTCTTCTTCTGCGACGGGCCCCACCAGTGGCCGGAGCCCAGGAGCAGGCTGCGGGGGCGGGTGAAGGTGACGTAGCCGAGGCGGAGCTCCTCGGTGTGCTGGTGCTCCTTCATCTCCTCCTTGAACGCCTTGAGGCCCTTGGCGTCCCAGGAGCGGACGACCGGGAGGGTGGCCGCGTCGCCGCGCAGTGCGTGCGGCAGCACCTTGGACTGCGAGGTCCAGGCGTCCCGGGACTGGCCGCTGGGGAACTGACCGGTGACCAGCCCCGGCACGGCGACGACGTCCCATTCCAGGCCCTTGGACTTGTGCGCGGTGAGGACCTTGACGGTGTTCTCCCCGCCGGGCAGGGCGTTGTCCAGGCCCTTCTCGTACTGCGCGGCGGTGCGCAGGAAGCCGAGGAAGGCGAGCAGGGAGGCTTCGCCGTCGACTGCGGCGAAGCCCGCGGCGACGTCCAGGAAGTTGGCGAGGGTTTCGCGGCGGCGGGCGGCGAGGGCGTGCGGCGACGCGGAGAGTTCCACTTCGAGACCGGTGGTGCCGAGGACGCGGTGCAGTACGTCCATGAGGGGGTCGGCCAGGGAGCGGCGCAGGTCGCGCAGTTCGGTGGCGAGGCGGGCGAAACGGACGCGTGCCTCGGCCGAGAACGGCAGTCCGTCGTCCGCGGCCCCTCCGGACTCCAGGAAGGTGTCCAGGGCGTCGGCGAGCGAGATCACCTCGGCGGGGTCGATCCCTTCGACCGCTTCGGCAAGACGGCGGTCGGGGTCGAAGTCGTCGTCCTCGCCGTGGGAGGCACGGTGGACGAGAAGGCGGGCGCGGCGGCCGAGCAGTGCGAGGTCCCGGGCGCCGATCCGCCAGCGCGGTCCGATGAGCAGCCGGACCAGCGAGGCGTTGGCCCCGGGGTCTTGCAGGACCTCGCAGACGGCGACGAGGTCCGCGACCTCGGGGAGGTGCAGCAGCCCGGACAGGCCGACGACCTCGACCGGGATGTCCCGGGCGACGAGGGCGGCCTGGATCAGGGGGAAGTCTCCGGCGGTCCGGCACAGCACGGCGATCTCCCCGGGGGCGGTGCCGGTCCGCACGAGGTGGGCGAGGGAGTCGCCGAGCCAGTCGATCTCTTCGGCGTGGGTACGGAGCAGGGCGCACCGCACCATGCCGTCCCGCTCGGCTCCGGGCGCGGGTCTGAGGGCCTCCACGCCCTCGTGCATGGCGCGCAGGGGGTCGGCGAGGCGGTTGGCGAGGTGGAGGAGGCGGCCGCCGCTGCGGCGGTTCTCGCTGAGGGAGTAGCGGGTGGCGGGGGTGCCGTCGGCGTGCGGGAAGTGGTGCGGGAAGTCGTCGAGGTTGGCGACGGAGGCGCCGCGCCACCCGTAGATCGCCTGGCAGGGGTCTCCGACGGCGGTGACGGCGTGGCCGGCCGCGGCTTCGCCCGGCCCGCCGAAGAGGCCGGCGAGCAGGAGGCGCTGGGCCACGGAGGTGTCCTGGTACTCGTCGAGCAGGACGACCCGGAACTCGTCGCGCAGGATGGCGCCGACCTCGGGACGGGTGAGGGCCAGCTCGGCGGAGAGTGCGATCTGGTCGCCGAAGTCGAGGAGGTCGCGGCTGCGCTTGGCCGCACGGTAGCGCCGGGTCAGTTCGAGGAGCTCGCGGCGGGCCTCGGCCGCTTCGGGGATCTTGCGCAGTTCGGCGTTGGTGAGCCTGGCCGTTGCGAGCGTGTGGAGCAGCTCGGTGTCGTACTCCGCGAGCTGTTCGGGGGGTACGAGGTGTTCGGCGAGCTCGGCGTCCAGGGCCAGCAGGTCGCTGACCAGCGTGGGGAAGGACCGGGTCAGGGCCGGGAAGGGGCCGGGGGCCTCGCGCAGCACCCGGGCGGCGAGCTGGTAGCGGGTCGCGTCGGCGAGGAGGCGGGTGGTGGGTTCGAGCCCGATCCGCAGGCCGTGATCGGTGAGCAGCCGGCCGGCGAAGGCGTGGTACGTGGAGATGCTGGGCTCGCCCGGGGGGTTGTCCGGGTCGATGACGTCCGGGTCGGTGACCCCGGCTGCGACGAGGGCCTTGCGGACCCGCTCGGCGAGCTCGCCGGCGGCCTTGTTCGTGAAGGTCAGGCCGAGGACCTGCTCCGGGGCGACCTGTCCGGTCCCGACGAGCCACACCACGCGGGCCGCCATCACCGTGGTCTTCCCCGAGCCGGCTCCGGCCACGATCACCTGCGGTGCGGGCGGCGCTGTGATGCAGGCCGTCTGCTCCGGGGTGAAGGGGATCCCGAGGAGCTCCTTGAGCTGCTCGGGGTCGGTGATACGCGAGGACACTCCAGAGAGGCTAACCGCAGACACCGACAAAGCCGTCATGCCCGGACAGCGCCCGGTCCGATGCCCAGGACGTCACCGGCTGGCTCCCCCGAACATCACTCTTCACTCGATGATCTGGCGGCCTTCTGGCTGTGCGCTGCACGAGGCCCGGAAGGTGCAGTGGGTGCAGTGCTGGCCGGCCGTGGGTGTGAAGCGTTCGTCCAGGACGCGGCCGGCGGCTGTGGCCAGCAGGTCGGAGACCCACTCCCCGGACAGGGGTTCCTGGGCCTGCACCTTGGGAAGGGCGTCGCCACCCTCCTTCTTCGGCGCAGGCTGGCGCAGCTGTACGAGTTCGGCACCGCCGGAATCGGGGCGTCGGCCGTCGAAGGCGTCGTCGACGGCGCCTTCCCTGACCGCCAGCTGGTACACGGCGAGCTGGGGGTGCGCGGCCACCTCGTCCTTGGTCGGTGCCCCCTTGCCGGTCTTGAAGTCGACGACGTAGGCCCGGCCCTCGGCGTCCTGTTCGACCCGGTCCATGGAGCCCCGGATGCGCACCGCGTACTCCCCCGCTTCCAGCGTCACGTCGAAGTCGTGCTCGCTGGCGGCCGGGGTGCGACCGGTGCGGTCCATGACGTGCCAGCGCAGGAAGCGCTCCAGGGCGGCACGCGCCTGGTCCTTCTCCTGCTGGGACTTCCATGGGGCGTCGAAGACCAGGCCGTTCCAGACGGAGTCCAGGCGCTCCATCAGGACGTCCAGGTCGGCGGCGGTACGGCCGGATGCCACTTCGTCGGCGAGTACGTGGACCACGTTGCCGAAACCCTGCGCGGCCGTTGCCGGGGCGTCGGCCTTCACTTCACGGCCCAGGAACCACTGCAGGGCGCAGGTGTTGGCCAGCTGGTCGAGCGCGCTCCCGGACAGCGCGACGGGATGGTCCCGGTCGCGGAGCGGGACCTCGGAACGGGTCGGCTCGTTCAGGCCCCACCAGCGGTACGGATGAGCGGCGGGCACGAGCGGCTGGCCCTCGTCGTCGGTCAGCGCGGCGAGCCGGGCGAGCCGGTGTGCGGCGGCGTCGCGCAGGGCGGCCGAGGCGGCGGGGTCAACGGTCGTCGCCCGGAGTTCGGCGACGAGCGCCGCGACAGCGAGCGGACGGCGGGGCCGACCGGTGATGTCGCGGGGTTCGACCCCGAGTTCGGCGAGGAAGCGTGACGGCTGGTCGCCGTCGTCGGCGGGGGCTTTGACGGCTGTGACGACGAGACGTTCCCGGGCACGGGTGGCGGCGACGTAGAAGAGGCGGCGTTCCTCGGCCAGGAGCGCCCCCGGGGTGAGGGGTTCGGCCAGGCCGTCACGGCCGATCCGGTCCGCCTCCAGGAGCGAACCGCGGCGGCGGAGGTCGGGCCAGAGCCCTTCCTGCACCCCGGCGACGACGACCAGCCGCCACTCCAGGCCCTTGGAACGGTGCGCGGTCATCAGCCGTACGGCGTCGGGGCGCACGGCACGCCGGGAGAGCGTGTCGGCGGCGATGTCCTGGGCGTCGACCTCTTCCAGGAAGTTGAGCGCACCCCGTCCTCCGGTGCGCTCCTCCGCGCGGGCCGCTGTCTCGAAGAGGGCGCACACGGCGTCGAGGTCCCGGTCGGCGTTCCTGCCGCCCGCGCCGCCGCGCAGTGCGGCCCGCTCGAGTCTGCCGGGCCAGGGGGTGCCGGCCCACAGGGCCCACAGGGCCTCCTCGGCGGTGCCGCCACCCTCCAGGAGTTCGCGGGCCTTGCGCAGGAGCGCGCCGAGGCGCTGGGCGCCGCGGGCGTACGCCGGATCGTGCGCGACGAGGCGTTCGGGCTCCGCGAGGGCCCGGGCCAGGAGCTCGCCGGACGGCGGCGGCACGCGGTTGCCGGCGGCCCGCTCCTCATCGCGCAGAGCACGGCCCAGGCGCCGAAGATCGGCGGCGTCCATGGAGCCGAGCGGGGAGGTGAGGAGCGTGAGGGCGGTCTCGGTGTCGAGCCTGCCCGCATCCGTGGCACTACCGATGCCGCCGTCACCACCGCTGTCGCCGTCACTGGCGGTGTCACCAGCACCGTTGCTGCCGCCGTCACCCCCGCTGCCCGCTCCGGCATCACTGCCCGTCGCAGCGTCCTCGTACGGCTCGGGCACGGCACGCCCCACCGCCGCCTTCGCCACCGTCCGCAGTGCGGTCAGCAGGGGCGCGACCGCCGGCTCATGGCGCAGCGGAAGGTCGTCCCCGTCCACCTCCAGCGGCACACCGGCGGAGGTCAGTGCCCTGCGCACGGCAGGAATCGAACGGCCTCCGGCACGCACGAGGACCGCCATGTCCCTCCACGGCACGCCCTCCTCCAGGTGCGCACGCCGCAGCAGGTCGGCGATGTTCTCCAGCTCGGTGGAGGCGGTCGGATAGGTGTACGTCTCCACGCGCCCGCCCCCACGTACGGCGGACAGCTCGCGGTGGGCCCGGACCTTGTCCGACGGCAGGCGGGTGAGCGGCATCCGGCGGGTCAGCAACCGGGTGGCGGCGAGCAGCTGCGCACCGGAGCGGCGCGAGGTGGTGAGGACACCGACGGGGGCGGGCGCGCCGTCGGCGCGGCGGAAGGTGTCGGGGAAGTCGAGGATGCCGTTCACATCGGCGCCCCGGAAGGCGTAGATCGACTGGTCCGGGTCGCCGAAGGCGACCAGCGTCCGGCCTCCCCCGGTGCCCGGGGCGCTCCCGGAGTTCCCCGCCAGCGCGTGCAGCAGCCGCACCTGGGCCGGGTCCGTGTCCTGGTACTCGTCGACGAAGACCGCGTCGTAGCTCCGGGCCAGCAGCGCGCCGACCTCGGGACGCTCGGCGAGCAGGACAGCCCGGTGGACCAGTTCCGCGTAGTCGAGGACGCCCTGTGCGTCGAGGACGTCCAGGTATTCGGCGAGGAACTGCGCGGCGGCGCTCCAGTCCGGGCGACCGGTGCGGCGTGCGAAGGCGGCGAGGGCGTCCGGGCCGAGACCGAGTTCGCGGCTGCGGGCCAGCACCGCGCGCACCTCGTCGGCGAAGCCGCGCGTGGTCAGACAGGCCCGCAGCTCGTCGGGCCAGCGGACATGGGCGAGTCCTGCCTGTTCCAGGCCGAGCTGACCCGTGAGGAGCTCTCGGACGGTGACGTCCTGCTCGGGTCCGGAGAGCAGACGCAGCGGATCGGCGAACAGGTCGGCGTCCTGGTGCGCGCGGACCAGGGCGTAGCAGTACGAGTGGAAGGTGGTGGCCTGCGGGCCCCTGGGGCCGCCGAGCCTGGACGCCATCCGGTCGCGCAGTTCCACGGCCGCCTTGCGGCTGAAGGTGAGGACCAGGATGCGGGCCGGGTCGGTCCCCGCGGCCACACGGGCGGCGACGGCCTCGACGAGCGTGGTGGTCTTGCCCGTGCCCGGTCCGGCTAGGACCAGCAGGGGGCCGGTCCTGTGGTCAACCACCGCGCGTTGGCCTGCGTCCAGGAGAGGGGGGTCCACGGATCCCGGCGGGGTGCGCACCAGCCGGTAGGCGCCCGGGGTCCGCCGCCGTGCCTGGCGGTGCGGACTGTTCCGGGTGGTGAAGGAGGAGCTCACGTGGGTCGCCGGTCCTGGTGGGTGTACTCGGTCTGCTCGGGTGTGCTGGAACGAAGGAGCGGAGCGTGCCGCGCGTGGACGACGCTACGCCAGCGGCGGGCCTGTGCGCAGCGACTGGGCTGCGTCCCTCGTCACGTGTGCGCCCCGCGTCACGTGTGCGCCCCGCGGGCGCGGCTCGTGTCCCGTACCGGCCCGGCGCATGTCTCCGGGGCGCGCGATGGCCGAAGCTGTCAGGTGTGAGCTTCCTCGCCCCCGGCCGGACCGTGGTCCGGGCCGCTGCCCGGACGGCCCGTCGCGGCCGTGACGCCGTCCCACCTGGAGCGCTTCATGTCGAGGCGCGGGAGGTGCCCCTCCGCGCTGCGCGAGGCTTCGCGCAGGGGTGTGCCCTCCTCGCGGTAGTGGCCGAGCGCCCGCAGCTCGTGCCCCGGGAGGAGTGCCCCGTCGGCCCGCACGACACGCCACCACGGCACCGCGGAGCCGTACAGCGCCATCACCCGGCCGACCTGTCTCGGTCCGCCGTCGCCGAGCCACTCCGCCACATCGCCGTACGTCATGACACGGCCGGGCGGAATCAGGTCGGCGACGTCCAGGACCCGCTCCGCGTACTCGGGCAGCCCGGTGTCCGTGGGAGCCTGCGGCGCGGCACCGGCGGCGCCGCCGCTCGTCCGGTCTTTGCTCATCCGACACATCCTGCCGTACGCCGCCGACAGTCGTGCCGGTTCGGTCTCGTCCTGATCACACAGCGCCTACGTGGGGGCAAAGGAGCGTATGTTGCGCATCGCGCGCCCGTGCAATGCACCCTGATGCCCCCCTCTGTCTGCAGGCCGTGCCACCATCATGCGGGCGGTGACCGGTGATACGAGAACACGAAGACCAATCAGAGGCGACGAAGGAGCAGGGCGTGCAGCCACCGAAGGCGGCCGACGCCTCTGATGCGGAGCCGCGCCCGGACGCGCCCGACGCCCCGGATGCGCAGACCGCCGCCCCGGATACGCAGACCGCCTCGGACGCCCGGAACACTCCCGGAGCCGAGGAGGAGCACCTCGCGGGCTCGACCCTCGCCACGGCCGACGCGGGGCTGACCGACCGCGTATCGGGCGACGAGCCGCTGCTTCCCGCACGGGTGCACCGCCCCTCCGATCTGCTGCGGCTCCTCGTCGGCGTCCTCGCGATCGTCCTTCTCTTCTCCATCGCCGCCTTCGCCCAGGGCACCACCACCGGCCTCGAGGACGACATCTCCAAGGGCACCGACCAGGCGCCCGACCTGCTGATCAAGATCGCCGGGCTGGTGTCCAGCATCGCTGTGCTGCTCGTACCGGTCGCCTTCGCGATCGAGCGTCTGGTCAAACGTGACGGGCTGCGCATCGCGGACGGCGTGCTCGCCGCCGTGCTGGCCCACGGGGTGACGCTGGCCACCGACCTCTGGGTCGCGAGATCGGCGTCCGGGACCATCCGGGACGCGCTGACCCAGCCGCAGCCCGGTGACGCGCTCACCGATCCCGTACACGGTTACCTCGCCCCCGTCATCGCCTACATGACAGCGGTGGGCATGGCACGCAGACCGCGCTGGCGGGTCGTGCTGTGGGTGGTGCTCCTGCTGGACGCGTTCGCGATGCTGGTCGGGGGCTACACCACGCCGTTCTCGATCATCCTGACCGTACTGATCGGCTGGACCGTGGCGTACGGCACGCTGTACGCGGTCGGCTCGCCGAACGTCCGTCCGACCGGCCAGCACCTGATGGCCGGTCTGCGCCATGTCGGCTTCCGTCCGGTCGCCGCGATGCGCACCGAGGAAGCCGCCGACAACGCCGACCAGAGCGACCGCGGCCGCCGCTATCTGGTCACCCTGGACAACGGTCCACCGCTGGACGTGACGGTCGTCGACCGGGAACAGCAGGCGCAGGGCTTCTTCTACCGGGTGTGGCGCAGGCTCACCCTGCGCACCATCACCCAGCGCCGCTCCATCCAGTCCCTGCGCCAGGCTCTGGAGCAGGAGGCGCTGCTCGCGTACGCGGCGATCGCCGCCGGGGCGAACGCACCCAAGCTGATCGCGACCTCCGAGCTCGGCCCCGACGCCGTGATGCTGGTGTACGAGCACATCGGCGGGCGCTCGCTGGACTCGATGGAGGACGAGGAGATCACCGACGACCTGGTGCGCGGCGCCTGGCGGCAGGTCAAGGCGCTCCAGTCGCGGCGGATCGCGCACCGCAGGCTCACCGGCGACGCGATTCTGGTGGATCGTTCCGGCACGGTGTTCGTCACGGATCTCCGCGGCGGTGAGATCGCCGCCGGCGACCTGATCCTGCGCATGGACGTCGCCCAGCTGCTGACCACGACGGGGTTGCGGGTGGGCGCCGAACGGGCGGTGGCCGGGGCGCTCGCCGTGCTCGGTCCCGACGCCGTCGCCGACAGCCTGCCGCTGCTCCAGCCGATCGCGCTCAGCCGCTCCACCCGGGCGACGCTGCGCAGGATCGCCCGCGAGCGCTCGCAGCGCGAGCGTGAGGCCGTCCTCGAGGCCTCGCAGGCGGCCAAGCAGGCGAAGGCGGACCAGCAGGACGAGGCTACCGGCGGCGACCGCAAGACGGCACGCAAGTCGCTGCGCACCGAGAAGCAGGCCGAGAAGCGGGCGATCGACGATGCCCTGGACGAGGCGCGCGAGGAGGACATGCTCGCCCAGATCCGCCGGCAGGTGCTGCTGATCCGGCCGCAGGCGCCGGTCGAGCCGGTGCGGCTCGAACGCATCAAGCCGCGCACCCTGTTCAGTTTCATCGCGGGTTCGATCGCCGCGTACTTCCTGATCTCGCAGGTCACCCAGGCGAACTTCAGCACGGTGGTGGAGCAGGCGGAGTGGGGCTGGGTGGCGGCGGCACTGGGCTTCTCGGCCCTGAGCTACATCGCCGCGGCCATGAGCCTGCTGGGCTTCGTGCCCGAGCGGGTGCCGTTCAGGAAGACCGTGGTGGCACAGGTCGCCGGGTCGTTCGTGAAGATCGTCGCGCCGGCCGCGGTCGGCGGCGTGGCGCTGAACACGCGCTTCCTGCAGCGCGCCGGAGTACGCCCGGGGCTCGCCGTCGCGAGTGTCGGCGCCTCCCAACTGTTCGGCCTCGGCTGCCACATCCTGCTGCTGGCCCTGTTCGGCTATCTGACCGGTACGGAGAGGACTCCGGACTCGCTCACCCCGTCGAGAACGGTCATCGCGGGGCTGCTCACCGCGGCGGTGCTCGTGCTGGTGGTGACCGCGATCCCCTTCCTGCGGAAGTTCATCGTGACCCGGGTGCGGTCACTGTTCGCCGGGGTCGTACCGCGCATGCTCGACGTCGTGCAGCGCCCGCAGAAGCTGGTCACCGGCATCGGCGGCATGCTGCTGCTGACCGGCCTGTTCGTGCTCTGCCTGGACGCGTCGATCCGGGCATTCAGCGGTCCCGGTGTACCGCAGCTCAGTTACGCCAGCATCGCGGTGGTCTTCCTCGCGGGCAACGCCATCGGGTCCGCGGCGCCCACCCCGGGCGGTATGGGCGCGGTCGAGGGCGCGCTGACCCTGGGGCTGATCGCGGTCGGCCTGCCGAGTGAGGTCGCGGCGCCGGCGGTGCTGCTGTACCGCGTGATGACGCTGTGGCTGCCGGTGCTTCCCGGCTGGATCTGCTTCAACCAGCTGACCCGGAAGGGCGAGCTCTAGCGCACGTTCCCGGACATGCTCCGGAACAGACCGCACGGGGCGCGTGCCACTCGCATGGACCGTGCCCCGCGCGCTCCCCCGTGCCCCGCCGCACGATGGGGTCATGAGGACCTCCCCCGCCCTGCGTGCCGCCGCCCTCGCTGCCACCACCGTCGTGCTGCTGCCGCTGGCCGCCTGTTCCGACGACGACAGCGGGAGTACGGACCGGGCGAAGCCCTCCACGGCATCGACCGCCTCACCCACGGCGACGGCGGAGGAGCTGTCCTCCCAGAAGCTCGACTGGCAGCCCTGCCCGGCGCCGAACGAGGCCCAGGGCAGTGGGGCGTCCCCCTCCCCACTGCCGGGAGGGGCGGTATGGGAGTGCTCCTTCATGGACGTGCCGCTCGACTACGCGGAACCGGACGGCAGGACCATCGAAATGGCGCTCGTCCGCGCCAGGGCCAGGAACCAGGACCGCCGGATCGGCTCCCTCGTCTTCAACTTCGGCGGGCCGGGTGCATCCGGAGTCGCCACCCTGCCGTCCTTCGGAACGGAGTACGAGACGCTCCGTACCCGCTACGACCTGGTGAGCTTCGACCCGCGCGGGGTGGGCCGCAGCGAGGGTGTCGTCTGCTCGGACGACGAGGAACTCGACGCGCGGTACGAGATGGACGGCACTCCGGACGACGCCGCCGAGGAGAAGGCCTTCGTCGAGGACCAGAAGTCCTACATCGCGGACTGCGAGGACAACTCCGGCGAGGTGCTGCCCTTCGTCGGTACGACGAACGCCGCCCGGGACATGGACCTGCTCCGCGAAGTGCTCGGCGACGACGAGCTGTACTACTTCGGGATCTCGTACGGAACGGAACTGGGCGGCGTATACGCCCACCAGTTCCCGAAGAAGGTCGGCCGCATGGTCCTGGACGCCGTCGTCGACCCGACGGAGAACTCCAAGCAGTCCTCGCTCGGCCAGGCCGAAGGCTTCCAGCTCGCCCTGGACAACTTCACCGCCGACTGCGCCGAGCGCGACGACTGCCGTCTCCCCGGTTCCACTTCGCAGGAGGTCCAGGACTGGATCGCCGCGCTCCTCGCCGAACTGGAGAAGAAGCCCGTCCCGGGGCTCGGCGAACGCGAACTGACGCAGACCCAGGCCACCACCGGCATCGCGTCGGCCCTCTACTCCAAGGAGACGTGGCCACTGCTCGAACAAGGGCTCGACGAGGCGGACGGTGACAACGGCGGACTGCTGCTCGCGCTCGCCGACTCGCTGAACGGACGCACCGAGGACGGCCACTACGACAACTCGAACGCCGCCAACGCGGCCATCAACTGCGCGGACTCCAAGGAGCGGTTCACCCTGGAGCAGACCAGGGCAGCACTCCCCGAGTTCCGCGAGGCCTCCCCCGTCTTCGGCGACTATCTGGGCTGGGGGCTCATGTCCTGCACCGGCTGGCCCGTCGCGGGCGCCTGGGACACTCCCGACGTCAGCGCCCCGGGGTCGGCACCGATCCTGGTCATCGGCAACACCGGGGACCCGGCGACGCCGTACGCGGGCGCCAAGGCGATGGCGGCCGAGCTCGGCAAGGGGGTCGGGATCGCGCTCACGTACAAGGGCGAGGGCCACGGCGCGTACAACGGCGGAAGCGTCTGCGTGCAGAGGGCCGTGGACGGCTATCTGCTGAACGGGAAGGTACCGGCCACGGGCACGGTCTGCGAATGACAGCCCTTAGCATGACCGGGCATCTGTAACGCCCGCGTGCGCCGGCCGCCTTCGCGGAATCGGCCCTCGGGCAACGGGGAGGGAACGCACATGCGCGTACGCGGACGGGCCGCCAGGACCGCTGCCCTGGCCGGGGCGGCCCTGCTGACGGCAGGAGTGCTCGCGGGGTGCGACAGCCCCGCACCCCCGCAGCCCGCGTCCCCGGAATCCGCGTCCGCCCGGCCCGGCTCCTCGCCGTCCTCCTCACCCGCCTCCCAGAAGCTGAACTGGAAGCGCTGCGAAGCCCCGCAGGGCGGCAGAGCGCCCGGTGCCGCCTGGCGGTGCGCCACCGTCGACGTCCCGCTGGACTACGCACGCCCGGACGGCGACACGATCGGCATCGCCCTGATCCGCAAGCAGGCCACGGAGAAGAGCCGGCGCATCGGCTCCATGCTCTTCAACTTCGGCGGCCCCGGGGGCTCAGGCGTCGACATCCTGCCGCGCGCCGCCGGTTCGTACCGGAAGCTCAACACCCGCTACGACCTCGTCGGCTTCGATCCCCGCGGCGTCGCCGGCAGCTCCGGGGTCCGCTGCCGCACCGACGAGGAGCAGGAGAAGGCCTATCGCGAGATCGACATGACCCCGGAGACGGCTGCGGAGGAAACCGCGTTCGTCAAGGACGGTACGGACTTCGGCGCCGGCTGCGAGCGCCGCTCCGGCACGGTGCTCCCCCACGTCGGCACGACGAACGCGGCCCGGGACATGGATGTGATCCGCAGGACGCTCGGCGACGGGAAGCTTTCCTACTTCGGCATCTCGTACGGTACGGAGCTCGGCGGAACGTACGCCCATCTCTTCCCGAAGAACGTGGGGCGGGTCGTGCTGGACGCGGTCGTCGACCCGACGGCGGACACGGTGGGGCACGCGCGCAACCAGGCGACGGGCTTCCAGCGGGCGCTGGAGAACTACCTCGAGGACCGCGGCCAGGACCCGGAGGCGGGCACACAGCGGATAGCGGCGCTGCTGCGACGGATCGACGCCGCCCCCCTGCCGACCTCCTCGGGCCGCAGGCTCAACGAGACGCTCGCCATCACCGGCATCGTGACCCCTCTCTACTCGAAGAGCGGCTGGCCGACCCTGACGGACGCGCTCGACGAGGCCCAGCACAGGGGCACGGGCGACGGGCTGCTCCGGCTGGCCGACTCGTACAACGGCCGCGACGAGAACGGGCACTACGACACCCAGAACCATTCGCAGCGGGCGATCTCCTGCGCGGACACCAAGGCCAGGCCGACGGCATCAGAGGCCCGGGCACTGCTGCCCGAGTTCCGCGAACTGTCGCCGGTCTTCGGCCCGTTCCTGGCGTGGGACACGGCGGGATGGTGTGCCCGGTGGCCGGTCGAAGGGGAGCTCGACACACCGGAGACGAGTGCTCCGGGCGCCGCACCGATGCTCGTCATCGGCACGACAGGCGACCCGGCGACACCGTACGAAGGCGCGCAGAAGATGGCCGACGAGCTGGGCGAGGGGGTCGGCATCATGGTGACCAACAAGGGCGAGGGACACGGTTCGTACGGCGAGAGCACGTGCGTGACCTCGCTCGTCGACGCCTACTTCCTGGACGGGAAGGTCCCGGCGGACGGCCGGACCTGCGGCTGACGGCCGCGCAACGTACGAATGGGGCCGGCCCCCGTAGGAGCCGGCCCCGTTCGTCCAGCGAAAGACCCTAGTAGACCGGCTTCTCGGGCTCGATCTGGTGGACCCAGCCGATCACGCCGCCGCCGACGTGCACGGAGTCGGCGAATCCCGCAGCCTTGAGGACCGCGAGGACCTCGGCGCTGCGGACACCCGTCTTGCAGTGCAGGACGATGCGCCGGTCCTGCGGCAGGTCCTGGAGCGCGTTGCCCATCAGGAACTCGTTCTTCGGGATCAGCTTGGCGCCCGGGATCGAGACGATCTCGTACTCGTTCGGCTCGCGGACGTCGATGATCTCGATCTTCTCGTCCCCGTCGATCCACTCCTTGAGCTGCTTGGGAGTGATCGTGGAACCGGCCGCCGCCTCCTGGGCCTCCTCGGACACGACGCCGCAGAAGGCCTCGTAGTCGATGAGCTCGGTGACGGTGGGGTTCTCGCCGCAGACCGCGCAGTCCGGGTCCTTGCGGACCTTGACCTGGCGGTACTGCATCTCCAGGGCGTCGTAGATCATCAGGCGGCCGACCAGCGGGTCACCGATGCCGGCGAGCAGCTTGATGGCCTCGTTGACCTGGATGGAGCCGATGGACGCGCAGAGCACGCCCAGGACACCGCCCTCGGCGCAGGACGGGACCATGCCGGGGGGCGGCGGCTCCGGGTAGAGGCAGCGGTAGCAGGGACCGTGCTCGGACCAGAAGACGGACGCCTGGCCGTCGAAACGGTAGATCGAACCCCAGACGTACGGCTTGTTCAGCAGGACCGCGGCGTCGTTGACGAGATAGCGGGTGGCGAAGTTGTCCGTGCCGTCCACGATCAGGTCGTACTGGGCGAAGATGTCCATCACGTTGTCGGCTTCGAGCCGCTCCTCGTGAAGGACGACGTTCACCAGCGGGTTGATGCCCAGCACCGAGTCCTTGGCCGACTGGGCCTTGGACCGGCCGATGTCGGCCTGGCTGTGGATGATCTGGCGCTGCAGGTTCGACTCGTCGACCTCGTCGAACTCCACGATGCCGAGCGTGCCGACACCGGCCGCGGCCAGGTACATCAGGGCCGGCGAGCCGAGCCCGCCGGCGCCGACACAGAGCACCTTCGCGTTCTTCAGCCGCTTCTGTCCGTCCATCCCGACATCCGGGATGATCAGGTGGCGGGAGTACCTGCGGACCTCGTCGACGGTGAGCTCAGCAGCTGGCTCGACCAAGGGTGGCAGCGACACAGGAACCTCAACAATGCAGGTGGTCGGTTTCTACGTACTTCATCTACGTACGGTTGTTCTGCCGTAACACTGCCACGCCGCTCCTCATTCCGAGATACCGGGTCCGATCCGCGAGACGAATTCGTCCCAGTAGCTGGGCAGTGCCGCGAATGGGTCGGTTTGCCCTCGCCGGCCGTCACGGTCCGTGAAGAAGATCGTGCCCGCGCCCTGCCAGCGAGCGACGCGCATGGCCTCCTCGAGGTGGGTACGCGGAACCCCGTGGACGAAGTGGGCGAAACGGCCCGGATCGTACGCGGCGGTCCACTCGGCCACCTGTGACCAGCGGTAGTCGGTCCACGGCCCGCGGAAGGTGACCAGCTGGTCGGCCGCCTCCGCGTAGCCGGGATGCGGGTGGGTGCCGTGCCCCAGGACCAGCATGCCGCCCCCGTCCGCGCTGTCGCTGTCCTCCAGGAGCGCACCCAGGGTGCTGGTGAGGCGGCGGACCGCCGGGAGGCCGGCGCGCTCGGCGGGGCAGCGGTCGAGGTAGAAGCCGCCGACCCGGTACCAGTCGAGGAAGGACTGGGCCTCGGCGACCAGTTCCCCGAAGGGGCGGCTGCCGAAGGCCAGATCGAGGTGGCCCAGCAGCCGGCCGCCCGCCGCCCGGACGGCGTCGTCGGGAGCCTCTCCGTGCAGGGCCCGTTCCCGGGCGTTGCGGAGGCGGCCCGCCGCAACCAGACAGTGCGGGTCGGGTCGGTCACCCGGCCCGTTGTCGATGTTGAGGACCGCCCAGTGCAGGGGTGTACCGGGGCGGTTGAGCTCGGCCCACTCGGTGGGGGCGAGCAGCGGATGGGCGTAGCCGGGGACGCCGACGCCGAGCCCTTCGGCGCCACTGGTCCGCAGGGTGGCGTCCGTGCTGGTCAGATACGGCATGCCGCCTCCATCCAGATGTCGGCCAGGGACTCCTCCAGATTGATCCGGGGGCGCCAGCCGAGCCGGTCCCTGGCGGTGCGCACGTCGGCCTGCTGCCACGCGCCGCAGCCGTCCGGATAGGGGGACGGTGTCGCGGCGAGATGCT
Source organism: Streptomyces sp. NPDC005566 (assembly GCF_040605575.1). Classification (NCBI taxonomy): domain Bacteria; kingdom Bacillati; phylum Actinomycetota; class Actinomycetes; order Kitasatosporales; family Streptomycetaceae; genus Streptomyces; species Streptomyces sp. NPDC005566. The sequence goes on along the minus strand of NZ_JBEXDB010000007.1, from coordinate 225,888 downwards.
CGACGACGGACTCCGTGGAGGTCCGGGGGGCGCCGATCGGAAGCCGGGCGGGCGGCGTGTCGAGCTCATGGAGGGCGCCCGCGTATCCGGCGACCCTGGCGAGGACCGCCGCGGCGTCACGCAGCCGTACGGCCCTGCCGGTGCCGATGTTGACGACGCCCTGGGCGGCGGACAGCGAGGCGGCGTGGACGGCGCGCGCCACGTCCCGTACGTCGACGAAGTCGCGCTGTACACCGAGGCCGCTGAGCTTGAGCTCGGGGTCGCCGGACTGCATGGCCCGGCGCATCGTCTCGGCGAGCCTGCCGAGCGGGGAGCCCGCCGGGGTGCCGGGCCCGACCGGTGAGAAGACCCGCAGGACGACCGCGTCCAGGCCGGAACCGAGGACGAGTTCGGTGGCGGCGAGCTTGCTGACGCCGTACGGGCCCCCGGGTCGGGGCACGGCGTCCTCGGGGGTCGACGAGCCGGGCTGCGAGGGCCCGTACTCGGAGGCGCAGCCGACCTGGACGAGCCGGGCGCTGCAGCCGCTGCGCCGCATGGCTTCGCAGACGGTGGCGACGGCGACGGTGTTGTGCCGGGTGAGGTCGCGTGCGCCGCCTCGGGTGGCGCCCGCGCAGTTGACGACGACTCCGGGGTGGACCGCGTCCAGGAAGCGGGTGAGCGCTCCGGGACTTCCGCCGGCGAGGTCGAACCGTACGTCGGCGTCGTCGCCGCGGCCGAGCGCCGTGAGGTGCACGGCAGGGTCGGCGAGCAGGCGGTCGGCGACGAAGCGGCCGAGGAATCCGTTGGCTCCGAGCAGCAGAACCCTCATCGCGCGCCCCCTGAGTGCCGACGGCGGGCTGCCGGTGCGAGGGATTGGGGGGTCATGTCCGGTGTCTCCTTGAGGAAGGTGTGGTGCGGGAGGAAGGTCCGCGGCGTCGGCTCCGCGGAGGGGCGGTCTCTGGTTACGCCGTGGCGTGGGCGGAAGCCCGGGAGAGCGCGACCGAGGCGTGGATCAGCAGGCCGAGGGCGGCGACGCCGCAGGCCAGGGTGGGTACGCCTCCGGCGCCGGCCGCCATGACGAGGGCCTCGACGGGCCGGGCGAGGAGGTCGAGACCGGGCAGCCGCCCGGCCAGGATCAGGAAGGGAGCGGCCACTTCGACCGCGCAGGCTGCGGCGAGTCCGGTGGCGGCGGGTTCGGGGAAGCCGTGGACGGCCAGCAGACGGGCCAGGAAGAGCAGGGCTCCGAGTGCGGCCGGGGCGAGAGGGGCTCCGCCGCCCCCGTGGCCGAGACCGGCGAGGAACAGCATCGCGGCCAGCGCACACAGGAAGACGGCGACGAGGCCGAGGAGCAGGGGGCGTACACCGGCGCCGAACTCCGCCAGTCCGTGGCTGCCTGCGAGTCGTCGGCGGGCGTGTACGGCGAACAGGTGCGTGCACCAGGCGGCGGGGGCCACGGACAGCGCCAGCCCGAGCAGAGGGGCGGGCGTCGCTGTCCAGTGCCCGTCGGGGCCACCGCTGATGACCTGGCCGAGCAGGTCGTCGCCGTACACCGCGTAGCCGAGGAGCCAGCAGACGTACAGCGTGACGCCGCCGACGCCGGCCGGAGCGCGCAGGGGGCCGGTCCGCAGGCAGAGGCGGAGCCCGAGGACGACGAGCAGCGCCCCGAGGGCGGTCACCGCGAACCGCGCCTCCCCGTGGAGCACCCCTTCGGTGGCCCTGAGCACTCCGACGGTCGCGAGGCACGCGGCGCCGGGGAGTAGCGCGAGCAGCGTCCAGCCGGCCCGCGTCCCGGTGTCGGGCCCCGGCTGCGGGGTGTCGGAGGGTGTGGGCCGCACCGTGCCCGGTACGCGGGCGTAGAGCTCCTCCGCGAGCGAGAAGACGTCGCGGTGCCGATAGCGGGCGGCGCTGCGGTCGGTGAGCCCGTGGGCCTCCAGGCCGGCTGCGATCTCCAAGGGGTCGACGGCCCGCTCGCAGAGGTCCCGGTGGCGGTGCATGAGCAGTTTCACGGGGTCGGCGGGACCGCGCCGCGCGACGGTCCTGCGGGCGGGGTGGTAGGCGATCTCCGGGGCGCGGGCGCCTGAGGCTGCCTGCTCCGGGGCACCGCCGCCGGCCGAGGGGGACGTCCCGCCGTCCGCGTCGTCGGTGGCCGTGGCGGACAGCGAGTCGGCCGCGGTGGCCTCCGGGGTGCGTTGCGGCAGCGCGGCGGTTCCGTCCCGGACGTCGGTCGGTCGGCCCATCGTGGGTCCTCCGTGGTCGTGGCCGCTCAGGTCGTCACGCATCGCGGTCCCCCACTCGGCGTCCGCCCGCGCACACGCCCTCCTCGGCGCCGACGGCCCAGCTCGGGACCCGGGGGGCGCCCGAGGCCACCGGGGCGGGGGGCAGTTGGCCCAGCACATGGGCCTCCGGGGGTGTGGCGAAGGGGCGTGGTGGGCCGTCGGGGTCCTCAGGGCCGGCTGTCGCGACCCATGGGGCCGGGGAATGCATCACGAGGTCCAGGTAGATGCCGCGAAATGCCGCAAGGTTCTGCTCGACGGTGAAGAGTTCGAGCGCCCGGGCGCGCGCCGCGGCTCCGAGTCGTGCGCGGCGCTCGGGGTCGCGCAGCAGTGCGACGCAGGCGTCGGCGAGCGCCCGGGGGTTGCGCGGGGGCACCACGAGCCCCGTACCGCCGATGACTTCGACGACGGCGCCGACATCCGTCGAAACGGTGGCCCTGCCGCAGAACATCGCCTCGACCAGGCTGATGGGGAAGCCTTCGACGACGCTGGACAGAACGACGACACCGCCCGCGGCGTAGGCCTCCGCGAGATCGGGTACCTCGGGACCGCCGATCTCCTCGAAGGTGACCGGGTTGTCGCCCACGGCGTGCGCGTCCGTCGCCTCGTCGGGGAAGAGCTGGGCGGCGAGGGCCCGGCAGTGCGCGAGGTAGGTGTTCCCCTCGCCGCCCTGGGCCGGGGCCCCGAAGATGCGCAGCCGCGCGTCCGGTTCGGCCCGGCGCACCTCGGCGAAGGCGTGCAGCAGGGCGATCAGGTCCTTGGCGGGTTCGATCCGTCCGATCCAGACGAGCGTGTCCGGACCACCGCCGTCGTCCCCTTCCCCGATGGCACCGAAGCGCTCCGCCTCCATGCCCGGGTAGACCGTGCGCAACTTGGCGCGGTCGGCCCCGCACCGCTCCTGCCAGCGGCGGACATGGGTGTTGCCGGGCGTGATGACCGTGGCCTGCCGGTACACCTCTGAGGCCAGCTGCCCGTGGAAGTTGGCCAGCAGGGCGCGCACCGGCGCGCCGAACGACGCCTCGGGCGCGGCCAGATAGTGCGTCCGCAGCGGTACGCCGTGTTCCGTGACCAGCAGCGGCACTCCGAAGAAGCGTTTGGCCAGCAGCCCGGGGAGGGCCGCGGCACCACCGGAGGCCGCGTGGCAGAGGTCGACCGCGCCGAGGCTCTCCTCGTCGTACCAGTCGAGGGAGAGCGGGCGCAGGACGCGCTCCAGTTCGGCGGCGAAGGCGAGGTAGTCGGGGACGGTCGCGCCGTGCAGGGTCCGTCCGGTTCCTGGGGCGCGGCACGACGACTCCACGATCCCTGCGGTCACTTCGGAGCGCAGCGCGGTGTGCAGGCCACCGCGCTCCCGGGCCAGTTCGGCCAGACCGTAGAGGCCGTCGGTGAAGCGGTCCGCCGACGCGGCGTGGGCGGCTGCCCGCCCGGTGTCCTCACCGGTCTCCGCGGCGGCGTCGCCTCCCGCGCAGACGGCGTCGACGAGAGCCGTCACGTGCGACGTGAAGCGCCGCCGGTCGCGCCGCCCGTACGAGCGCCCCAGACCGGTGGCGAGCCGGCCGGGCAGCCCTCTCGTACGGAATCCGTGCCGGGCCTCGTCGTCGTGCGTCCACAGCGGCGCCGTCCGCACCCGCGCGACCCGGTCCGGGAGCCTCACCCAGCCCTGTTGTTCCTGGTGGGCGGAGCGGCTGAGTGCGAAGAGGTCGAACTCGTGCTGGGGCAGACCGCGCACCAAGCGGTCGCACCAGAGTCTGGACTCACCGGTCGCATACGGATAACCACCGTCCGTGAGGAGTCCGATCCGCACGAGCACACCCCCGATCTCCCTTGTGGGCGGCCGCCGTTGATCGGCGACTCACAGCGGGACGACCGTAAGCGGATACGCCGGTGGTGCGACGGACGGTTGTCCGTCGCACCACCGAAAGGGGTGAACCACCGTAACTTTCCCGCCCCCGTCGCGTTCTGTCGCGATAAGGTGCCGTTCGATTACAGCGCGTCAGGCTGCGGCCAGTTCCTTGCGGGCGGCGCGGCGCACGGCCGCACGTGCCGGATCGAGCGCCGGAACAGCCGCCAGGAGCTGCTTCGTGTACGGGTCCTCCGGGGATCCGTACACCTCGTCGACCGCGAGGTTCCGCCCCGGAACGGGGAGGGCCGCACGCCGGAATGCCGCGCCTGCGAACGGACCCGCCCGGGCGCGGCATTCATGACCGGGCGAGCTCCGGAAGGAAGCGGAGAGCGCACGGCTCAACTGCCGGGGTGCACCCACGGATTGGGCCTGCACTTGATGCCGTCCAGCTCCAGCGTCTTGGTCTGCTGCTGCATCACAGGCGCCAGCGCTCCGGGAGTGCGGCAGCTCACATGGTTGTGTCCGAGCCGGTGCCCGACCTCGTGGTTGATCAGCATCTGACGGTAGGCCAGAAGGCTGTCCGGACCGAAGGTCGAGGCGCCCTGGGCCCAGCGGTACGCATTGATCATGACGCGGTCCGTAGCGGCGGAATCGCAGGACACGTTGTCCTCCGTGGTGTCCAGACCCGATTTCTCGCACCAGATCCCGGTGGTTCCCGGGCTGGCGAGCGTGATCACGAAGTCGGGCTCACCGGAGGAGATCCGCTCGAAGGTCATGGCGCCGTTGTGCGCCCAGCTGCGGTCGTCGTTGAGCGTCTCCTGTACGGCCTCGGCAAAGAGGGCGGCATCGAGACCGAGGCCCTTCTCGACGTCGATCCGATAGCGGTACTTGTGCCCCTTGCCAGGTGCCTTCGCCAGCCCCGGGACGGCTTCGAACTTCCCGGACCCCTTGAGCGTCGGGGCGAGCGGATAGGGCTTGGCCATCTTCTCCGCGTACGTCAGGGGTTTGGCCTCCACCTGCTGAGGCTGCGTCCGGGGGGTCTGCCGCTCCACGGAGCGGGACGTGTCCTCGGGGCCCTGCCGGTCGACGCCCGCGGCCTGCGACGCGACCGAGGAATCACCCCCGGCACCCTCTGCGACCTGTCCGGCCACCACGACCGCGAGCACCGTGGTCACCGCTGCGGCCGCGATCCCGGTGAAGGCGCGGCCCTTGCCTCCCCTGCCCTCCCGGGCACCGGCACCCAGGGCGTCCCCGGACCCGTCGGAACCTTCGGCCTCCTCGGCCGGCTGTGCGGTGGGCCCGTCCGTACGGTCGAACGCGTCGACGAACTCCCTGCGCGGGCCCGGTATCAGCGGCGTGCCACCGGTCTGCGGCCCTGTGGTCGGGCGCCGGTCGGCCGCGCGCTGCGCCGCCTGCTGGGCCGTCAGCTGCCGCGCCACGGCCTGCCGGGCGTAGGCCTGCTGGCCGGGGCCGAGCCCCTGCCAGTCGCCGTACCGCTGCTGGGTGCCGGTGCCCCAGCCGCCGCCGGGCTCGCGCTGCTCGGGATGGCCGCCGCGTGCCTGCGGAACATCGTGGAACGGCGTGTGGCCGCCCCCTGCGGACGGTGCGGCGGAGTCCGGCCTGCGCCGCCCGTTGCCGGATTCGGAGCGGGCCGTGCCGCGTTCGCTGCCGGCAGCGGCCCCGGTATCGCGCCCTTTGGCCACCGGGCCTTTTCGACTGTGTCGTCCCACGCCCCGGATCAGCTCCTGCCGCACTCGTCGAGCAGTTCCCGGAACGCCTGGGCGACCGCCTCCGGGTACTCCATCATCGCCACGTGCCCAGCGTCGGGCAGTGTCAGCAGCCGCGAGTCGCGGAAGGCCGCGGACGCTCTGCGTGCCATCCGGTACGAGACGAGCTGGTCCCGTCCGCCGTACACGAGCTGGGTCGGTGCGAGCACCCGCTCGGCCTGGCGCCACAGCCCGTGCTGCCCGCCCAGAGTGTAGGCATCGACGATGCCACGTGCCGAGCGCGTCATGACGTCCCAGAAGTACGGCAGCTCCAGCCGTCTCTCCATCTCGGCCACCGCGTGACGGAAGGCTTCCTCGGAGATGCGCGCCGGATCGCCGTAACAGAGTGCCATGACACTGCGGGTGCGCTGTTCCGCGGTCCACCCCCGGGTGAGCCGGGAGAACAGGGAAGCGACGCCCGGGAGTGCGAGCAGCCCGGTCGGCACGGCAGGCCGCTGCACCCGGATCTCGGGCAGGGCGGGCGAGATCAGCGTCAGGGTGCGCACCAGATCGGGGCGGACTGCCGCGACCCGGGTGGCAACCGCACCACCCAGAGAATTCCCGAAAAGGTGAACGGGTCCGCGTTGCCCCGCGTCCAGCAGCCGGATCACGGCCCGGGCGTGTCCGGTGACCGAGTAGTTGCCGTCGTCCGGCGGCGGGGAGTCCCCGAAGCCGGGCAGGTCGACCGCCTCCCCGTCGACCACGTCCGCGAGCATCGGCATGAGCGCCGACCAGTTCTGGGACGAGCCGCCCAGCCCGTGCACGAAGAGAGCGGGAGCGAGACCCGCCGTCGCCCCGGGGCGGCCGCGGACGGTCAACGTGAGGCCGGGCAGCGGGACGGAGCGAAGCTCCTCACCCTCCGCGACCCTCACAGCACTGACCAAGGGAGCCACCGCGGCGGCGGCGGCTCGGGTACCGGGCAGCTCGGTCGAAGACATGCGGCAATGTTACGAGACGATCACGCGCTGGTTCATGTGTTCGCCATCACAGGCCGCATAGCGCCCTCGAAGGGTTGCTCCTAGGCTTCAAGGGAAGGAAGGGAGCCACCATGACGGTCGACCCGAGCGACCCGGAGACCTTCGAGGACACGCAGTCCGACGAACCGGACCAGGAAACCCCCGAAGCCGACGCCGCGGAACAGCACGCCGACATCCGGCAGGAGCGCGACGAACCGCTCACCGACATCGACCGGAACACGGCGAACGAGGCCGATGCGGCGGAGCAGGCCCGCGTCGTCGCACAAGATGAGGACGATTACCGGTAATACGCCCTGCTTTGCGGCATCACCTGGCACATCTGTGGCTACCGCAGCAGTCCGGTCCGTGAAATTCTGCGTCCGCGCCGCGCACACCCGGGTTACTCAAAAGTACGATGGCTGCACGGCGCAGCGCGTACGGAACGGCTGTGCTTGATCACAATTTGGGAGGCGGCGTGACAGCCATCGAGCAGACAGAGGCAGCGCGCCCGCGGGGCACTCGCCTGCCCCGCCGCGCCCGACGCAATCAGCTGCTGGGCGCTGCGCAGGAGGTCTTCGTCGCGCAGGGCTACCACTCCGCCGCGATGGACGACATCGCGGAGCGGGCCGGTGTCAGCAAGCCGGTGCTCTACCAGCACTTCCCCGGCAAGCTGGAGCTCTACCTGGCCCTGCTCGACCAGCACTGCGAGTCGCTGCTCCAGTCGGTCCGCACGGCCCTTGCCTCGACGACGGACAACAAGCTGCGCGTGGCGGCGACGATGGACGCCTACTTCGCGTACGTGGAGGACGAGGGCGGCGCCTTCCGCCTGGTGTTCGAGTCCGACCTGACCAACGAGCCGGCGGTCCGCGAGCGGGTGGACCGGGTCTCCCTGCAGTGTGCCGAGGCGATCTCCGACGTGATCGCGGGTGACACGGGCCTGTCCAAGGACGAGTCGATGCTGCTCGCGGTCGGCCTGGGCGGCGTCTCCCAGGTGGTTGCGCGCTACTGGCTCTCCAGCCCGTCAGGCATTCCGCGTGACAGCGCGGTACAGCTGTTGACCTCGCTCGCATGGCGGGGCATCGCGGGATTCCCGCTGTACGGCACCGATCAGCACTGAGTCCCCGGCGCGGCAGGCGCCGGTGTTCGCTGCGGGCGTTGCCGGTCGACCGGTGGTCGCTCCCTTCACCGGGCTAATGTGTGCTGCGTACGGCGCGGTTCACCGCGCAGAGACGGACCGTCGGAGGGACATAGCCGTGGAGGTCAAGATCGGGGTGCAGCACACGCCCCGGGAGATCATTCTGGAGAGCGGGCTTTCCGCCGAAGAGGTCGAGAGCGCGGTCGGCGAGGCGCTCAGCGGCAAGGCGCAGCTGCTCAGCCTCACGGACGACAAGGGCCGCAAGGTTCTCGTACCGGCCGACCGGATCGCGTACGTGGAGATCGGCGAGCCCAGCACCCGACGGGTGGGGTTCGGCGCGCTGTAGGTCGCGCGACCCGAGAGACAGCGGAAGAGGCCCGGCGGACGACATCCGCCGGGCCTCTTCCGCTGTCCCCGTTTTCCCGTCCCAACCGTTTCACCACCGGTTTTCCCCCGGAGGGGTTTCCCGGGGGCAGGGGAGGGTTGCATTCCGCGGCCCCGGGTAATACCGCCTACGACCGATCTGACCGCCGCGCAATCAAGCGAGGTGACACTCTGTGCTCTGGGAATCCATCAGCTCCGTCGTGCTCGGACTCGCCCTGTCCTGGGTCGCGCTCCGCCGGCTGCCCGGCCGGCTCCCGTCCCCCCGCACCGTGCTCCTCACCGGGGCGCTCGGGGCCCTGTTCGGGGCGTATCTGACGCACTCGGCACTGGGCTCCGGCCATGTCCTGGCGACACTGGTCGGCGCGGTGCTGGTCGGGGCGGTGACCCTGTCGCTGCTCATCCGCCCGCGCCGCAGCCGGCCGGTCCGGTCCGCGGCGGCCCAGTAGCGGCGTCAGGGCCCAGCGGGGTCGTCGCTCAGGCCGCCAGGCCGAGTGCGGCCATCCGCTTGGTGTGGGCTTCGGTGATCCTGGAGAACATCCGGCCGACCTCGGCCAGGTCGAAGCCGTCCGCGACTCCGCCCACGAGCATCGTCGACAGGGCATCGCGGTCGGCGACCACCCGCTGGGCCTGGGAGAGCGCCTCCCCCATCAGCCGCCGGGCCCAGAGCGCGAGCCGGCCGCCCACACGGGGTTCCGCCTCGATGGCGGCCCGTACTTTCTCGACCGCGAAGTTGCCGTGGCCCGTGTCGTCGAGCACGGACAGCACGAGGGAGCGGGTGTCTGTGTCGAGGCGGGCCGCGATCTCACGGTAGAAGTCGCTGGCGATCGAGTCGCCGACGTACGCCTTGACGAGGCCCTCGAGCCAGTCCGAGGGGGCGGTCTGCCGGTGGAAGTCGTCCAGGGCTTTGGCGAACGGCTCCATGGCCGCCGTCGGCTCCTCCTCGATCGCGGTGAGCCGGTCCGTCAGCTGCTCGAAATGATGGAATTCGGCGGACGCCATCTTTGCCAGTGCCGCCTTGTCGCCGAGTGTCGGCGCGAGTTTCGCATCCTCGGCGAGCCGCTCGAAGGCCGCCAGTTCGCCGTAGGCGAGCGCGCCCAGCAGATCCACGACTGCGGCACGGTACTGCGGGTCGGCGGACGCGGTGGCCCAGTCCTGGGCGGCGATCCCGGTGGGTGCGGGGGCTTCGTCGGATGCTTCAGTGGCGTTGTCAGGCGTCTCCATGGAGCGCAGAATAGCCCGCCCGCCCCGGGACGGAAGGGCCTGGTCAGCCGGAGACATCACACCGTTCCGATGAATTCGCCCAACACACATGCGCGAATCCGGGGTACAGTGGTATTGCGCTTACTGAGCATTGTCATGTGCCAGAAGCGCGACCTTGAATGAGGATGCCCGGTCGGTGGCCCGATCGGCTCCGACCCGACAGCCCTCCACGCGGTATGTGCGACACGTACGACCGCAGATGAGGGGCCCCCTCAGCGGCACGAGCGCTCGAGCGACGGCAGTGGTCCCGCGCCACCCGGCCCATCCACGGCCGGATGACCAACCCCGGCACGGTACGACCCCCAGCGTTCGCCTCGGGCCGCGTCTCACAGAAGAGGCAGCACCCTGACTACCTTCCGCGACCTCGGAATCCTTACCGAGACGGCCGAAGCCCTTGAGGCCGTCGGCATCACGTCCCCCTTCCCCATCCAGGAGATGACGCTCCCCGTAGCGCTCTCCGGGTCCGACGTCATCGGCCAGGCCAAGACCGGCACGGGCAAGACGCTCGGTTTCGGTCTTCCGCTCCTGGAGCGTGTGACCGTCCCCGCCGACGTCGAGTCGGGCCGCGCCGCGCCGGAGAAGCTCACCGACGCGCCGCAGGCTCTCATCGTCGTCCCCACCCGCGAGCTGTGCCAGCAGGTCACCAACGACCTGCTCACCGCCGGCAAGGTCCGTAATGTCCGCGTTCTCGCGATCTACGGCGGCCGGGCGTACGAGCCCCAGGTCGAGGCCCTCAAGAAGGGCGTCGATGTGATCGTCGGCACCCCGGGCCGTCTGCTCGACCTCGCGGGCCAGCGCAAGCTCGACCTCTCGCACATCCGCGTCCTCGTCCTCGACGAGGCCGACGAGATGCTCGACCTGGGCTTCCTGCCCGACGTCGAGCGCATCATCACGATGCTGCCGCCGAAGCGCCAGACGATGCTGTTCTCGGCCACCATGCCGGGCGCTGTCATCTCCCTCGCGCGCCGCTACATGTCGCAGCCGACGCACATCAACGCCACGTCGCCCGACGACGAGGGCACGACCGTCAAGAACACCGCGCAGCACGTCTACCGCGCGCACAACATGGACAAGCCGGAGATGCTCTCCCGCATCCTCCAGGCCAACGGGCGCGGACTGGCCATGGTCTTCTGCCGTACGAAGCGCACGGCGGCCGACATCGCCGACCAGCTGGAGAAGCGCGGTTTCGCGTCCGGCGCGGTCCACGGCGACCTCGGCCAGGGTGCCCGTGAGCAGGCACTGCGCGCGTTCCGCAACGGCAAGGTGGATGTCCTCGTCTGCACCGATGTCGCCGCGCGCGGTATCGATGTCGAGGGTGTGACCCATGTCATCAACTATCAGTCGCCGGAGGACGAGAAGACCTACCTCCACCGCATCGGCCGTACCGGCCGTGCGGGTGCCAAGGGCATCGCGATCACGCTGGTCGACTGGGACGACATCCCGCGCTGGCAGCTGATCAACAAGGCCCTGGACCTGAAGTTCCCGGACCCGGTCGAGACGTACTCCACCTCGCCGCACCTGTACGAGGACCTCGACATCCCCGCAGGCACCAAGGGTGTTCTGCCGCGGACCGAGCGGACCCGTGCGGGTCTGCGGGCCGAGGAGCTCGAGGACCTCGGCGAGACCGGCGGTCGCGGCCGCAAGTCCGCCGCGACCGCCCCCGCCCCCCGTGAGGAGCGCGCCCCGCGCACCCCGCGTCAGCGTCGTCGCACACGGGCCGGCAGCGCGTCCGAGGAAGGCGCCGTCACCGTGCCCGCGCCGTCCACGGAGGCCGGCGAGGAGCAGGCGGAGGCGCGCACCCCGCGCCGCCGTCGCCGTGCCCGCGTCGGCGCCCCCGAGGGCGTCGTGGAGTCCGCGGTGGCAGTGGCCGAGGCTCCGGCCGCACCTGCTGTCGTCGAGAGCGCCGTGGCCGAGGCCGAGCCGGAGGCCGACGCGAAGCCGCGCCGCCGCCGCGCCCGGACCACCACCGCGAAGGCGGTCGCCGAGACGGTGACGGTGGCCCCGGCCGCCGAGCCCGTGGTCGACTTCCAGACCGTGGCCTCCGCCGCACCGGTGGCGGAGCCCGTCACCAAGCCCCGCCGCCGTGCCCGTGTCGTCAGGCCGGTCGTCGACGAGGTCGACTTCCAGATCGCTCCGGCGTCCGAGCCCGTGCCCGACACCAAGGCCCGCCGTCGGCCCCGTGCCGCCGCCAAGCCGAAGACCGAGGCGGTGGCAGCCGCTCCGGCCGCCACCGAGGAGGCCGCGGAGACGAAGCCGCGCCGTCGCCGGCCGCGTGCCGCCGTGAAGGCGGAGGCCGGAGTCTCCGAGACCGTGGCGAGCGTCGCCGTGGCCGGGGACGAGGCTCCTGCGAAGCCGCGCCGTCGTCGTGCCCGCGCGACGACGGCCGCCGCCGAGACGGCGACGACCGAAGGCTGATCACTCGGGCCCGTCCCGTACGGCCCCGGTTCCCGCACCTGCGGGGACCGGGGCCGTACGCGTTCCCGGGCGCGGTACCGCCACCGGCGATAACCTCGCCCCATGAGCCGGCCGCCCACCTTCGCCCCGCCCCCCTGTGCCCGTGCCCGCATGCTGCGTACCGCGCGCGGGGACTTCGCCGTACTGGACGCCGCACCGCGTACCGGAGCGCACTCGACCGCCCTTCTGCTGCCCGGGTACACCGGCAGCAAGGAGGACTTCATCGCCCTGCTCGAGCCTCTGGCGGATGCCGGGTTCCGAGTGGTGTCCGTCGATGGCCGCGGCCAGTACGAGACCGAGGGAACGGACCGTCAGGACTCTTATAGGCAGGTGGAGTTGGCTCGTGATGTGCTGGCCCAGGCCGCTGCGCTCACCGGCCCGGACGGCTCCGCCGCAACCGGCGCGATCCATCTGCTCGGGCACTCCCTGGGCGGCCAGATCGCCCGCGCCGCGGTGCTGCTCGACGCCTCGCCGTTCCGTTCGCTGACCCTGATGTCATCCGGACCGGCCGAGATCGCCCCCGCCCAGCAGAAGAAGGCGCAGCTGCTCAGCGACGCTCTGACCCGCTGGAGCATGGCCGACGTCTGGCAGGCCATGCGCGCCCTCGATCCGCCCGAAGACGCGGACACCGGGGACGGCGAGGACCTGCGTCGCCGCTGGATGCGCCACCACCCCGCGCAGCTGATCGCCACGGGCGCCCAGCTCTCGGCCGAGCCGGACCGGGTGGCCGAGCTCGCCGCCCTGCCCCTGCCCGTGCACGTGGTGTCGGGCGAGGTCGACGACGTCTGGCCCGTGCCGCTGCTGGACGACATGGCGCGGCGGCTGGGTGCGCGGCGCACCGTGATCGAGGGAGCCGAGCACTCCCCCAACACGGCCAGGCCGGAGGTGACGGCGGCGGCGCTCGTCTCCTTCTGGAACAGCCCCTGATCTCCGGTACGGCGTCGGCCGGAGGTCAGTACTGGGCCTGCAGGTGCTGCCAGAAGCCGTCGCGCAGCGCTCGCCGCAGATGCGCGTGGCCGCGCAGCGAGTGCTGGAGCAGCCGCTCTGCCTCGACGAGCAGGTCCTGGTCGACGGAGCCCGGCAGATAGGGGTGCCCCGGCAGCAGGTCGGCGAGGGACTCCCGGCCGCGCGAGGAGAGCCAGGTGGCGGCGATCTGAGCGCCGACGAAGCGGACGTCCTCACGGGCCGGTGCCGGGCTGTCGTCCTCGTACATCGTGACGGGGCGCCGGGTCACGTACGGTTGGCAGAAGTCGAGGTCGAAGGTGCGCTGGCTGTCGACCTCCCAGAGCAGGGGCTCGGCCTGGTTGCGGCCTTCGCCGGCCTCGATGCCCCAGAGGTGGACGCGGGCCCCGTAGCCCTGTGCCGCCTCGACGGCCGAGACCAGGTCCTCGTCGCCGCCGACGAGTGCCGCATCGCTGATGGCCCGGTGCCTGGCCAGCGACTCGAGGTCGGTCCGGATCAGCGAGTCGACGCCCTTCTGCTGGTTGTTGGCGTTGAGGTTGCCGAGTCTGACCTTGACGTCGGGGAGCTCCGCGATGGACTGCTGCTCGACGGTGTGGATCCTGCGCCTGGCCCCGTCGTACCAGTAGACGCGCAGCAGCCTGCTGTCCGCGAAGATCGTGCGGGCCTTGTCGATGAAGGCCTCGATCAGCCCTTCGGCGTCGAGATCGAAGGAACGGCGGTCCTCGGTGCCGGTGACGAGCAGCCCGGCCGCGGCGTACACGTAGCCCGCGTCCACGAAGATCGCGTGGGTGGAGGGCGTCTTGGACACCTCCGCGAGCACGCGCTGGAGCAGCTCGTTCGTGCGGTCCAGTTGCTCGCGGATGCCTGGTCCTTCGTCCGGCCGCGTGTCCGCGTGGTTCATGCGGTCCTCATTGTCTGCGCATGCTCAGTTACTGAAGGGTACTTAGACATCCAAAAAATTTCCTTAGCGTAGGGAATGTTTGTAGAGGGCAAGCCGTTGTACCCCCTGTGGAGCGCGAGACGCAGACGCCTTGCGCTCTTCATCCTTGCGGACGGCCAGCCCGTCCTCCCCAGTAGTTCTCCAGCAGGAGGATCAGACGAAGGGAAGCCATATGCGCTTCGAGATCATGCGACTCGACGATGTCGACGGTACCGCCGTGGACAGCACCGTCGTGGACGCCGCCTCCGTCAACCGGATCGTGCAGCAGGCTGCGGCAATAGGCCAGCGCATCTACATCCGGCCGGCCGACAGCTCGGCTTCGTAACGCCTTACACCGCTTTGCGCCGTTGAAGAGAAGCGCCCCCGCACGGAAGGTCTGTGCGGGGGCGCCGTGCTGTCCGGATGCGTCAGGAGTTCTGGATGACCTGGGTGACCCCGTTGATGATCTGCTGGACGGCGATGGCCGAGAGCATCATTCCGGCGAGCCGGGTCACCAGGACCACACCGCCGTCCTTGATCACACGGATGATCAGCAGCGAATAGCGCATGGTCACCCAGAGCACGACGTGCATGGCGATGATCGCCGACCACACCGAGAGCTGACCGGCCGCGTCGTCCGCGTGCTGCACCGCCAGAATCACCGACACGATGGCACCGGGCCCTGCGAGCAGCGGCATTCCCAGCGGGACGAGAGCCACGTTGACGTCCTTGGTCTGCGTCGGCTCGTCCGTCTTGCCGGTGAGCAGGTCCAGCGCGATCAGCAGCAGGAGCAGCCCGCCCGCGATCATCAGCGCGGGAACGGAGACATGCAGGTAGTCGAGGATCTGCTGACCGAGCAGACCGAAGACGGCGATCACCCCGAAGGCGACCGCGACCGCCTGCAGAGCCATCCTGCGCTGCACCTTGGCGGGGCGGCCCGCGGTGAGGGCCAGGAAGATCGGGGTGATTCCGGGGGGATCCATGATCACGAAAAGGGTGAGAAAGAGGGATCCGAAGACAGCGACGTCGAACACAGTGAGCCTTGCGAGAGAAGAGCGGGCCGAACAGAGGTGCGCATGTCCGGGGCCGGGAGGACGGCCGGACGCTGCGAGGGGGCGACAGGGGTGCCGCCGGAGACAGGAAGGAGGTGCGTGCGGGAGGCGCGTTACGCCCGGCGGGGCCCACCGGCTCCCGGCACCGGGAAAGCTCCCGTGGCGCGCCGGGTGATCTCCCCGTAGATCTCGGGATCGGTGGTGTACTCCCCGAGCCGTACGGTCTTGCGGGTGCCGTGGTAGTCGCTGGACCCGGTGGGCAACAGCCCCAGGTCGCCCGCGAGGCCGCGCAGCCGGGCCCGGGTGGGCACGTCGTGGTCCATGTGGTCCACCTCGATGCCGTCGAGCCCCGCGGCCGCCAGACGGGCGATCGCCGCCTCGGGCACCACGTCGCCGCGCTTGACGGCGAGCGGATGGGCGAGGACGGTGACGCCGCCCGCCGCCTTGACCAGCCGGATCGCGTCGAACGGGTCGAGTTCGTGCTTCTCCGCGTAAGCCCGTCCGCCGTTCGCGAGCCAGGCCGGCGTGAAGGCGTCGGAGACCGTGTCGACGACACCGAGGTCCACCAGCACGGTGGCGATGTGGGGACGGCCCACGGAGCCGTCCCCGGCGATCCGCGCGACCTGCTCCCAGGTGACCGGGACACCGAGTTCCCTGAGCTTGACCACCATCGCCCGGGCGCGCGGCACCCGGTCGTCCCGCACGAGCTCGCGCTCGCGCGCCAGTTCGGGCTCCGAGGGGTCGAAGAGGTACGCCAGCATGTGCAGGCCGATGCCGTCGATGCGGCAGGAGAGTTCGGCGCCGGTGACGAGCGTGAGGCCCTCGGGAAGGGCGGCGGCGGCTTCCGCGTGCCCGCCCACCGTGTCGTGGTCGGTGAGGGCGACGACGTCCAGGCCCGCCGCCGCGGCACGGGCCACCAGCTCGGCGGGGGTGTCCGTGCCGTCCGACGCGGTGGAGTGGGTGTGCAGATCGATGCGCACGACGCGTACTCCAGGGCGGGCTGCGGACAGGGGGACGGTCAAGGATAACCGCCGGGCGCGCCCGGCCCCGTCGCCGCGACCCCGGTCAGGGCGGCGTGAGCAGCCGGGGCGTGAGCGCCCCGCACGGGAGGAGGTCCACCTCCGCGCCGGCGTCGCGCAGATCGGTCAGCACCAGTTCGTCGTACATCAGGAGCCCGGACTGTTCGGGCCAGAGGATCGCCCAGAGCCACAGACCGCGTGCTTCGCCCGCGAAGACCGCCCGGTCGTCCGGGGCGTCCTTGACGTGCCACAGCGGGGTGGGGCGTCCTGCGGCGTGCACCTTGGCGTCCGGTGCGCCCTCGACACCGAATCCGGCACCGGGGTCCAGGCCCTCGATGCCCGCGTAGCGCGCGCCGAGCCCTACGCCGAGCTCCTCGGCGACGAGCAGCAGCTCGCCCATGCCTCCGAGCGGACCGGGGCCGGAGCAGGCCACAGCGGTCGCCCGGCCGCCGCTGCGGTCGTCACCGGCGTACGCCACGCCCGTGAACAGCCAGCCGACCGGGAGCGGCCACGGCATCCACACCGGCACCTGTGCCCGGTGCACCACCACGCCCAGCGCCTCGACACTGGGTGGGATCACCGGCTGCATCGGGTGCACCTGGCCGTGCACGGGGCACTGCCAGGAATCGGCGAACAGACCGGGCGCCCTGACCCGGCCACCGCACTTCGGGCAACTGGGTTCGCCCCTCATAGGGCCCAACGGTCCTCCTGGGTCGTCGCCGCGTCAAGGACGATCACCCGTCCGCAGCGCGGCGACCCGGTGGACCCGGTCAGTCCAGGGGTACCGAGGAACGCAGCGGGTCACGCAGATCCGTCCCGTGGGACAGCCAGCGCTCCTGCAGTTCCTGCGCCCCCCTGACCCGCTTCCAGGCCGCCTCGTTGTGGGTCATCGGCAGCAGCGGCAGGAAGTGCACCGGGTCCATCGGTTCGTCCAGTTCCAGGTCCTCGACCAGACCGCCCGGCTCGGCCACGAGCACGGAGTTGAACGGCGCCCCGGACCACAGCGGTTGGCCGAGGTCCAGCGACGCGCCCGGAGCCACGATCAGTCCCTCGACCTGCGGGGAGGCGGCCAGCACGGCGAGCGGCCGCAGCACCTGGTCGGTGTCGGCGAGGCCGGCCCGTACCGACAGGACCAGTTCCGCGCGCGGGCCCTTCACCGGGTCGGCGAGGGGCGAGGTGGGGTCGGCCATCGGCTGTCCGGACATGCCGAGCGTGGCGTAGCGCACCACGTCGCCGTCGATGAAGCGGAGCACCTCGATACGGTCCGTGCCGAGGAACGTCACATCGGCGCGTGCGTCCGGTTCGCCCAGGGCCGTACGGAGCCGGGCCTCGACCAGAGCAAGAATTTCTCCCATGCCGCGAGCATAGAACGCGTTTCGAACGGGCAAAGGTACGGATTGGCCCCGGGGTGGCTGATAGCCTGGGCCGTCGGCCGGGACAGCACGCCAAGCGATGCTCTCAGTCCCGGTACACGTGATCCCCCACGGGGGACCGGCCGGAGGAGGTGGGGCTGCGGTGGATCCAAGTCGACCGTGCAGTACCAACCGCTCTTCCGCACGACGCCTACCTTCTGTGGTCTGACGCCCTCCCAGGACGTCCTCGCGGCAGTTCGCGCAACGGAAGAGCCCCTCGTTTTTGCCTGTCTGTAGCGAACGCCGTCATCGCGCCTGCGCGGTGCCGCCCGCTTTGCGGACGTGAGCGCACGTCCCCATTCCGGGCTGTTCCACGCCCCCGCCGACGGCCCTCCGTGAAGGAGTCAGCCTTGTCGATGATCCGCGACCTGCGCGCCGCCGTGCGCCCGTCCCTGCGCAAGAGCAACACGCCGTACAACAGCTACGACACCACCCGCGACCCGACCGTCTCCAGTGCGGTCGTCGACTGCGCGGTCTACCAGGGCGGACGCCGGCTCGCGGCCGACGTCTGCCAGACCCCGCACGAGGCGATGCTGCGCGTGCGCGAGGAAGGCGGATTCGCCTGGATCGGCCTGCACGAGCCGACCGAGGAGGAATTCGCCGGTATCGCACGGGAGTTCGGTCTCCACCCGCTCGCCGTCGAGGACGCCGTCCACGCCCACCAGCGGCCCAAGCTGGAGCGGTACGACGACACGCTGTTCACCGTCTTCAAGACCATCCACTACGTCGAGCACGCCGAACTGACCGCGACCAGCGAGGTCGTCGAGACCGGTGAGGTGATGTGCTTCACCGGGCGGGACTTCGTCATCACCGTCCGGCACGGCGGACAGGGCTCGCTGCGCGCCCTGCGCCACAGGCTCCAGGACGACCCGGAGCTGCTCGCCAAGGGCCCGTCCGCCGTGCTGCACTCCATCGCCGACCATGTGGTCGACGGGTACATCGCGGTGGCCGCTTCGGTGCAGGACGACATCGACGAGGTGGAGATCGATGTGTTCTCCACGCCGGCGAAGGGCGGTCCGCGCGGTTCGGACGCGGGCCGGATCTATCAGCTGAAGCGCGAGGTACTGGAGTTCAAGCGCGCCGTGTCGCCGCTGCTGCGGCCCATGCAGCTGCTGAGCGAGCGCCCGATGCGGCTGATCGATCCCGACATCCAGAAGTACTTCCGCGATGTCGCCGACCACCTCGCCCGCGTGCACGAAGAGGTCATCGGCTTCGACGAGCTGCTCAACTCGATCCTTCAGGCCAATCTGGCGCAGGCGACGGTGACGCAGAACGAGGACATGCGCAAGATCACGTCCTGGGCCGCCATCATCGCGGTACCGACGATGATCTGCGGCGTGTACGGCATGAACTTCGATCACATGCCGGAGCTGGAGTGGACGTACGGCTATCCGGTGGTGATGGGCGTCATCGGAATCGTCTGCTTCACCATCCACCGCAGCCTCAAGCGCAACGGCTGGCTCTAATAGAGTTCGGGCATGACTGCTGCTGACGTGTTGCTGGGCCGGGCTCTCGTCGAAGAGGCCACCAAGAAGTCCGGCCTGATCTGGGTGCGGGGCACCGGCCCCGCCCGGGCCCTGTGGCACGTCTGGCACGAGGCCGCGGCCGTGCTCGTCGGCGACGGGCCCGGGGAGCAGCCGCTCCCCGAGGGCCTCGTGGACGGCGGCGCAGCCGAAGTGACCGTGCGCAGCAAGGACAAGGGCGGCAGGCTCGTCGCCTGGACCGCTGCGGTCGCCGTGCTGGAACCGCACTCCGAGGAGTGGGAGGCGGCGGTCGCCGAGCTCAAGGGCAAGCGGCTGAACGCACCGGACGCCGAACAGATGACCGACCGGTGGGCGCGGGAGTGCCGGGTGGTACGGCTGACGCCGGGCGCCTCCCGTACGGAGGTGCCGGACGGCTCCCTGGCCGCTGCTCCGCTGCCCACCGGGGCGACCACGCGGCGGCCCGCGCCCGCCGCGCTTCCCCGACTGCTGCTCAAGCGCCGCAGGAAGAACTGACGAACCGGCCGGGGAGGGCCGGCGGAGGGCGCCGCGCTCAGCCGGAGGACTTGGGGAGCTGGCCGCCGTAGTCGACGGTGGCACTCTCGGGCGGCGCCTCCAGCGGGAAGGCCTTGCCCCAGTCGGCGAGGGTGACGATGCCGCCGCCCCCGCCACGCGCCACGCGCAGCGGATACGGGGTGCCCTCCAGGGAGACGTCGAGCGCGCCGCCCTCACCCTCTCCACCCATGATCTGCACGGTACGAACCCCGCCGATCGTGTCGCGGTCGCCCTTGTTGACCTTCCCGTGCAGAGCGAGCATGCCGTCGAGCAGCGTCTTCTTCTCCGTGAAGCCGCGCAGCTGCTTGTAGGTCGGGTCGTCCTGCGGGACCTTCACGTACTTGCCCTGCAGCTTGTCCGCGGCGGCCCGGTCGCCCTCGTTGTCGCCGTCGCCCGTGTCCGCGTGGTTCCAGAACCCCGCGTCGGCCTTGAGGAAGAGCTCGTCACCGATCCGCAGCAAGGCGAACGTGCTCTGCTTCGAGGTGACCGATCCGGTGCCACCATCGGCGCTGAGCTGCATGTTCAGGGTGTACGTGCCCCCCTTGCTGACCAGCTTGCCGGTGAGCCTCACCGCGTCCGAGGCGTCCGCGGCGGCCCGCGCCTTGCCGTCGATCTGGACTGCGGTCAGCTTGCCGACACCGTTGGTCCCCTTGTCCGGGTCCTCTCCGGCGCAGGCCGTGAGCGCGGCGGTCAGGCCCGCGCAGAGCACCACGGCGAGAGCGGTCCGGCGATGGGCCCGGACGGCCGGGGCGGAAGAGGTCACGGGCGCACTGCCTCTCGTCTGTGTGTCGGGGGGTGGCAGACGGCAGCGTACCTGTGCCGCGTACGCCAATCGGCAGTGCGCCGTACGGACGGGTCCACCGGCGCACACCGTCGCGGTACGGGCTAGCCTGATCACGCAAAGGAGGGCGTGAGGGACTTCAGGGAGGCGCACAGGATGGCAGCAGGCGCTCCTCGTGTCTTCGTCTCGCACCTCTCCGGTGTGCCGGTCTTCGACCCCAACGGCGACCAGGTCGGCCGTGTCCGCGATCTGGTGGCCATGCTGCGCGTCGGCGGCAAACCGCCGCGGCTGCTCGGGATGGTCGTCGAAGTGGTGAGCCGGCGGCGGATCTTCCTGCCGATGATCCGGGTGACGGGCGTCGAGTCGGGCCAGGTCATCACCACCGGAGTGGTCAACATGCGGCGCTTCGAGCAGCGCCCGACCGAGCGACTCGTTCTCGGCGAGATCCTTGACCGGCGGGTGCACCTGGTCGAAACCGACGAGGAGGTCACCGTCCTCGATGTCGCGATCCAGCAGCTGCCGGCCCGCCGCGACTGGGAGATCGACAAGTTCTTCGTACGCAAGGGACGCGGCGGCGCGCTGCGCCGCAAGGGCGAGACCCTGACCGTGGAGTGGTCCGCCATCAGCGGCTTCTCGCTGGACGAGCACGGCCAGGGTGCCGAGAGCCTGGTCGCCACCTTCGAACGGCTGCGTCCGACGGATGTCGCCAACGCCCTGCACCACCTGTCGCCCAAGCGCCGGGCCGAGGTCGCCGCGGCCCTGGACGACGACCGGCTCGCGGACGTACTGGAGGAGCTCCCCGAGGACGACCAGGTGGAGATCCTCGGCAAGCTCAAGGAGGACCGCGCGGCGGACGTCCTGGAGGCGATGGACCCGGACGACGCGGCCGACCTGCTCTCGGAGCTGCCGGAGGCGGACAAGGAACGGCTGCTGGCGCTGATGCGGCCGGACGACGCCGCCGACGTACGCCGCCTCATGTCGTACGAGGAGCGGACCGCGGGCGGTCTGATGACGACCGAGCCGATCATCCTGCGCCCGGACGCGACGGTCGCGGACGCGCTGGCCAGGGTCCGGCAGCAGGACCTCTCCCCGGCGCTGGCCGCGCAGGTGTACGTCTGCAGGGCACCGGACGAGACCCCGACCGGCAAGTACCTGGGCACCGTGCACTTCCAGCGGCTGCTGCGCGATCCACCGTTCACGCTGGTCAGCTCGCTCATCGACAGCGACCTCGTACCGCTGACGCCGGACACCCCGCTGTCGGCCGTGACCAGTTTCCTGGCCGCGTACAACATGGTCTCCGTTCCCGTGGTGGACGAGACCGGGTCGCTGCTGGGCGCGGTGACCGTCGACGACGTGCTCGACCACCTGCTGCCCGAGGACTGGCGCGAGACCGACTTCCAGGGCGAGGAGGGGATCGCCGATGGCCGGTGAGGACCGCCCGAGAGCCGCGTCGACCGGCGCGTCGGGCCTCGTACGCCCCCCGCGGCCCCGGCTCGACCAGCCGAAGGCCCCGCGGCGCCGGCTGCTGCCGGAGTACGACCCCGAGGCGTTCGGCCGCTTCTCGGAGCGCATCGCCCGTTTCCTGGGTACGGGACGGTTCATCGTCTGGATGACGCTGATCATCATCCTGTGGGTGGTGTGGAACATCTTCGCGCCGGAGAAGTTCCGGTTCGATCAGTACCCGTTCATCTTCCTGACCCTGATGCTGTCCCTCCAGGCCTCGTACGCGGCCCCGCTGATCCTCCTCGCGCAGAACCGCCAGGACGACCGTGACCGGGTGACCCACGAGCAGGACCGCAAGCAGAACGAGCGGTCGATCGCGGACACCGAGTACCTCACCCGCGAGATCGCGGCGCTCCGGATGGGTCTCGGCGAGGTCGCCACCCGGGACTGGATCCGCTCGGAGCTGGAGGCCATGGTGAAGGACATGGAGGAGCGCCAGGTCCTCTTCCAGGTCGAGAGTGACGAAGGCGACCGCTGAGGGGCTACCCGCGCGTAGGCACCGGCGCCGTACCATCGTCCTATGGCTACGGAAGACGCGGTGCGTGAAGCACTGGCGACAGTGAACGACCCGGAGATCCACCGACCGATCACCGAGCTGGGCATGGTGAAATCGGTCGAGATCGATCCTGACGGTGTGGTCGCTGTCACCGTGTACCTCACGGTTTCCGGCTGCCCGATGCGAGAGACGATCACCAAGAACGTGACCGACGCGGTGGCCCGCGTCGAGGGCGTGTCGCGGGTCGAGGTCACCCTTGACGTGATGAGCGACGAGCAGCGCAAGGAGCTCGCCTCCTCGCTGCGCGGCGGCACGGCGGAACGTGAGGTGCCGTTCGCCAAGCCCGGCTCGCTGACGCGCGTCTACGCGGTCGCGTCCGGCAAGGGCGGCGTCGGCAAGTCCTCGGTGACCGTGAACCTCGCCGCGGCGATGGCGGCCGACGGACTCAAGGTCGGCGTGGTCGACGCGGACATCTACGGGCACAGCGTGCCCCGGATGCTCGGCGCGGACGGCAAGCCCACCCAGGTCGAGAACATGATCATGCCGCCGTCGGCGCACGGCGTGAAGGTGATCTCCATCGGCATGTTCACCCCGGGCAACGCCCCGGTGGTGTGGCGCGGGCCCATGCTGCACCGCGCGCTGCAGCAGTTCCTCGCCGACGTGTACTGGGGCGACCTGGACGTCCTGCTGCTCGACCTGCCGCCGGGCACCGGTGACATCGCGATCTCCGTGGCACAGCTCGTGCCGAACGCCGAGATCCTCGTCGTCACGACCCCCCAGCAGGCCGCCGCCGAGGTCGCCGAGCGGGCCGGGTCCATTGCCGTGCAGACCCATCAGAAGATCGTCGGCGTCGTCGAGAACATGTCGGGGATGCCGTGCCCGCACTGCGACGAGATCATCGACGTGTTCGGCTCGGGCGGTGGCCAAAGGGTCGCCGAGGGACTGACGAAGACGGTGGGCGCCGAGGTGCCGGTCCTGGGCACCATCCCGATCGACGTGCGCCTGCGCGAGGGCGGCGACGAGGGCAAGCCCGTCGTGCTGTCCGACCCGGACTCCGCGGCCGGCGCCGCACTGCGGTCCATCGCGGAGAAGCTGAGCGGCCGTCAGCGCGGCCTGTCCGGCATGTCGCTGGGGCTCACCCCGCGCAACAAGTTCTGAGCGGTCCACGGGTCAGGGGCGGCACCTCTTCGGAGGCGCCGCCCCTGACCGCTGTCGCCTACGGCTGTCCGCGCGACGCCGCGCGTCCGCTCGCCGCCTCGCGCTCGCTCAGTTGTCGTACGCGGCGATGTCGCCGACCACGGCGAAGCCCAGGCCGTAGGCGCTCATCCCGCGTCCGTACGCGCCGATGTGCACCCCGTCGGGCGCCGAACCCGCCAGCACCCAGCCGAACTCGGACTCGCGGTAGTGGAACTCCACCGGCAAGCCGTCCACCGGCAGGGAGAGCGTCGACCACGGCGCCTCGCCCAGGTCGTCGGCGAGTTCGAACGCGGTCTCGGTCTGCTGGTTCAGCCATTCGTTGCGCAGGGTGTGGTCCATCTGCGGAGGCCATGTGCAGGCCAGCAGACCGGAGCCCGCCAGCCAGGCCGCCGAGGATACGGTGGTGGCGTCCAGCACACCGGTGCCGTCACCACTGCGCCGTACCGGACTGCTGGCCACCGTCACGACCACCGCGAAGCGAGCCTTCTCGGCGCCCGCGTCGGCCCGCACCACCGGCTCCTCGCCGTGCCCGGTGGAACCGTGCTGAACGGTGCCGTCCGCCGAGGCGGTGACCTGCATCAGCCAGCGCGGACCGGTGAACGCCCCGTCCAGCCCGTACCAGGGGAACGGCGCCTTGAGATAGCCGTCGACAGTACGCCGGGTCGCCGGCACCCCCTCTGCGGTGACTGCGCTGGGCGCGTCTTCCGCCCCTACCCGACTCGTCGTCTCCATCTGTCCGGCCGCCTCCTCGATCTTCACTGATCCGGAGCGGCCCTCCCCCCGTGGGCATGGGCAACCTCGCAACCGGACAGATGGAGAATAGCCATACCGTCCGGACGAGTCGGGATTGACCGGTCTCAGGTGGCGTCTGCGTCGAAGGGCGGACGCTCGTCCTTCGCAGGCTGGGCAGGCTTCTTGAGCAGATCGGGCGCGGAGCCACCGGCCGACGCGCCGACGGCGGACGCTGCCGCAGCACCGGCGCCGGATGCGGAGGACGCGCTCTCACGGCCGTTCACCGCGTCGGTGACGTCGGCCATCTCCTTGCGGAGGTCGAAGCTCTCGCGGATCTCCTTGAGCCCCAGGTCGTCGTTGCCGTCCATGAGCTGCTTGCGGACGAAGGTCTTGGGATTGAGATCCTCGAACTCGAAGTCCTTGAACTGCGGGCCGAGCTCCGAGCGGATGTCTTCCTTGGCGCTGTCCGAGAACTCACGGATCTTGCGGATGGTGCGCGTGACGTCCTGGATGACCTTCGGCAGCTTCTCAGGACCGAATACGAGCACGGCAAGAACCACGAGCGTCAGCAGCTCGAGTGCGCCTATGTCATTGAACACCTTGCTGCTCCTCGTGTTCTCTGCGTGTTCTCCGCGGTTCTCCGCCACCAGGTCGTCAGGGGCCCGGACCGGCTCCACGGTACCCGGCCGAGCTGTCCGGGCGGTACCTGCCGGTGGCCGTCAGGTGCCGCTCGCCGAGCCGAGCGTCAAGGTCATGGACAGCTCTTTGCCATCCCGGGTCAGCCGGAGGCCGAGCCGGTCGCCCGGCCGGTGGGCACGAATCTTGACGATCAGTTCCTCGCCGCTGTGCACACGCCCGCCCTCCACCTCGGTGATGATGTCGCCCGGCTTGATGCCGGCCTTGTCGGCGGGACCGTCCGCCGTGACCGCGGACCCGCCGTCGGCACCCTTCCCGCCGACCTTGGCTCCGTCGCCGGTGAACTTCATGTCCAGCGTGACGCCGATCACCGGGTGGGTGGCCTTGCCCGTGTTGATCAGCTCTTCGGCGACGCGCTTGCCCTGGTTGATCGGTATCGCGAAGCCGAGGCCGATGGAGCCGGACTGCCCGCCGTCGAGGCCTGAGCCGCTGTCGGCGCCGCGGATGGCGCTGTTGATCCCGATGACATGGGCCTCGGAGTCGACGAGCGGGCCACCTGAGTTGCCGGGGTTGATCGGGGCGTCCGTCTGCAGGGCGTCGACATAGCTGACGTCCGAGCCGTCGCCCTTCTCGCCGCCCGCGGTGATGGGCCGCTGCTTGGCGCTGATGATGCCGGACGTGACCGTGTTGGACAGGTCGAAGGGAGCGCCGATGGCCACCACCGGATCGCCGACCTGCACGTTGTCGGAATTCCCCAGGGGCAGGGGCTTGAGGCCCGACACACCGGTCACCTTGACGACAGCCAGGTCGTAGCCGCTGTCCTTGCCGACGATCTCGGCGGCCGCGGTCTCTCCCCCGCTGAAGGTGACGGTGATGTCCCCGTTGGAACCCGCGGGGGCGACCACGTGGTTGTTGGTGAGGATGTGGCCCTTTTTGTCGAGTACGAAGCCGGTGCCCGTACCGGACTCGGCGGATCCGCTGACGTGCAGGGTCACCACGCTGGGCAACGCGCTGGACGCGATGCCCGCGACACTGTCGGGCGCCCGGCCTCCGCTGTCCCGGCCGGCCTGCGGGAGCTCGACCGTGGTCAGACCCCCGTTGCGCTCGGCGTAGGCACCGATGCCGCCGCCGATCCCGCCTGCGACGAGAGCGAGCAGCGCGGCACCGATCAGGGCGGTTCCACGGCGGCGCCTGCGGGGCTGCGGGTCGGCGCCGAGGGGCGGGCCGGCGTGCGTGAGTGGCTGCTGGGGCGCACCCCACGGGTCGTAGCGCAGCCACTGGGAGGTCTGCGGCTGGAGCTCGTGCTGGGCGGGGTGGGGCTGCTGCGGCTGCGGGGACGCGCTGTGGTGATGCTGCTGCGGCACCGCATGGGGCTGGGTCCGGGGCGGGGCTGCGTACGCCTCACCGGGGCCCTGGGCGACAGGTGCCGGGGCGTGGAGGGGTGCCGGTGCCGCAGTGTGGAGAGGTGCCGGTGCCGTGGCGTGCAGGGGTGCCGGTGCTGCGGCCTGGAGGGCCGTCCCTTGCCCGTTCGTCCCCGCGTAGGGCGGGGGGACCGGAGTGCCGTGCGCCGGGGTCGGCACCGGGCGCTGCACGGGCGGCGCGGGCGCCCACGGGCCCGGGCCGCCGTAGGGCGGGGTGCTGTACTCGTCGGGAGCGTGCAGCGGCTGTGCACGGGGGGCCGGCGCCTCGACGGGCGCAGGCGGCTCGGCGAGCGGAGGCGCGGGCGGCTCGGCGACTGCGGGGGCGGGCCGGGGTGCTGCTTCGGCCGCCGGCTCCGGTGACGTCCCGTGGACCACGGTGCCCTCGGCCGCGACGGACGTCGAGTCCTCCGGCTCGGCAGGGACAGCACGTCCCGTCGAGGGACGGCTCCACCACTTCGCCTTCGGCCCGCTGGGCTTTCCGTCGTCCATGCTCTCCCCGCAACTGGCCTCTGCACGCCCCCACAGGGGCGTCCCTCCCGGAATTCAACCAGGTTTGCGAATCCGTGCGCAGGGTCCCCGTCAGCGCAAGGGGGAAAGCGGCATCGCGTAGTCACGGAGCTGCGGCGCGGCCGTCGCCGTGGGCGCCGGCTTCGGGTCCGCTCCCCCACCGAGCGCGGCCGAGAAGAGCGGGCCGGCGTCGGTCGGGCGTATCAGCGGCGGAACGCTCACGTTCAGCACCGGGTACGTGTACGAGTGCCCGCTCAGCATCGTGGTGCTGAGCATCGACGGCGCGGCGGCGAGCACCGGGCGGGCGGATGACGACGGGGCGGGGTGCGAGGGCGCGGCGGCAGTGGCCGGGCCGACCGCGAGAGCACCGCCGCCACCGCGGCTTGCCGCAGCACTGGCACTGCCGGTCCGTGCGTCGGCGTCGAGCGGCGTCACGTTGTTTCCTGAGCCCTCCGCGCTGAACGGCGCGTCGGGCCCCTGGTCCAGGGGCAGGGCGCCGCCGAGCGCAATGGCCGCCAGCGAGACGGCACTTGCCGCGGCGAACGCGAAGCGTCGGGCACGCCACGGCGAACGGTCGGCCTCGCGGCCCACGTCGTGGATGCGGAAGGTCGATGCTGCCGGGCCGCCCGGCAGTACAGCGGTGGAGCCGTGCGCGGTGGGGAGGTAGCCGAACCCGTCCAGCGGTGAGGACCCGGGGGTCGTTCCCGGGCGTGCGCCGGGGTGCTGCAGTTCAGGGAAGAGTCCCTCCCCGAAGCGCCGTCCACTGCCGAAGGGGCGGCTCGGGCCGTCGTCGTCACTCCCGGGGCCCCCGGGAAGGCCCTGCAGACGGGCAAGGAACCCCTCGGAGGGCGAGGGAGGGGTGGCGGTCGCGAAGGCGCTCTTCAGCCGCCGCTGGGCGTCGGCCTCGGCCTTGCACCTGGAACAGGTCGCCAGGTGGGCGAGGACCCGCTCCCGGGCGTCGTGTTTGAGCTCGCCGTCGACAAGCGCGGCGAGGCGGTCCCCCAGATGCTGCTCCGCGGGGGTCGGACCTGTGGCGCTCACGCCGATCCGCCCTCCCCTGCCAGGACCGCGTCCGCCAGCGAACGCTGCTCGGCGCGGGCCTCCGGCGAACGGTGCTGCAGCGCCTTGCGCAGGTGCGAGCGGCCTCGGTGGATACGGCTGCGCACGGTCCCGAGCTTCACGCCGAGCGTGGCGGCGATCTCCTCGTACGAGAGGCCCTCGATGTCGCAGAGGACGACCGCGGCACGGAACTCGGGCGCGAGGGTGTCCAGCGCCTGCTGGACGTCCGCGTCGAAGTGGGTGTCGTTGAAGACCTGCTGCGGGGACGGCTCCCGGCTCGGCAGCCGCTCCGCGGCGTCGTCACCCAGGGAGTCGAAACGGATCCGCTGCTTGCGGCGGACCATGTCCAGGAAGAGATTCGTCGTGATCCGGTGCAGCCAGCCCTCGAAGGTACCGGGCGTGTACGTCGACAGCGAGCGGAAGACACGGACGAAAACCTCTTGCGTGAGGTCTTCGGCGTCGTGCTGGTTTCCCGTCAGCCGGTAGGCAAGGCGGTACACGCGACCGCTGTGCGTGCTGACGATCTCTTCCCATGAGGGCGGGGTCCACGCCTGAGAATCCGCATCTGAGGCGAAGGTCGCGGTCGGTGCGGAATCGTTGGAAGAACGGTCAGCAATGTTGGTCACGGATTTCGGCTCACCAGCTGACCTGAGAAAGCGCCGCAGCACTCCTCCCCGATCCACAGGCGCAGCCGCACCTCCCCTATCGGCTCCGGTGGTGTCCAGTGGAGCCCCTACCATAGCCACCTCGCCTGTTAGCTCCGGATAAGCCTTTTTATCTGCCGGTGCCCGGGCGTACCCGGGAACAAGGGCCATATTCCGGGCCCGGTGAGCGGGTCCGGTCCACGTGTTTTCCCCTGCCCCTACCTAACGCCCGGTCCCATCTGCGGGTTCCCGGGTCCAGCGGATACAGTCACCGTTGCGCCAACTACGGGGACAGGAGAGGGTCATTACCGCCAACCGGCAGACAAGCTGGGCGTTCGCCGACGCCTTTGTCGCCGAGGACGCAGCTCTGCGCTGGGCCCGTGACCGGGCCCGCGAGTCAGGGCTCCGCTCGGTGTCCCCAGGCACCGGAGCTGCGCTGCGCCTGCTCGCTGCCGCCGCGGACGCCAAGGCGGTGGCCGAAATCGGCACCGGTACGGGCGTGTCCGGCATCTATCTGCTGCACGGGATGCGCCCCGACGGCGTACTGACCACCGTCGATCCGGAACCGGAGCGCCAGCAGTTCGCGCGCGAGGCGTTCCGGGCGGCGGGTTTCGCCACGAACCGGGCGCGGTTCATCCCCGGGCGCGCCCTCGACGTACTGCCGCGACTCGCCGACGGCGGCTACGACCTTGTTTTCTGCGACGGTGACCGGCTGGAGAGCCTGGACTGCCTCGCTGAATCGTTGCGCCTGCTGCGGCCCGGCGGTCTCGTCTGCTTCGAAGGCGTGTTCGCGGACGGCCGCACCATCGATTCCGCCGCCCAGCCGGCCGAGGTGCTGCGCCTGCGCGAGCTGTTGCGGGCGGTGCGGGAGAGCCAGGAGCTGATGGCGACACTGCTGCCGGTGGGCGACGGGCTGCTGTGCGCGGTACGGCGCGGCTGAGGCCGCACCACCTGATCCATGACGCACCACTGCCCCGGCACCGAATCGGTGCCGGGGCAGTGGCGAAGTGTGGGCGCGTCTACGTCAGCCGACGACCTTCTTCAGGGCATCGCCGAGTGCATCGGCCTCGTCCGGAGTCAGCTCGACGACAAGCCGACCGCCGCCTTCGAGCGGAACGCGCATGACAATGCCCCGCCCCTCCTTTGTCACCTCGAGCGGGCCGTCGCCCGTCCGCGGCTTCATGGCCGCCATGCTCGTTCCCCTTCCTGAAACCAGCTCATCCCAACCGGCGGCCCCATGACAGGCGCTGCCTCACCGGCGTCGAACACATTGCTTCCTTCGCATTATCCCGCATCGGAGACCCCGATGACCAACATCGGTCTGCATCGCTTGCGCAACGCACTCTCTCAAAACCACCCATTTCGGCGATCCGGCTGCGATACTGCGCCGCCACCGGCCCTCAGCCGAGAGCCAATTGTTAGACGCAGGTCACATCTCCGGCCCGCGCGAAGTCGGCCATGCTTGCCTGGACAGGCACAATGCCGGAGCCGTAAGGGGACCCAGGAATGGCCGACACCATGGCTGACGCCGTGCTCACGGACGTCAGCGACGGGCTCGCGACGATCACGATCAACCGACCCGACGCGATGAACGCCATGAACACCGCGGCCAAGGTCGCGCTCCGCGACGCCCTTCGAGCCGTCGCCGAGGACACCGCCGTACGAGCAGTTCTGCTCACCGCCACCGGGCGCGCCTTCTGCGTGGGCCAGGACCTCAAGGAGCACGTCTCCAAGCTCGCCGAGGCCCGCGAGTCGGGCGGCGGCAACGCGCTGAGCACCGTGAAGGAGCACTACAACCCGATCGTGCGGGCCATCACCGAGATGGAGAAGCCCGTCGTGGCCGGGGTCAACGGGGTCGCCGCGGGCGCGGGTTTCGGATTCGCACTGGCGGCCGACTACCGCGTCGTCGCCGACACGGCCGCCTTCAACACGTCCTTCGCGGGCGTTGCCCTGACGGCGGACTCGGGCGTCTCCTGGACGCTGCCCCGGCTGATCGGCGCGAGCCGCGCCGCCGACCTGCTGTTCTTCCCGCGTTCGATCTCCGCGCAGGAGGCGTACGAGCTGGG
Source organism: Streptomyces sp. NPDC005566 (assembly GCF_040605575.1). Classification (NCBI taxonomy): domain Bacteria; kingdom Bacillati; phylum Actinomycetota; class Actinomycetes; order Kitasatosporales; family Streptomycetaceae; genus Streptomyces; species Streptomyces sp. NPDC005566. The sequence goes on along the minus strand of NZ_JBEXDB010000007.1, from coordinate 195,398 downwards.
CATCGCCAACAAGGTGGTGCCGGCCGCCGACCTGGCCGAGGAGGCCCTCGCGGTGGCGCGTGCCCTGGCAGAAGGGCCGACGGTGTCGTACGCGGCGCTGAAGGCGTCGATGGCGTACGGCGCGGGCCACACGCTCGCCGAGTCGCTGGAGAAGGAGGACGAGCTCCAGACCCGGGCGGGCGCGTCGCAGGACCACTCCATCGCCGTCGAGGCGTTCCTCGCCAAGCAGCGGCCGAAGTATCTCGGCAGGTAGCCGCCGGGCCCGTCGGCCTCGGCAGGAAGCGCCGGGGCCGTTCGGCGGCTCGGGACCGGACGTCGTGGAGCCGGTCAGGATGCGCTGGACGGGCCCTGGAGCGCCTCCCGGGCCACGCAGTCGGCCAGGTGGTCGTTGACGAGGCCGCAGGCCTGCATGAGGGCATAGGCCGTCGTGGGGCCGACGAAGCGGATGGACCGCTTCTTGAGGTCCTTGGCCAGCGCCGTGGATTCCGGGGTGACGGCCGGGACGTCACCGAGGGCCCGCGGGGCGGGGCGGCCGGCCGGGTCGGGGGCGTACGACCAGATGAGTGCGTCCAGCTCGCCCTCGCCCCAGCCGGCCAGCACCTTGGCGTTGGCCATCGTCGCGTCGATCTTCGCGCGGTTGCGGATGATGCCGGCGTCGGCGAGGAGCCGTTCCCTGTCGGCGTCGGTGAACTCCGCCACGGCGGAGATCTTGAACCCGGCGAAGGCGCTGCGGAACCCTTCGCGGCGGCGCAGGATCGTCAGCCAGGAGAGCCCGGACTGGAAGGCCTCCAGGCAGAGCCGCTCGAACAGGGCGTCATCGCCGTGGACCGGGCGGCCCCACTCCGTGTCGTGATAGGCGAGGTAGTCCTCCGTGGACAGGCCCCACGGGCAGCGCAGACCGCCGTCGGCGGCCGGCCGGGCGTCGCTCATCGCGGGCCTTCCTCGCCCGGCGGCCTGCCGTTGTCACGGCCGGTGTCGCGGCCGGTGTCCCTGGCGCTCTCCCCACCGAGCGGCTCGCCCGGCCGCTTGAACAGGTCGGGGCCGGTCACCGCGGTCGCCTGCGCGCCGGCGAGCGCAGACTCCAGTTCGGCGATGCGGGCGTCCCGCTCGGCGAGCTCGGCACCGAGCCTGCCCAGCGCCTCGTCCACCTCCGCCATGCGATAGCCGCGCACCGCCAACGGCAGCCGCAGGACCTCGATATCGGCGCGGCCGACCGGGCGGTCGGCCGGCAGCGGGTCGGTGAGCCGCTCGGGCTCCACGTCCTGCAGCACCGCACTTCCGCCTCCGCCGACCACCGCGAGCGTGACCGCGGCCACCACCACGGCCATCGTGAGCAGCAAGAACCAGAACACGTGCATCTCCCCGGGAGCGGAAACCTGTCCGGGTGAGATCGTGCCATGCGGCACCGACAGTTAGGGTCTTTCGTTCGGGCCGGGCCGCATCAGGGAGCGGGGTCCGGTGCGTGCAGCCGCAAGGCGGAGGATCCCGGCAACGCGAGGGGGCCTCCCCTGCTCGGGCGAAGACGAGAGCCCGGGGAAGTCGGTGATCGACGGCAACGCCGCAGATGTGCGTGCCGGACCCCGCGAGCCCGGCATGATCCGGACGAGAGGCCCAAGGGTCTTTCGTCCGGATCAGGCTGGACCAGGCAGCGGGGTCCGGTGCCGTACATCGCAAGGCGGAGGCAGGAGGCGACGCGGAGCGTCGCCGACCGACGACAACGCCGCGAGGTGCGGTGCCAGGGCACGCGAGCCGAGCAAGATCCGAACGAGAGGCCTTAGGGTCGCAGGCGACCTATCGAGGAGGAACCAGGGATGCGAAGCGGTGCGCTCAGGCTTGGGCGGCGGGAATTCGGGCCGCACGAGCCGGTGATCATGGCGATCGTGAACCGGACCCCCGACTCCTTCTACGACCAGGGTGCGACGTTCCGCGACGAACCCGCGCTCTCCCGGGTCGAACAGGCCGTGTCGGAGGGCGCCGCGATCATCGACATCGGCGGGGTGAAGGCCGGCCCCGGCGAGGAGGTGACGGCCGAGGAGGAGGCCCGCCGCACGGTCGGCTTCGTCGCCGAGGTGCGCCGCCGCCACCCGGACGTGGTGATCAGCGTGGACACCTGGCGCCACGACGTGGGCGAGGCCGTCTGCGAGGCCGGGGCGGACCTCCTGAACGACGCGTGGGGCGGCGTCGACCCGAGACTCGCCGAGGTCGCGGCACGGTACGGGGCCGGGCTCGTGTGCACGCACGCGGGCGGCGCCGAACCGCGGACCCGGCCTCACCGGGTCACGTACGACGATGTGATGGCGGACATCCTGCGGGTGACGGTCGGCCTCGCCGAGCGGGCCGTCGGGCTCGGGGTCAGGCCGGACGGGATCATGATCGACCCCGGCCACGACTTCGGGAAGAACACCCGGCACTCGCTGGAGGCGACGCGCAGGCTGGGCGAGATGACGGCCACGGGCTGGCCGGTGCTGGTCTCGCTGTCCAACAAGGACTTCGTCGGGGAGACCCTCGACAAGCCGGTCAAGGAACGTGTGATCGGCACGCTCGCGACGACTGCCGTGTCGGCGTGGCTGGGGGCGCAGGTGTACCGGGTGCACGAGGTGGCGGAGACGCGGCAGGTCCTGGACATGGTGGCCTCCATCGCGGGCCACCGCGCACCTGCGGTGGCCCGCCGGGGACTGGCGTAGCCGGGGGGACGGGACGGGGGCGCCGTGACGGGCCCCTACCGACCGACCTCCTTGGTCACCAGCGAGACCGCCTCGTCGACGTCGTCCGTGACGTGGAACAGCAGCAGATCCGTCTCGGACGCCTTGCCCTGGGCCACCACCGTGTCCCGCAGCCAGTCCACCAGCCCGCGCCAGTAGGCCGATCCGAACAGCACGATCGGGAAGCGTGTCACCTTGCCCGTCTGCACGAGGGTGAGCGCCTCGAACAGCTCGTCCAGCGTGCCGAGGCCTCCGGGCAGGACGACAAAGCCTTGCGCGTACTTGACGAACATCGTCTTGCGGACGAAGAAGTACCGGAAGTTGACGCCGATGTCGACATGTGGATTCAGCCCGGACTCGAACGGCAGCTCGATACCGAGACCGACGGAGACGCCCTTCGCCTCCCGGGCCCCCTTGTTCGCCGCCTCCATCGCCCCGGGGCCACCGCCCGTGATGACCGCGAATCCCGCTTCGACGAGCGCCCTGCCGATCTGGACACCCGCCTCGTAGTCCGGCCCGCCGGCCGGTGTGCGGGCGGATCCGAAGACGCTGATCGCGCTCGGCAGTTCGGCGAGGGCCCCGAAGCCCTCCACGAACTCCGACTGGATGCGCATCACGCGCCAGGGATCCGTGTGCACCCATTCGGAATCGCCTTCGGAATCCAGCAGCCGCTGATCCGTCGTGCCCGGCTGTACCTGGTCCCTGCGGCGCAGTACCGGGCCCAGCCGCTGTTCCTCGGGCTTCACCGCGCCCTCAGGAACCTGCGCGCCCTCGGGGATCCGTGCGTCCTCCGGGTTGCCCATGACCTGCTCCCTCCGCCGACCTGCGATGTGCGTGTCGCTTCAGCGTAGATCGGCCGAGGTTACGAGCAGGGGAATGCGGTGAGTCAGCTGGTGAGCCAGGAGCGGAGGCGCTCCTCGCAGTGCGTGATCCGTTCGACCGCCACCTGCTCGTCCCGCTTGTGCGCGAACAGCGCGTCCCCGGGTCCGTAGTTCACCGCGGGAATGCCGAGGGAGCCGAACCGGGACACGTCCGTCCAGCCGAACTTGGGCTGCGCCGTACCGCCGACCGCCGCCATGAACGCCTTGGCCGCCGGGTGCGAGAGGCCGGGCATCGCGGCTCCGGAGTGGTCGTCGACCGTGAATCCGGCGACGCCGCAGTCCTCGAAGACCTCACGGACGTGCGCCTCGGCCTCCTCGGCGGTGCGGTCGGGGGCGTACCGGTAGTTGACCACCACCGTGCAGGCGTCCGGGATGACATTGGTGGCGACGCCACCCTCGACGCGTACGGCATTGAGCCCCTCGCGGTACTCGAGCCCGTCGATGACCGGCCGGCGCGGCTCGTACGCGGCGAGCTTCGCCAGCACCGGAGCGGCGGCGTGGATCGCGTTGGACCCCATCCAGCTGCGCGCGGAGTGGGCCCGCTCCCCCTCCAGCTGCAGGTGGACCCGGAGCGTGCCCTGGCAGCCGCCCTCGACCTGGGCGTCGGACGGCTCCAGGAGGACGGCGAAGTCGGCGTCGAGCCAGTCGGGGTGCGCGTCGGCCACGTGTCCGAGGCCGTTGAGGTGGGCGGCGACCTCTTCGTTGTCGTAGAAGATGAACGTGAGGTCGCGGTTGGGCTCCGGTACCGTCGCCGCGATCCGCAGCTGGACGGCGACGCCCGACTTCATGTCGGAGGTTCCGCACCCCCACAGCACACCGTTCTCGTCGAGCCGGGACGGGACGTTGTCCGCGATCGGCACGGTGTCGATGTGGCCGGCCAGCACGATGCGCTCGGCACGGCCCAGCTGCGTCCTGGCCACGACGTTGTTGCCGTGCCGCTCGACGGTCAGGTGCGGCAGCGGGCGCAGGGCCGCCTCGATCGCGTCAGCCAGGTCCTTCTCCTGCCCGCTGACCGACGGGAAGTCGACGAGCCGGGCCGTGAGCTCGGGTCCGTCGAGCGCGAGGTCAAGCGTGTGTCGGTCCATGGTCACGACCCTAAGGGACTTGGGTCTCGGCCCCGCCCGTACCCTCCAGTACGGTGGGCTCCGTGCCCCGGACCGCCACTTCCACCCGCCGCAGCCGCTTCTTCCGCATCGCGGCCGCCTTCGCCGTGCTCGTGGCCCTGGCCGGCTATCTGGCCGTGCAGTACGTCTCCGGCCACAAGGGCGCTCCCCGCTGCACCGTGCGCTCCGCGGACGGGGACGGCACCGAGGGGCGGACGTACGAGATGAGCCCTGACCAGGCCGCCAACGCCGCGACGATCTCGGCGGTGGGCACCACCCGCGGTCTGCCGGAGCGCGCGGTGACCATCGCACTCGCGACCGCGCTGCAGGAGTCCGCGCTGCGCACCATCGACCACGGTGACCGGGACTCGCTGGGGCTCTTCCAGCAGCGTCCCTCACAGGGCTGGGGAACGCCGGCGCAGATCATGGATCCGGTCTATTCGTCCGGGGAGTTCTACAAGCACCTCGCCGAGGTTCCGGGCTATTCGCGGCTGCCGCTGACCGTCGCCGCGCAGCGGGTGCAGAAGAGCGGGTTCCCGCAGGCGTACGCCAAGCACGAGCCGGACGCCGCACTGCTGGCCGCCGCACTGACCGGACGCGCGCCCGCCTCGCTGAGCTGCACGCTGTCGACGGCGGCCACCCCCGGGGACGCGGCCGAGGTGCGGTCCGAGCTGGTACGCGCCTTCGGCGAGGACGTCCTCCCGGCCGCGGGGGCGGCCGGAGCCTCGGCCGCGGGCACGGTCTCGGTGCCCGTGCGGTCCGCCGTGAGGACCGCTGCGGACACGGCGCCCCGGCGTGGCTGGGAGCTGGCGCACTGGGCGGTCGCCCGGGCCGACGCGCTGCGGATCGACGAGGTCTCGTATGCCGGCCACGTGTGGAACGCCGATGTGGGCTGGCGGACGGAACGTAAGGAATCGGGCACCACGGCCGTCCGAATGCGGCTCGCACAGTAGTACGGAGGGTCGCCCGTACGGGCCGTCCAGCCCTTCCTGCAACCCCCCTCGCGTCACCCTTCCCACGAGCCCGTCCCACCCCCGGAATTCCGTGCGAACACAGGGAAGTGACGGTTCGTCCGACGCCGACGGATTGCATTGTTTGCCCGGGTTCCTCCGTTGCGGATTATCTGACGCATTACTCAGTCTTTACCTTCGCGAACCGCAACCTTCCCTGCCCTTCGACCGGTTGTCAGTGCGTCCGGATCACCGGACAGGCAGATTCCACATCTGTCGCGAACCCGTTGTAGTCCCGTCGAAGGAGCATCATGTCCCTCCCCCTGACCCGTCGGATCGCCCGTGCCGCGCTGCTGATCGCCGCAGGCGCGGCACCCGTGGTCGGTGCGGCCGGTGCCGCAGGTGCCGCGGGGCTCCCGCAGACCCCTGCCCTGGGCGGCCTGACCACGCTCGACGGTGCCGGCGTGAGCAGCACGCTCGACTCCGCCTCGAAGCAGGGCACCGGAGTGGCGAACGAGACCGGCGGCAAGGTCGTCGGCACGACCCTCCCGGTCGCCGGCCAGACCCTCGAGAAGGCCGGCACCGTGGCGGGCGGCGAACTGGCGAACGACACCCTGGCGACCGATGGCCTCCCCACCGGCGGCCTGCCGATCGGCTGATCCACCCGCACGTACACGGCACTGATGCGCCGATGGGCCTCGGGAGTGCGCACTCCCGAGGCCCATCGGCGCATCGCGTCAGGACAGCCGCTTGGCCGCCGCGGCCACCCGTTCGTCCGTGGCCGTCAGCGCCACCCGTACGAAGCGGTCCCCGGCCGGCCCGTAGAAGTCGCCCGGCGCCACCAGGATGCCGAGCCCGGCCAGGTACGCCACGGTCTCCCAGCACGGCTCGTCGCGCGTGGCCCACAGGTAGAGGCTCGCCTCGCTGTGCTCGATCCGGAAGCCGTGGGCCTCCAGTGCCTCCCGCAGGACCGTGCGCCGCTGCGCGTACCGGGCCCGCTGCTCGGCCACGTGCGTGTCGTCGGCCAACGCCGCGACCGTCGCCGCCTGGACCGGTGCGGGGGTCATCATGCCGCCGTGCTTGCGGATCAGGAGCAGCTCGCCGAGGACGGCCGCGTCACCCGCGACGAAGGCCGCCCGGTAGCCGGCGAGGTTGGATCGCTTGGAGAGCGAGTGGACGGCGACGATGCCCTCGTACGAGCCGCCGCAGACGTCCGGGTGGAGCACGGAGACGGGCTCGGCCTCCCAGCCGAGCTCCAGGTAGCACTCGTCGCTGAAGACCAGCACGCCGTGCTCACGGGCCCAGGCGACGATCCGGGCCAGCTCTTCCTTGGGCAGGACGCGGCCGGTCGGGTTGGACGGCGAGTTGAGCCAGAGCAGCCTGAGTCCGGCCGGGTCCAGATCGGTGGGGTCGTCGTAGACGACGGGCTCGGCGCCGCAGAGCCGCGCGCCGACCTCGTACGTCGGGTAGGCGAGCCTCGGGTAGGCCACCTTGTCACCCGCGCCGAGGCCGAGCTGGGTCGGCAGCCAGGCCACCAGCTCCTTGGAGCCGACGACCGGCAGGACGTTCTCGTGCTCCACACCGACGGCGCCGAGCCGGCGTTCCACCCAGCCGGTCAGGGCGTCACGCAGGGCTCCGGTCCCCCATACCGTCGGGTAGCCGGGGCTGTCGGCGGCGTTGATCAGCGCCTGCTGGATCAGCTCGGGCACCGGGTCGACGGGCGTGCCGACGGACAGGTCGACGATGCCGTCCGGGTGGGCAGCAGCCGTCGACTTGTAGGGCGTGAGCTTGTCCCAGGGGAAGACCGGGAGCCGGGAGGAGACGGGACCTGCTGCAGACACGGATCTCTGCTTTCTCGTACGTGGACGTGCGTGCCGGGAAACACCTCGGTCCCGCACGGTGACGAGCCGTACGGGACCGGGCGGCGCTCGTGCGGCCGCTGCTACTGGTTCTGCGGCGGCAGCGCGGCGATGAAGGCGTGGTCGCGCTCGATGAGACCCAGCTTGGAGGCGCCACCGGGCGAACCGAGGTCGTCGAAGAACTCGACGTTCGCCTTGTAGTAGTCCTTCCACTCCTCCGGGGTGTCGTCCTCGTAGAAGATGGCCTCCACCGGGCAGACCGGCTCACAGGCTCCGCAGTCGACGCATTCGTCCGGGTGGATGTACAAGGACCGTGAGCCCTCGTAGATGCAGTCGACGGGGCACTCTTCGATGCAGGCCTTGTCCTTTACGTCGACACAAGGCTGCGCGATGACGTAGGTCACGCTGTCGTTCCTCCTCGGTAGGGCGTTGGCTCTCGCGCGGGAGCGCGGCGTCGTCGATGCCCGCACCTAGTATCTCCGTTCCGGGGCACGATCCGAACAGGAGGGGCGTACTGACCTATGGAATTCACCATCAGCGGACGGCTTGAGGTTCGCATGACAGCTGCTGACGTGGGCAAACGCGTGTCCGTCCGCCAACTGATCAGTGCCCCCGGTGAGGCCCCGAAGTTCACGGACACGGTCGGGGTTCTCACATCGTGGGACAACGAAGTGCTCTCCATCACGCCCCGGAGCGGCGAGAGTGTCCACATAGCGGAATCGTCGCTGGTGGCGGGCAAGGTGGTGCCCTCCGCGCCGGCCCGCCGTCGGGGCCCCGCCGCCTCGTTCGACGAACTCGCGCGCGTCGCCGCGCGCGCCTGGCAGCCCGTGGAGAGCGAGCCGCTGGGCGACTGGCAGCTGCGCGCCGCCGCCGGATTCACCCGCCGCGCCAACTCCGTGCTCCCGCTCGGCGATCCCGGCCTCCCGCTCGACTCGGCGCTGGAGCACATCCTGGGGTGGTACCGGGAGCGCGGCCTGCCCGCGTACATCCAGACCGCCACAGGTGCGCAGGGCACGCAGGAGCAGCTCTGCGCGGCGCTGGAGGAGCACGGATGGCGGCGCGAGGTGTCGGCCGAGATGCGGATCGGGGCGCTCGCGCCGGTCGGCGACCTCGATGCGGACGTCTCGGCGGTGCGGCTCGCCCGTGGGACGGACGACGCGTGGCTCTCCCGGTACCAGCGCTTCGGCACCCCCGGACACGCCCCGGGCAGCGACGTGCTGAAGGTGCTCGGCAGCGGCCCCTCGGTGTGGTTCGCCACCGTGCCGGGCGAGAGTGCCGACGAAGTGCCCGCCGCGATCGGACGCTGCGTCGTGGACGGCCGCTGGGCAGGGTTCATGGCTGTGGAGGTGGGCCCTGAGTACCGGCGCCGGGGCCTGGCCACGGCCGTGATGACCGCGCTGGCCCGCAAGGCGCTGGACGAGGGCGCTTCGGCCTCCTGGCTCCAGGTCGAGGCGGACAACGACGGTGCACGTGCGCTGTACGACGGCATGGGCTTCGCCACCCACCATCAGTACCACCACTTCCGGTCCGCCTAGCGGGAACAGCAGGGGATGAGTCGCATATGAGCGCTCAGGATTCCGGTGCGGCCGAACGGCGGCGTCAGTTCGCCGACGAGGCCCGCGCGGAGCGGCCGGACCTCGCGCTGCTCTGCCTGCTGGTGGGTGCTGAGGCGGGAGCCCCGACGGCGGCCGACTCCCGGCCGTCCGCAGATCCGTACGGCATCGACGCCGCGCAGATCGAGCTGGACCGGCTGGCGGGGCTCCTGCCGTACGGTGCGCGCGGCGCGGCCGCGTGGGCGTCCGCGCTCGGAGACTTGCTCGGCGAGCAGTGCGGTTTCGCCGGGTCGTCCGCCGACTACCAGCGGCTCGAGTCCTCACTGCTCCAGCAGGTGCTGCTGCGCCGCCGGGGCCTGCCGATCCTGCTCTCCATGGTCTGGACCGAGGTGGCGCGGAGGGCGGGCGCACCCGTGTACGGGGTGGCGCTGCCGGGGCACTTCGTGGTCGGGTTCGGCGATCCGGCGGAACGGGTACTGGCCGATCCGTTCGCCGGCGGTGCGCCGTTGAGCGGCGAGGACGCCGCTCTGATGGTGGCGGGGGCGACCGGTGCACCGCTCGAGGCCTCGATGCTGGCGCCCGCGGGGCCACTGGAGACCGTGCTGCGAATCCTGAACAACATCAGGGCCTGGGCGGCGGCCCGCCCCGAGCGCACGGACGTGGCGCTGTGGGCGCTCGAACTCTCCCTGCTGCTGCCCTCGCACCCGGCCAGGCTCCGTTACGAGCGGGCCCAGCTCCTCGTACAGCGCGGGGAGTTCCTGCGCGGGGCGGCGGAGATGGAGGAGTACGCCCAGGTCGTCGATGCGATCGAACCCACTGCGGCGCAGGCGATCCGCGAACGCGCCCGGGCCGCCCGGGCGCTGCTGAACTAGCGTCTTTCGTCCGGAAGGGGCGAACGCGGGACAACTGAAGGGCCTATGACGTGACCAGCCAGAAGGAAGCCATGCTCGCCGGCGAGCCGTACATCGCCGACGACCCCGAGCTCGCCGCCGATGCGCTGCGCGCGGCCCTGCTGAGCGAGCGGTTCAACTCCGCTTCGGCCGCCGACCCCGTGGCCCGGCGAGCGGCCCTCACCGAACTGCTGGGCGAGCTGGGCGAGGGCGTGGAGGTCCGGGCCCCGCTCCGGGTGGACTACGGCTACGGAATCTCGATCGGCGCCCGCACGTTCGTCAACTTCGGTGCCGTGTTCCTCGACGTCGCCCGCATCACCATCGGCGCCGACGTCCAGATCGGCCCGAACGTCCAGCTCCTCACTCCCACCCACCCGGTGGAGCCGGAGGCCCGCCGGGCCAAGTGGGAGGCGGCGCAGCCCATTACGATCGGTGACAACGTCTGGCTGGGCGGCGGGGTGATCGTCTGCCCCGGGGTGACGATCGGCGAGAACACGGTGGTCGGCGCGGGAGCGGTGGTCACCAGGGACCTGCCCGCCGATGTCGTCGCGGTGGGCAATCCGGCCCGCGTGATCCGCGGGACCGGGACCGTCCAGGACACGGACGCCGGGTGACGGTGTGCCGGTCGTAGCGTGACGACACAACGATCACCGCGGACGGGATCCGGGCGGCGTCGTCATCCTGTGAAGTCACGGTCACCGCGAACTGACCCCATAGGGGGTCAATTGCCGTTCCGCAGCAGTTAATTGTGGCGTCATCGGTAAACGGCTGGGGCTTCTGATGCACACCTCTTGACGCGTCCCGACCAATGACGGTTACATCGCCGACACGAGAGAGCGCTCTCTCGCTTCTCTCGGACGTTCGTCGTGCACCCGTACCACGACTCAGGAGATGTACTTCATGCAAGTTCCCCCCACGAGCCCCAGCGGCCGGACCGCCCCCCACAGGCGCCGCCGCTTCCGGGCCCTCGGCTTCGCGGCGCTCGCCGTGTCGCTCCTCATGGCGGTCCCCGCCACTCAGACTGCCTTCGGCGAGGGCATCCAGGAGGTCCCCGGCGGCGGTGACCTCGGACCCAACGTCCTGGTCTTCGACCCCTCGACCCCGAACATCCAGGGCAAGGTCGACGAGATCTTCAAGAAGCAGGAGTCGGCCCAGTTCGGCACCGACCGCTACGCGCTGATGTTCAAGCCGGGCACGTACGACAACATCAACGCCCAGATCGGCTTCTACACCTCCATCGCCGGCCTCGGCCTCAACCCCGACGACACCACCTTCAACGGTGATGTGACCGTCGACGCCGGCTGGTTCAACGGCAACGCCACCCAGAACTTCTGGCGTTCGGCCGAGAACCTCGCCCTGAACCCGGTCAGCGGCACCAACCGCTGGGCCGTCTCCCAGGCCGCTCCCTTCCGCCGCATGCACGTCAAGGGCGGGCTCAACCTCGCGCCCGACGGATACGGCTGGGCCAGCGGCGGCTACATCGCCGACAGCAAGATCGACGGCCAGGTCGGCCCCTACTCCCAGCAGCAGTGGTACACCCGCGACAGCTCCGTCGGCAGCTGGGGCAACGGCGTCTGGAACATGACGTTCTCCGGAGTCGAGGGCGCACCCGCCCAGAGCTTCCCCGAACCCCCGTACACCACGCTCGAGACCACTCCGGTCTCCCGCGAGAAGCCCTTCCTCTACCTGGACGGCGCCGACTACAAGGTCTTCGTCCCCGCCAAGCGCACCAACGCGCGCGGCACCACCTGGGGGAACGGCGCCCCGCAGGGCGAGTCCATCCCGCTGAGCCAGTTCTACGTGGTCAAGCCCGGCGCGACCGCAGAGACCATCAACGCGGCCGTGGAACAGGGGCTGCACCTGCTGTTCACTCCGGGTGTCTACCACGTCGACCGGACGATCAACATCAACCGGGCGGACACCGTGGCCCTCGGCCTGGGGCTCGCCACGATCATCCCCGACAACGGGGTGACCGCGATCAAGGTCGGCGACGTCGACGGTGTGAAGCTGGCCGGTCTTCTGATCGACGCGGGACCGGTCAACTCCGAGACGCTCGTCGAGGTCGGCCCCGACGGCGCCTCCGCCGACCACTCGGCCGATCCGACGTCGCTCCAGGACGTGTTCGTGCGCATCGGTGGCGCCGGCCCCGGCAAGGCGACCACCAGCATCGTCGTCAACAGCGACGACACGATCATCGACCACACCTGGGTGTGGCGCGCCGACCACGGCGAGGGCGTCGGCTGGGAGACGAACCGGGCGGACTACGGCGTCCACGTGAAGGGCGACGACGTGCTGGCCACCGGCCTGTTCGTCGAGCACTTCAACAAGTACGACGTGCAGTGGTCCGGCGAGAACGGCAAGACGATCTTCTACCAGAACGAGAAGGCGTACGACGCCCCCAACCAGGCCGCCATCCAGAACGGCGACACCAAGGGGTACGCCGCCTACAAGGTCGACGACTCGGTCACCAGCCATGAGGGCTGGGGCATGGGCAGTTACTGCTACTACAACGTCGACCCGACCATTCAGCAGCACCACGGGTTCCAGGCACCGGTGAAGCCGGGTGTGAAGTTCCACGACCTGCTCGTGGTGTCCCTGGGCGGCAAGGGACAGTACGAACACGTCATCAACGACACCGGATCCCCCACCTCCGGTGACACCACCGTCCCGTCACAGGTGGTCTCCTTCCCGTAGCCGCGAACGGAAGGAACGGGGCCCGACCGCTGCTGCGGTCGGGCCCCGTTCCTTCCGCCCGGTACCGGGCAGACGTGCAGGGTCGGCGCGCACTTCGCCGGCAGGGTCTGCGGCGATGCCCTGTCGGCGGGACGGAACCGGACCGGAGCGCGAGTCCAGGAGTCAGACCAGGCAGAACTCGTTGCCCTCCGGGTCCGCCAACATCAGATGGTCGGGCTTGCCCTGCATGTCGTACTCCGCGACCACCGTCGCGCCGGCGGCCGTCAGCCGCTCCCGGGCCTCGACGACCCGAGGCCACCGCACCTCCCAGGGTGTCTCGCGGCCGCCACCGACCTGCACGTCCATATGCACCCGGTTCTTCTCCGCCTTGGCCTCCGGGACCTTCTGGAACGACAGGGCCGGGCCCACACCGTCCGGGTCGGACAGGTAGGCACCGTCATCCCATTCGTCCTCCGGGATGTCGTGATGGGCGAACCATGCCTCCCAGCTCGCGAACCCGGCGGGCGGGGGCTTCTCCACGTAACCGAGCGCCAGCGCCCAGAACCGCGCCAGTTCCGCGGGACGCGCACAGTCGATCGTCAGACTCCACCTGGTGGACATGGTCCCCTTCCTCACGGGTCGGCCCGGGTCCTAGAGCCAGCCCTTTTCGCGCGCGATCCGGACGGCTTCCGCGCGGTTGCGGGCCGCCAACTTCTGGATCGCCGTGGACAGATAGTTGCGTACGGTCCCGTGCGAGAGGTGCAGCGCATCCGAGATCTCCGCGTTGGTGGAGCCGTCCGAGGCCCCCCGCAGCACATCGCGCTCGCGGTCGGTCAGCGGGCTCGCACCATCGGCGAGCGCGGCGGCCGCAAGAGCCGGATCGATGACCCGCTCGCCCGCGAGCACCTTGCGTACCACTGCGGCGAGCTGGGACGCCGGGGCGTCCTTGACGAGGAACGCGTCCGCACCCGCCTCCATGGCCCGGCGCAGATAGCCGGGTCGTCCGAAGGTGGTGACGACGACGATCTTGACGCCGGGCAGCTCTCGGTGGAGCTCGGCGGCCGCCTCGATTCCTGTGCGGCCCGGCATCTCGATGTCGAGGAGGGCGACGTCGACGCGGTATTCGCGTGCCGCGTCCAGCACCTCGTCGCCGCGGGCCACCTGGGCGACCACCTCGATGTCCGGCTCCAGGCCCAGCAGTGCGGCAAGGGCCTCGCGCACCATGGACTGGTCCTCGGCGAGGAGGAGTCTGATCATGCTCATCCTGTGGATCCTAGGCCTGAACCGACGGGAACGCGCAGGGTCAGTGCAAAGCCCTTGCCCTGGGCAGGTCCGCCGCCGGCCGGTCCTGTGACGAGCGTCCCCTCGACCGCGGCCAGTCGCTCGGCGATACCGGTGAGCCCGTTGCCCGCCTTCGGGCCCGGGGCGCCGCGCCCGTCGTCGGCGACGACGAGTTCGAGCAGGGGCCCGTCGAGGGTCTGGCGCCGGGTGAGGGTGATCGTGCAGCGCCGGGCACCGCTGTGGCGCACGACGTTGGTCACCGCTTCCCGCATGCCCCAGGCGAGCACCTCCTCCGGCTCCTCCGGCAGGCCCTCGTGGGCATCGGCCCGTATGTCCGCGGTGATGCCCGCTGCGGCAAGTGCGGTACGGGCCCCGGCCAGTTCGCCGGGCAGGGTCGGCCGCCGGTAGCCGGTGACCGCGCTGCGCACGTCCACGAGGGCCTGCCTGCTGACCTGTTCGATGTCGGCGACCTGCTCGGCCGCCCGGTCGGGGTGCTCGGGCAGCAGCCGGCCCGCCAGTTCGCTCTTGAGTGTGATCAGGGAGAGCGAGTGCCCGAGCAGATCGTGCAGATCGCGGGCGAGCCGCAGGCGTTCCTCGTTGGCGGCGAGCTGGGCGACGGTCGCTCGGGCCTCGCGCAACTGGATGGTCGTACGGATCAGCTGCCGTACCCCCGTCATGGCGAATCCACCGAGAAGCGCGGGGAAGACGAGCGCGGTGACGGTCTCACGGGCATCGTGCAGGGCGAGCCCGGTTCCCGCCATCACGGCGACGACCAGAGGGATCAGCAGGCGCGAGTACCGCATCGGCAGTGTGGCACCCGCCGAGACGCAGACGTATACGAACAGGACGAGCCACGGGACCCCGAACGTCAGGGCGAGGAGTAGGGCGAGGGCGCAGAGGAAGGCGATCGTGGACAGGACGCGCCGCCGTCCCATGGCCTTCGACGTCTGACGGAAGACCAGCACGAGGTAGACCCCGACGAAGACCATGAGGCCCAGGGCGCCCAGCGCGCGTGCCCACCCGGTGTGGTCCCCGTCGAGGAGGTCCTTCACCGGTGCGCCCATGAACGCGAGCCAGATACCTATCCACAGCAGCTTGATGACGAACTGGTGCCTGCCCTGCGGCGGGCCCGCCGTCACCGCGTACGTCTCGTCGTCGTCACTCACGCCCGCACGGTGTCCTTCCGGTACGCATGGGTGGGCAGCGGTGATCGCGCGGACCGCGCCACCGCTCGCAAAGTAGCCGATGGCGATGCCGGGCGCGGCGAGGATCGGCGATCCCGCCCGGGCTCTGCCGCCCGGGCCGCCGTCCCGGCCGGGCGGGCCGCGGGGCAGCAACAGCCGACGGACGGGAACACGGCACCGCCCCTGCCCGGAGTCCGGGCAGGGGCGGCCACAGGGGGCGGCGTCCGGTCAGCCCTCGCCGCCGAGGTTGATCGCGACGGTGCGCTCGGCGGGGGTCTTGCCGAGCAGCGCGGTCTGCATGGCCTGGGCCACATCGGTGGCGCTGACCTCGTGCTGCTTCCCGTCGCCCTTGGTGATCATGATGCCGTCGAAGACACCGTCCAGCAGGGTGTTGATCGCTTCCCTGTCGTAGACCGCGACCAGCTTGCCCTCGACCGGCTTCATGGACAGGATCTGCGGCAGGGACCTCGCGGGACCGAAGTCGATCTGCTTGGGACCGGCCTTGATGGTGACCAGTCCGGACATCGCCGGCTCGGCGAACTCCTTCATGGCCCGGTCCAGTTCGGCCTTGGTGATCGTGGGCTGGGTGGTGGCGACGGGCAGTTCGACGACGGCGGGCTCACCGGTCTGGACCTGCGCGCGGTAGGCATCGCGGACGGAGATCATCGAGCGGTTGACGTCCAGCGCCTTGCCGGCCTTGCCGGGGACGGCCACGGCCTTGTTCGGCTCGAACTTGATCGTGCCGTCGTTGGCGGATCCGGAGACGCCCGCCAGGTCGGTCAGCGCGACCCCGAGCTTCTCCTCGTCGACCGGGATCACCGGGTCGGCCGGGCGTGCCCCGCCGAACAGGGAGCTGATCACCGAGACCGGGTTGTAGTCGCTGCCCGCGGCACCGCGGACCGTCTCCTGGCTGTCCAGGGTGAGGCCGGCCTTGTCCGGGGCGAGTTTCTGCTTCTTGCCGTCCACGGAGAGCTGGAGGGGCGCCTCGGCACGCTTCCCGAGGGCGGCCTCGAGCTTGGTGACCGCCTCCTCCTTCGTGCCGCCGCCGATGTCGACGCCGAGGACGGTGGTGCCCTTGGGGACCTCGGAGTGGTTCATCAGCAGCCCGGCGCCGTAGGCGATGCCGAGCAGCACGAAGACGCCCACGCCCAGGAGGACCAGCTTGGAGCGGCCCTTCTTCGCGGGAGGTGCGGCCTTCGGTACGGGCCGGGGTGCCGGAGCGGGCGCCTGGTGGCCCGGACCCGCCGGTCCGCCGCCCATGGCGCCGTCGGCCCCCAGGTCGGCACGGGGGCCGCCCGGGGCACCGGGGCCACCGGGGAACACCGAACGTGAGTCCGACGGGACGACGGGGATGCCGCTGGTGAGCGTGTCACCGGAGACATGGCCGGCGGAGCCGGAAGGGGCCGCCGCCTGCGGTGTCAGGATCGCCGTGTCGTCGGACATCCGGGGCGGTACGCCGCCGGGCCCACCCTGGCCGGCCGGACCACCGGGACCGAAGGGGCCGCCGGGACCACCCGGGCCGAGCGGACCGCCGGGGCCGCCCTGGGACGGACCGCCGGGCCTGGGGCCTGCCGGGCCGCCTGGGCCTGCCGGGCCGGCCATGCCGGGCATGCCGTCGAGGTTCGGCGTCAGGGACGAACTGCCCGAGACCGGACCGTTGGTCGGGCCCGACGGACCCGGTGTGCGCACCCCGAGATTCGGCGTGGAGCGCGGCCCGCCGGGGATGTCCGCGTCGATGTCGTCGAGGGCGCTGCGCCCGGGGCGCGGGGCGCCCGGCTGCGGACCGTCCGAGAAGTACGGCGGTTCGGCGCGCGGCGGTGTCGGCGCCGGGCCCTGCCCGCCGCCCTGTCCGCCGCCCTGTCCGCCACCCGTGGCGGACGCACCGGCAGCGGGGCCGGAAGGGCCGGGGACCGCGGTACCGGGTGCCGGCGCCGGGTTCTTGCGCGGCGCGAACCAGTCGCTGCCGCCCTTCTCCCTGGCCGGCTTCTCGGCGGATGCCTCGGCGGTCCGGGCGTCCCTGGTGTCCGGGCCGGGATCGCCGCGCTCGCCGGCGCCTGCCGCAGCACCGGACGACGGCGCGGGCGCGCCGGGCCTCGGTGTGCTGCCCGTGCGCTCGGCGTCCGGGCGGCCGCCCGAGGTACCGGTGTCACTCATCGGCGTACGTACGACGACAGGCGGGATCGGACGCGAACCCGGGATGTTGATCCGGATGCGCGTCGTCAGCGTCGTCTCGGTTCTGGGCTCCTCCGGCCGAGGCGGATCCACAGGCTCCGGAGTCTCCTCCGGCCCGTCCTGAGACGGGTGCAGCGACGGATACTGGCGTGATCCGTACGGCGGCGTACCCGACGGGTACGCGGCTCCGCCGCGCCCCTGGGGCCCGGAGGACGAACTGTCAGTTTCACGACTCAAAGCAGGTTCTCCCGATTGGCTCCGCCGCCCGTACTTCCCCCATGCCGCAGGCCAGGGGACGGCTCGGCGCGCGCACCACCATACTGGCCGCCGCCGACAGACTCTCCGCCCGCGGAGAAAACAAGGATGCACCCCTCACCGTGGAGGGGGGCATTCCGGGAGCGGATGTGGCACATCACGTGCCCGGTCGGCCGGTGTTGGTGGCCGAATAAGGCAACCGCGACATGGTGGCACACATCACAGCGACGCCCATGCCGCCGAGCATGAAGAGCGTCAGACCGATCTCGTCACCGAAGACGTAGTCGCCCTCGGGACGGCCGCTGAGCAGGACGACGACGGCGATGAACCAGCCCACGGCCGGTGCCAGCGCTCCGAACTGGGTCCGGGCCAGCACCCGGCCCCCGTAGAACAGTCCGGCCGACGCGGCGAGCGCGAGCAGCAACCCTCCCGGGAACAGGCCCGCTTGGACGAGTGTGCCCGCAAGCCCGACGACGGCGCCCAGCACCGCGAGCCCGACGTACAGGGCGATCCGCGCGGGGTTGAGGGGTGCGGCGAGACCGGTCGGCTCGGGGCCTCTGGGCGGCGCGTTGGTGCGCGGCGACTGCGATGCGGCCCGCGGTCTCTGCCTGCTGCTCATGCCTGTGCTCCCGGTGCTGCCGCCACGTCCGGCACGCCTGCGAAGAGGTCGTGCTCCCGGGCATCATCGTCCCTGCCGCGGGCTCCGCGCACCAACTGGTAGTACTCGGTGGTGAAAACGGGCTGCCCCAGGTCGTTCGAAAGAGCGAAGAACGGCCCGTCCACGGCGATCTGGGTGGCGTGCGCCCTCATCGCGGCGGTCTTCGCGGCGGCGTACGCAGAGCCGTCGATCTCCGCGGTGATCTCCGCGTCGTCCACCACGCCGGGCACGTCGTCGACGGCGGCGATCCCCGGGAAGGCGTCCGGGGCGGCAAGCCGAAGCCGGGCGAAGGCCTCCTCGGCCACGGAGCGCGGCACCCGGTTCCAGTAGATCTTCGCGATGGCGTGCGGGTCGCCGGTGCCGTACGCGGGATCCGCGGCCAGCTCGGCCGCGCGCATCGCGACGCGGTGTGCCTGGATGTGGTCGGGGTGGCCGTAACCGCCGTCGGGGTCGTAGGTGACCAGGACCTGGGGGCGCACGGAACGGATCACCTCGACGAGGTGCCCGGCCGCGCCGTCCGGGTCCGCGTCCCAGAAGGCACCGGGCCTGTGGTTCTGCCCGGTGCCCATCATTCCGGAGTCGCGGAAACGGCCGGGGCCGCCCAGGAAGCGGTGGTCGGTGACCCCGAGCTCCTTCATCGCGGCGGCGAGTTCACCGATGCGATGGGCGCCCAGGGCGTCGTCGCGGTCGGCGGCGAGGTGCGCCAGGTCCGGCGGGATGACCTCGCCCTCCTCGCCGAGCGTGCACGTCACCAGGGTGACGTGGGCGCCCTCGGCCGCGTACCTGGCCATGGTCGCCCCGTTGTTGATCGACTCGTCGTCGGGGTGCGCGTGCACCAGGAGCAGACGGCGGGCGGGAAGGTCCTTCATGGGTCCACCCTACGAGCCCTCCCCCGTGCGGGCCGACTCCCCACCGGCCGGGGTGGCCGGACAGGCGGGCCACGCCCCCCGCGTCCGCCCTGCCCGCGCCCCCCGCGCCGCCGCTCAGAACTTGATGCCCCCGATCATTCCTGCCACGTTCGACGTCACCTCCGAGATGGTCGGCGCGATCGACGAGCTCGCAAGATAGAACCCGAGCAACACGCAGACCACCGCATGTCCGCCCTTCAGTCCGGATTTCCGGATCAGCAGGAAGACGACGATCGCCAGCAGCACCACCGCCGAAATCGAGAGTGCCACGGCGGTTCACCTCCATCAGTACGGTCGGGACGGGCAGCACACATGGAGCCAGCAGGTTCATACCCACCGAGCGCTACGGATCATAACTATCCGTGCCAACGCATTGGTCGGGGCACAGCAGCACGAGGGGCGCACGTGCGGCTCCCTCCGGGCTAGGTTCGGAGCCATGACCTCGCAGAAGCTGTCCTTCGCCCGCCAGCACGCCCGGACCCAGCGGTTCACTCTGGGCGCACCCCGGGCCTTCACCGTCTCACCGGATGGGACGCGGGTGGTCTTCCTCCGCTCGGCGTCCGGCACGGACCGGGCGAACCGCCTCTGGGTGCTGGACCCGGGAACCGGTGAGGAGCGGATCGCCGCCGACCCCGAGGCCCTGCTGGGGGGTTCGGCGGAGAAGCTGTCGCCGCAGGAGCGGGCCAGGCGGGAGCGGGCGCGGGAGGGTTCGGCGGGCATCGTCGGCTACGCGGTGGACGATGCGGCCGAGTTGGCGGCGTTCGCCCTCTCCGGCAAGGTGTACGTGGCCGAGTTGCGGGCCGGCACGGCGCGCGCGCTGCCGGTTCCGGGCCCGGTGATCGACCCGCGCCCTTCCCCGGACGGCAGGCACATCGCTTATGTCACCCGCGGCGCGCTGCGGGTCGTGGGGGCGGCGGGCGACGGGGACCGTCCCGTCGCCGAGCCGGAGGACGCGCACACCTCGTACGGCCTCGCCGAGTTCGTGGCGGCGGAGGAGATGAGCCGCTACCGGGGCTTCTGGTGGTCGCCCGAGTCGGACCGTCTGCTGGTCGCCCGGGTCGACGACAGCGCCGTACAGCGGTGGTGGATCGCCGATCCCGCGCACCCGGGCGACAAGCCCGCCGAGGTCGGCTATCCGGCCGCGGGGACGGCCAATGCCGAGGTGCGGCTCTTCGTGATGAGTCTGGACGGGGCACGTACCGAGATTGTCTGGGACCGGACCCGCTTCCCGTATCTGGCCCGGGTGCACTGGTCGTCCAACGGCGCTCCGCTGCTCCTGGTGCAGGCCCGTGACCAGCGCATTCAGCTGTATCTGGCCGTGGACACGGAGAGCGGCACGACCCGTACGGTGCATGTCGACGAGGACGCGGTCTGGCTTGATCTTTTCGGCGGTGTTCCCGCGTGGGCGCCGGACGGGCGGCTCGTGCGGATCGCGGACGAGGGTGGTGCGCGGGTCCTGTCGGTCGGTGACCGGCCGCTGACCGGGGCGCAGCTGCACATCCAGTCGGTGCTGGACATCGGGGAGTCGGACATCCTGGTGTCGGCGACTGCGGGTGAGAAGGCGGCAGATCCGGAGACCGGGCAGAGCCATGTGTACCGGGTGAACGAGCTGGGCGTCGAGCGCGTCTCCGAAGGCGTGGGGGTGCACTCCGCTGTGCGGTCGGGCGGAGTGACGGTGCTGCTCTCGGCATCCCTGGAGCACCCGGGAACGGCGGTACGGGTGCTGCGGGACGGCAGGCGGACCGCCACCGTCGCCAGCCACGCCCAGGAGCCGGTCCTGACGGCCCGGGTACAGCTGACGGAGGGGGGCGCACGGCGGATTCCGTGCGCCGTGCTGCTCCCCTCCGGCTACGAGGAGTCCGACGGCCCCCTTCCGGTCCTGATGGACCCGTACGGCGGTCCGCACGGCCGCCGGGTCGTCGCCGCGCACAATGCGCATCTCACGTCCCAGTGGTTCGCCGACCAGGGGTTCGCCGTGGTCGTCGCGGACGGCCGCGGCGCGCCGGGGCGCTCGCCCGGCTGGGAGAAGGCGGTCAGGGACGACTTCGCCCTCACCCTGGACGACCAGGTCGAGGCCCTGCACTCACTGGCCGGACGCTTCCCGCTGGACCTCTCGAAGGTGGCGATGCGCGGCTGGTCCTACGGCGGTTACCTGTCGGCGCTGGCGGTGCTGCGGCGCCCCGACGTCTTCCACGCCGCTGTCGTGGGCGCCCCGGTGACGGACTGGCGGCTGTACGACACCCACTACACGGAGCGCTATCTCGGAGACCCCGCGGCGCAGCCCGAGGTGTACGCGTACAACTCCCTGGTGACCGACGAAGGGCTCTCCCAACCCGCCGCCGAGGTACGGCCGATGATGATCGTCCACGGTCTGGCCGACGACAACGTGGTCGTCGCCCACGCGCTGCGCCTGTCGTCGGCGCTGCTGTCGGCGGGACGGCCGCATGAAGTGCTGCCGCTGAGCGGGGTGACGCACATGACCCCCCAGGAGCAGGTGGCGGAGAATCTGCTCCTGCTCCAGGTGGACTTCCTCAGGCGGTCGCTGGGGCTGTCGTAGGCGTCACCAGGCAGGCGGCGGGGACGAGGGCGGCGGAGGGCCGAATCCGCCGCCCGGCGGCGGCCCGTAGCCGGGTCCCGGGCCGGGCGGCTGCGCCTGCGGGTAGCCGTATCCCGGAGCGGGCCCCCGGCCGGGTCCCTGCGGGTATCCGTAGCCGTCGCCGGGCGGCGGGCCGTATCCGCCCGCTCCGTAGCTGTCGTAGCCCCTGCTGCCTCCGCCCGCGTCCTCGAAGCCTCTGCGGGCAAGCACGATCAGTCCTGCCGCCCCGGCGAAGGCGAGGAAGAACGAGGTCAGCACGAGGAGCTGGTACTCGGTCCCCAGGGCACCGAAGCGGTCGAGCATCTCGTGATGGACGGCCCTGGCGATCCCGAGACCTCCGGAGAGCAGCAGGAACGCGGCGGCGATCATGCCGAGCGGCCGGGCGTGGACGGCGTGGAAGAGCGCGGTGAACGCGACGACGAGGCAGAGCACCGCGAGCGCCACGCTGCTCCAGCCGGGCGGCGCACTGGTCAGTTCGACCCGGACGGCGTCCCCGCCGATGAACCAGTCGGGATACACGGCGGACGGCAGCGTGACGAACTGGCGGATCTCCCAGGCGATCAGTACGGCTCCGGAGGCACCGAGCACCAGGAAGGTGACGACCGCGGCTCCCTGACCGGGCCGGGTGGGCCCCGGTTCGTCAAAGTCCGCTGACGTCCTGCGGCCCGCCGCACCGGTCACGATGAGCGCGAGCCCGGCGGCCAGCGCGACGAAGGTGCCGAGGAGGGCGCGGGTGCGCAGCTCGTCGCTGTAGCGGCCGTCCATCCAGGAGGCGCCGGTGGTCCAGACGCCGGGCAGCCGCAGGGCGAGCGTGACCACGCCGGTGGCGACGAGCGCCGAAGCGGCCACCGAGGAACGCAGGGCGGCGCTCGTGGCGAGGATGTACACGGCGAGGAGCACGAGGTCGGACTGGGCCGTCGCGGGCAGCGAATCCGGCCGTGCGTCGGTGTAGCCGGCCCAGTAGCGAAGCAGGTCCAGCGGGTCGCCGGCCGCCCGCACGTCCCGCACGATCCAGCCCGCGACGATGACGCCGAGCACGGCGCACAGCAGCGCGCCGGTGATTCTGGCTCCCCGGGTGACTATCACCCCAGCGATACTCCACCGCGGTCCGCCGTTGAACAAGGGGACCTGTGGGGAAAGGCGGGAGCGGGAAACCGGCCGGGGCGACGTGATGAGCACCCCGGCCGGTTCACGGCACCCGCACGGCCGTACGTTCTTCATGGTGGTGCGTTCGTATATCGGTGCGGCGACAGTCAAGTTGCCTCTGTGTTAACGAATGTGATGCCCTTTTATCATTTCTTTTCCCCCGGATCGTCCTTGTGCAGGGACGGTGGCGCGTCCTGCGGTTCGGGGGTCTCCAGGAGTCCCTCCGGCGGTACCACCTGCTTCTCCTCGGCGAAGTGACAGGCCGAGTCGTGCCTGGCCGGTGTGTCCGCCTCCCGGAAGACGGCGGGGACCGCAAGCAGGGGCACCTCCAGCTCGCACCGCTCCTGCGCTTTCCAGCAGCGCGTGCGGAAGCGGCAGCCGGACGGGATGTTCGCCGGGGACGGGACGTCGCCGTGCAGAATGATCCGCTCACGGTACTCGCGGGCCGTCGGGTCCGGTACGGGGACGGCGGACAGCAGCGCCTGCGTGTACGGGTGCGTGGGGTGGTCGTAGATCTCCTCGTCCGTGCCGATCTCGACGATCCGGCCGAGGTACATGACACCGACCCGGTCCGAGATGTGCCGGACGATCGACAGGTCGTGCGCGATGAACAGGAAGCTCAGGCTGAACTCGGCCTGCAGCCGGTCGAGCAGGTTGACCACCTGGGCCTGTACCGACACGTCGAGCGCGGACACCGGTTCGTCGGCGACGATGATCTCCGGGTTGAGCGCGAGGCCGCGGGCGATGCCGATGCGCTGGCGCTGACCGCCGGAGAACTGGTGCGGGTACCGGTTGATGTACTCCGGGTTCAGGCCGACGACATCGAGCAGGTCCTGCACCTTCTGGCGCCGGCTCCCCTTGGGTGCCACCTCGGGGTGGATCTCGTACGGCTCCCCGATGATGTCGCCGACCGTCATGCGCGGGTTCAGCGAGGTGTACGGGTCCTGGAACACCATCTGGATGTTGCGGCGCACGGCCTTCAGCGCACGGCCCGACAGCTTGGTGACGTCCTCGCCCTTGTACCGGATGGCGCCCCCGGTGGGCGGTTCCAGGTGCACCAGCATCTTGGCGACGGTCGACTTGCCGCAGCCGGACTCGCCCACGATGCCGAGCGTCTCGCCCGCCGCCAGATCGAAGTCGACCCCGTCGACGGCCTTGACCGCCCCGATCTGCTTCTTGAAGAGGATGCCGCGGGTGAGCGGGTAGTGCTTGACCAGGCCGCGCACCTCCAGGATCGGGTCGCCCTCCGCGTACGGCCGCTCAGGGCCGCTCTCGCGCACCTCGGAGACCAGGGTGGAACCCCCGGCGGTGACGCCTCCACGGCTCGGGTCCTCAGCGTGCATCGAGCGTCTCCTTCCAGAAGTGGCAGGCGCTCCGGCGGCTCTCGTCCACGGTGTACAGCGGCGGCACGTCCGTACGGCACACGGCCTGGGCCATCGGGCAGCGGGGGTGGAAGGCGCAGCCGGAGGGGATGTGCAGCAGGTTGGGCGGCAGCCCCTTGATCGCGTACAGGTCCTGGCCCTTCTGGTCCAGGCGCGGGATCGACCGCAGGAGTCCCTTGGTGTACGGGTGGGCGGGTGCCTTGTAGATCTCGTGGACGGGCGAGGTCTCGACGATCCGGCCCGCGTACATCACGGCGATCTTGTCGGCGACGTCGGCCACCACCCCGAGGTCGTGGGTGATGAGGATCAGCCCCATGTTCAGCTCGCGCTGCAGTTCGGCGAGCAGCTCCATCACCTGGGCCTGGACCGTCACGTCCAGGGCGGTGGTCGGCTCGTCGGCGATGATCAGCGAGGGTTCCAGCGCCATCGCCATGGCGATCATGATGCGCTGGCGCATACCGCCGGAGAACTGGTGCGGGAAGTTCCCGACGCGCTCCTTGGCGGCCGGGATGCGCACCCGGTCCATCAGCTCGATGGACTTGGCCTTCGCGTCCTTGCGGGACATCCCGCGGTGCACGACGAACATCTCGCTCAACTGCTGCCCGACGCTCAGCACCGGGTTCAGCGAGGACAGCGCGTCCTGGAAGATCATGGCCATCTCCTGGCCGCGGACCTTGCGCCGTTCCTCGCCCTTGATCTTCAGCAGGTCGCGGTCCTTGAAGAGGATCTCGCCCCCGCTGATCTTCCCGGGCGGCGTGTCGAGGATGCCCATGATCGCCTGGGCGGTGACCGACTTGCCCGAGCCGGACTCGCCGAGGACGGCGAGCGTCTCGCCCTCGGCCACCGAGTAGTTGACCCCGTTGACGGCCTTGGCCACCCCCTCGCGGGTGTGGAACTCCACGTGCAGATCGCGCACTTCGAGCAACATGGCAGCGGGCTCCTCAGCGCAGCTTGGGGTCGAGGGCGTCGCGCACCGCGTCGCCGAGCATGATGAAGGCGAGCACCGTGATCGCCAGCGCGCCGGCGGGCCAGAGCAGCATGTGCGGTGCGTTGCGGATGTACTGGGAGGCGGCGGAGATGTCGATGCCCCAGGAGACGGCCGGCGGCTTCAGGCCGACACCCAGGTACGAGAGGGTCGCCTCCAGCGAGATGTAGGTACCCAGCGCGATCGTCGCGACGACGATGACCGGGGCGATGGCGTTGGGGGTGATGTGCCGCAGCAGCATCCGCGAGTTGGAGGCGCCCAGGGCCCGCGCCGCCTGGACGTAGTCGTTCTGTTTGGCGGTGATGACGGAGCCTCGTGCGATGCGGGCGATCTGGGGCCAGCCCAGCAGCACGATGAAGCCGATCACGGGCCAGACGGTGGAGCTGGTGACCACGGAGAGGAAGACCAGGCCGCCGAGGACGACCGGGATACCGAAGAAGACGTCGGTGATGCGGGAGAGGACGGCGTCGCCCTTGCCCCCGAAGAAGCCGGCGAGGCCGCCCAGTACGCCGCCCAGCAGCGAGACGCCGATCGTGGAGCAGACACCGACCGTGACCGAGGTGCGCGCGCCGTACACCGTGCGGGTGTAGACGTCGCAGCCCTGCCCGTCGAAGCCGAAGGGGTGACCGGGCTGGGAGCCCTCCTGGGCCTTGCTCAGATCGCAGTCGAGCGGGTCCTGGTCGGTGATGAGCGACGGCCAGATCGAGATGATCACCAGGAAGAGGATGATCAGCCCGGAGATGATGAAGACCGGGTTGCGGCGCAGATCGCGCCAGGCGTCGGACCACAGGCTGCGCGGCTTGCCGGCCGGGCCGGTTCCCTCCGGACCGCCGGGCGTCTTCTCCAGGCTGGTGCCCTCGTCCACCGCAAGGTCCATCGCACCGCCGGCTCCGGCCCCCGAGATCGCTTCGTCGAACGGCTGCTGCGGCTCAGGCATAGCGGATCCTCGGGTCGAGTACGGCGTACAGGAGGTCGACGATCAGGTTCGCCGCGAGGAAGACGAGGACCAGCACGGTGACGAACCCGACGACGGTCTGGGAGTTCTGCCGCAGGATGCCCTGGTAGAGCTGGTAGCCGACTCCATGGATGTTGAAGATGCGCTCGGTGACGATCGCCCCGCCCATCAGGGCGCCCACGTCCGTACCGATGAAGGTGACGACGGGGATGAGGGAGTTGCGCAGCAGGTGCCGGATGACGACCCGGCGCCGGGGAAGCCCCTTGGCCACGGCGGTGCGTACGTAGTCGGCGCGGGCGTTCTCGGCGATCGAGGTCCGGGTGAGGCGGGTGACGTAGGCCAGGGAGACGGAGGCCAGGACGAGGCCGGGGACGATGAGTTCGTCGAGCGGTGCCTCGGGTGAGACGGACGGCTTGATGATGCCCCACTCCACACCGAGGAGGAGCTGGAGCAGCAGACCGGTGACGAACGTGGGCACGGCGATGACGACCAGGGTCAGGATCAGTACCCCGGTGTCGACGGGCCTCCCGCGGTGCAGTCCGGTGACGACTCCGAGGCTGATGCCGATGACGATCTCGAACACGATCGCGATGATGGTGAGCCGGATGGTGATGGGGAAGGCGGTGGCCATCAGCTCCGTGACCTCCTGCCCGTTGAACGCGGTGCCGAAGTCCCCGGTGAAGATGTTGCCCATGTAGGTCAGGTACTGCTGCCAGACCGGCTTGTCGAGGCCGAATTCGGTGCGCAGCTGGGCGGCGGTCGCGGGGTCGCACTGGCGGTCACCGCAGAGGCCCGCGATGGGGTCGCCCATCACGTTCACCATGAGGAAGATCAACAGCGTGGTGCCGAAGAAGACGGGGATCATCTGCAGCAGCCGCCGGATCACATAACGTCCCATGAGGGGCTCCGGGGGTCGGGGCGAACAGCGGAGGGACCGGGAAGCCGGGCGGGCGGCGCGGTGGTCCGCACCGGCCGCCCGGCTCGGGTCACTTGACCTTGATCTGGTCGTACACCGGGACGCTGAAGACGTTCAGGGCGACGTTCTCGACCCGGTCCGAGTAGCCGGCGCTGCCGTTCTGGTACCAGAGCGGGATCACGGGCATCTGCTCGGCGAGAATCTTCTCCGCGTCCTGGAAGGTGCTGACGGCCGTGGCCTTGTCGGCTTCGGCGTTCGCCTTGTTGACCAGGCCGTCGAACTCCTTGTTGCTCCACTTGCCGTCGTTGGACGGGGCGTTGGTGTAGTAGAGCGGCTGGAGGAAGTTCTGGATGAGCGGGTAGTCCATCTGCCAGCCCGCGCGCCAGGCACCGGTCAGCTTCTGGGTGGACACCTGGCTGCGGAAGTCGGCGAACGTGCCGACCGGGCTGCCGACGCAGGCCTTGTTGTTGCCCATGGCGTTGTTGATGCTGTTGCAGACCGCGTCGACCCATTCCTTGTGGGAGCCCGTGTCCGCGTTGTACGAGATCTTGAGCTGGCCGCCGGGGATGCCGCCGCCGTCCTCGATCAGCTTCTTGGCCTCGGCCTTGTCGTACTCGCACGGCGAGCCGCACAGGCCTTCCTTGAAGCCGCCCTCCTCGCCGAGGACGGGGGAGGTCCAGTCGGAGGCGGGGGTGCGGGTCTTCTGGAAGATCTGGTCGGTGATCTGCTCACGGTTGATGGCCATCGACAGGCCCTGCCGGACCTTGACGGCGTCCGGGGTGTTCCACGCGTCCACGTAGAACGGGAAGGAGAGTGTCTGGATGATGCCGGCCGGGGTGTTGATGTACCGGTCCCCCAGGTCCGACTCCACGTTCTTGAGCTGCGAGGCGGGCACGTCGTCGACCAGGTCGAGGTTGCCGGCCGTCAGGTCGGTGTAGGCGGTGTTGTTGTCGGTGTAGACCTTGAGGTCGATGCCGCCGTTCTGCGCCTTGTCCGTGCCGGGGTAGTCGTCCCACCGGCGCAGGTTCATCGAGGAGCCCTTGGCGTACGAGTCGACGGTGTACGGGCCGTTGCCGACCGGCTTGGAGAGCCAGGCGTCGTGGTCCGAGTAGAAGGCCTTGGGCAGCGGTACGAAGGCCGCGTAGCCGAGGGTGTCGGGCCAGAGGGAGAACTTCTGGGACAGCTTGACCGTGAAGGTCGTCGGGTTGACCACCTTGAGGCCGGACAGGGTGTCGGTGCTGGCCTTGCCCGACTCGGGGTGGGCCTTGTCGTAGCCGTCGATGTAGGCGAAGAAGTACGCGTTCTTCTGGTTGTTCTTCAGCGCCGAGCCGTAGTTCCAGGCGTCCACGAACGACTGCGCGGTGACCTTCTCGCCGTTGCTGAAGGTCCAGTTGTCCTTGATGGTGATGGTGAAGTTCTGCGAGTCGGTGGACTCGATCTTCTCGGCGATCTCGTTCTCGGCCTCCCCCGTCTCGGGGTTGTACCGCACGAGCCCGCGGAAGAGCATGGAGAGGACCTTGCCGCCCTGCACCTCGTTGGTGTTGGCGGGCTCCAGCGGGTTCTGGGGGTCGCCCCAGGAGGAGCTCACGATCCCGTCCGCGCCACCACTGCCACCACCGCTGTCGTCCCCGCCGCCGCAGGCGGTAGCCGCCAGGGCGACGGCGACCGCGCATGCGGCCCACCTGGCGTGTGTGGCTCCGCGCATGGAGTGCCTCCTAGGGTTCCCGTGAGTAGCTCAATGCCTCATATCACCTCATATGACACCGCGTCGCATGTTCATGTCCGCCGTACGGGGACCGGCCCGAACACACGGAAGACGCCCGGCCCCACAGGGGGCCGGGCGTCTTCCGTTCAGCTGACCGATGAGCTACGCCGCGTGCACGACGTCCTTCTCCTCGGCGAAGTGGCACGCACTCTCGTGCGCGGCCGGAGTGTCCGAGGCCTTGAAGCGCTCGGGGATCGCCAGGAGCGGCACCTCGGTGGCGCACTTGTCCTGGGCCTTCCAGCACCGCGTACGGAAGCGGCAGCCCGACGGCGGGTTGGCCGGCGAGGGGACGTCGCCGGAGAGGATGATCCGCTCGCGTCCGTCACGGGCACTCGGGTCCGGGACCGGGACCGCCGACAGCAGCGCCTGGGTGTAGGGGTGCGTCGGGTGGTCGTAGATCTGCGTGTCCGTACCGATCTCGGCCATCTTGCCGAGGTACATGACACCGACCCGGTCCGAGATGTGCCGGACGATCGACAGGTCGTGCGCGATGAAGAGGTAGGACAGGTTGAACTCGTCCTGGAGCTTCTCCATCAGGTTGATGACCTGCGCCTGCACCGACACGTCGAGCGCGGAGACCGGCTCGTCGCAGATGATGATCTCCGGGTTGAGCGCGAGGCCGCGGGCGATGCCGATGCGCTGGCGCTGACCGCCGGAGAACTGGTGCGGGTACCGGTTGATGTACTCCGGGTTCAGACCGACGACGTCGAGGAGCTCCTGCACCTTGCGGCGCCGGTCGCCCTTCGGGGCCACCTCGGGGTGGATGTCGAAGGGCTCCCCGATGATGTCGCCGACCGTCATGCGCGGGTTCAGCGAGGTGTACGGGTCCTGGAACACCATCTGGATGTTGCGGCGCACGGCCTTCAGCGCACGGCCCGACAGCTGGGTGATGTCCTGGCCCTTGTAGAAGACCTCACCGGCGGTGGCCCGCTCCAGCGTCATCAGGAGCTTGGCGACCGTGGACTTGCCACAGCCGGACTCGCCCACGATGCCGAGCGTCTCGCCCTGGTAGAGATCGAACGAGATCCCGTCCACGGCCTTGACCGCGCCGACCTGCTTCTTGAACAGGATGCCCTGGGTCAGCGGGAAGTGCTTGACCAGGTTGCGCACCTGGAGGATCGGCTCCCCCTGAGACACCGGGGCCTCGATCGCCGCCACGGCCTCCGACTCGGTGGCCGCGTTGACCGTCGCCACTTCGGTGACGTTCGGGGTGGCGTCCACGGACTCCTTCTCGAGGTCAGCCATGGATCGTCTCCTTCCAGAAGTGGCAGGCGCTGCCGCGGCCGACCAGCTCGGTACCGTCCTGCTCGGTGACCGGGCGCAGTGCCGGGATCTCCGTACGGCAGATGTCCTGCGCCATCGTGCAGCGCGGGTTGAAGGCACAGCCGGACGGCACGTGCAGCAGGTTGGGCGGCAGGCCCTTGATCGCGTAGAGCTCCTGGCCCTTCTGGTCCAGGCGCGGGATCGACTCCAGCAGACCCTTGGTGTACGGGTGCGCGGGGCGCTTGTAGATCTCGTGGACCGGGGCGGTCTCGACGATCCGGCCCGCGTACATCACGGCGATCTTGTCGGCGACGTCGGCGACGACACCGAGGTCGTGCGTGATCAGGATCAGACCCATGTTGAAGTCGCGCTGGAGCTCCGCGAGCAGGTCCATGACCTGCGCCTGGACGGTCACGTCGAGCGCCGTGGTGGGCTCGTCCGCGATGATCAGGTCGGGCTCCAGGGCCAGCGCCATGGCGATCATGATGCGCTGGCGCATACCGCCGGAGAACTGGTGCGGGTAGTCGTTGACCCGCTCCTTGGCCGCCGGAATGCGCACCCGGTCCATCAGCGCGATGGCCTTGGCCTTGGCGTCCTTCTTGGAGAGACCCTGGTGCACACGGAACATCTCGCCGAGCTGGTAGCCCACGGAGAGCACAGGGTTCAGCGAGGACAGCGCGTCCTGGAAGATCATGGCGATCTTCCGGCCGCGGATCTGCCGGCGCTCCTCGTTGGACATCTTGAGCATGTCCTGGCCGCGGAAGAGGATCTCGCCCTTGGGGATGCTGCCCGGGGGCATGTCCAGGATGCCCATGATCGCCTGAGCGGTCACGGACTTGCCGGAGCCGGACTCGCCGAGCACGGCGAGGGTCTCGCCCGCGCTGACGCTGTAGTTGACGCCGTTGACGGCCTTGGCCACGCCGTCACGGGTATGGAATTCCACGTGCAGATCGCGGACTTCGAGCAGCGGGCCGCTCTCGTCGTTGGAACCACGCGGAGCAGGAACATCCGCTGTCTTGTCGATGATGGTCATGTACGCCTCCCTCAGCGCAGCTTGGGGTCGAGGGCGTTGCGTACCGCATCGCCGAGCATGATGAACGCCAGAACGGTGATCGACACCATGACCGACGGGATGATCAGCACGAACGCGGCGTTACGCAGCTGCTCCTGGCCGGAGGAGATGTCCACACCCCACGACACGGTCGGTTCGGCGAGACCGATACCCAGGAAGGACAGGGTGGCCTCGGCCGAGATGTAGCCGCCGAGCGCGATGGTCGCGACGACGATCACCGGGGCGATCGCGTTGGGCAGGATGTGCCGGAGCAGGATGCGGGTGGTCGAGGCGCCGAGCGCCTTGGCCGCCATCACGTAGTCGGCCTGCTTGATCGTCAGGACGGAGCCGCGTGCGACACGGGCGATCGAGGTCCAGCCGAGGAAGGCCAGCGCCAGGATGACGACCCAGATCTTGCGCTCCTCGAACGAGGTCAGGACGACCATCGCGCCGAGGATGAAGGGGACGCCGAAGAAGATGTCGGTGACCCGGGAGAGGATCGTGTCGATCCAGCCGCCGAAGTAGCCGGCGAGCATGCCGACCACGGTGCCCAGGATGGTGACGAGGGCGGTGACGACGACGGCGACGGTGATCGAGGCGCGGGCGCCGTAGACGACACGCGCGTAGATCGAGCGCCCCTGGATGTCGTACCCGAACCAGTCCTCCTGGAAGACGTTCCCCCACTTGGGCTTCTGCAGGTAGTGGTGGGCCAGGTCCGCGTAGCGCGGGTCTGCGCCGGTGAACAGGCCGGGGAATGCCGCCATCACCAGCAGGAAGAAGATCAGGACGGCCGAGACGACGAACAGCGGGCTGCGCCGCAGGTCGTGCCAGGCGTCCGACCACAGGCTGCGGGGCTTGCCCACGGGAGCGGCGGCAGCGGGCGCGGCCACGGCCTCGGGCTTGTCCGCGGTGGTTTCCTTGAGCGTCTCAGGCATAACGGATCCTCGGGTCCAGGACCGCGTAGAGCAGGTCGACGACCAGGCTGGCAACGAGATAGACGATGACGATCAGCGTCACGATGCCGACGACGGTGGCGCCTTCGCGGTGCCGGAGCGCGTCGAAGACGTTGTAACCGACACCCTTGATGTTGAAGATGCCCTCGGTGACGACGGCTCCGCCCAGCAGGGCACCGAGGTCGGTGCCGAGGAAGGTGACCACGGGGATCAGCGAGTTGCGCATCAGGTGGACGCCGATGATGCGACGGCGCGGCAGCCCCTTGGCCACGGCGGTGCGCATGTAGTCGGAGCGCAGGTTCTCCGCGACCGAGGTGCGGGTCAGTCGCGCCACGTAAGCGAGCGACAGGGACCCGAGGACCACCGCGGGCAGGATCAGCTCACTCGCGTTCGCCTCGAGGCTCACGTTGGGTTCGACCCAGCCGAGCTGGAAGGCGAAGAAGTACTGGCCGAGGAAGCCCAGCACGAACGAGGGGACCGAGATGAGCAGGAGCGTCAGGACGAGCAGACCGCGGTCGCGAAGGGTGTCGGCCTTCAGCCCCGCGAAGATGCCCATGGAGATACCGACGACGACCGTGAAGATGAAGGCAAACAGGGCCAGCCGGATGGTGATCGGGAACGCTTCCGAAATGATGTCGGCCACGGGTCGCCCACTGGCGATCTGTGTGCCGAAATCACCCTGGAACAGGTTCACGAGGTAGTTCCAGTACTGGTGCCAGAGCGGTAGGTCGAGACCCAGCTCCTTCTTCATGTTCGCGATCTGCGTCGGGTCGACGGTCTGCTCACCTGCGAGCGCGCGCACGGGATCGCCGGGCAGCGCGTACATCATGGAGAAGACCAGCAACGTCGACCCGAGGAAGACCGGGATCATCTGGAGCAGTCGCCGCGCGACATAACGCCCCATGTTCGCCTCCGATTTAGGGATAATGCAGCCCAAGGGCCGCTCTCCGGATTCGGAGAGCGGCCCCCGGGACCTACTGCCTGTGTGGGCGGCTGATGGCCTGGTGGGGGCCCTCAGGCGTGTTACTTGGTGACGGTGACTTCGGTGATGTTGTAGTCACCGTGGAAGTCGACCGTCACGTTGTCGACCGACTTCGAGTAGCCACCGTTGGTCTTGTACTCCCAGAGCGGGATCGCCGGCATCTTCGTCAGGACGAGCTTCTCGGCCTCCTGGTAAGCCTTGATCGACTCGTCCAGGGTCTTGGCGTTGTCGCCCTTCTTGAAGGCCGCGTCGACCTCCTTGTCGGAGAACCGGCCGTTGTTCGCCTCGGCGGTGGTGCCGTACAGCTCCCGCAGGAAGTTGACGTTCATCGGGTAGTCGGCCACCCAGCCACCGCGGTACATCGACTTGACCTGGTCGTTGTCACGCGCTTCCAGGTCGGTCTGGAAGTCCGGCTTGGCGTCCGGGATGCAGTCCACACCGGTGGAGTTGCGGATGGACTCGCAGACCGCGGTCACCCACTCCTTGTGGCCACCGTCGGCGTTGTACTGGATCCAGATCTTGTTGTCCGGAACGCCGCCGCCCTCGGTGACGAGCTGCTTCGCCTTGGCCGCGTCGAACTTGAACACGTCGGTGCCCAGGTCCTGGTTACCGGCCACGCCCGGGGGCGTGAAGCTGGTGGCGGGCTTGCGGGTGCCGTTGAGCACGGTCTTGGTGATCGTGTCACGGTCGATGGCCATCGACAGACCCTGCAGGACCTTCGGGTCGATGTCCTTGAAGGTCTTCGAGTAGAAGGTCGGGACGAGCGACTGGATCGCGGCGTACGCCTGGTCGATCGCGCGGTCGCCGAGGTCCTGCTTGTACTTCGGCAGGTCCTTCGGGCCGACCTGGCGGATCATGTCCAGGTTGCCGGAGAGGAGGTCCTGGTACGCGGCCTCGACGGTCGCGTAGTTCTTGAAGAGGACACCCTTGTTCTTGGCCTTGTTCGGGCCCTGGTAGTCAGGGTTGGCCTTGACGCGGATGAGCTTCTTGTGGTCCCACTTCTCGAAGATGTAGGGACCGTTGCCGACCGGCGCCTGGCCGAACGCCTTGGTGTCCTTGTAGAACACCTCCGGCAGGGGGGCGAAGGTGGTGTACCCGAGCTTGTACTCGTAGTACGGCACGGCGGTGTTGAGCTCGATCGTGAAGGTGGTGTCGTCGACCAGCTTCAGACCGGACATCACGTCGGACTTGGGGTCACCCTTCTCGGGGTGGACGTCCGCGTAACCCTTGATGTCCTCGAACCAGAAGGCGTTCTGCTGGTTGTTCTTGCTGTTGGCGTACCAGTTCCACGCCTTGATGTACGAGTCGGCGGTGACGGGGGTGCCGTCGTGGAACTTCCAGCCGGCCTTGAGCTTGACCGTCCACGTCTTCGAGTCGGTCGTCTTAACGGACTCGGCGTTCGTGTAGACGATGTTGCCGTCGGCGTCGAAGTCCAGCAGCTGCGTGAACAGCGACTGGATGACGTAGCTGCCGAGCGACTCGTTGGTGTCAGCCGGAATCAGCGGCTTCTGCGGCTCACCGACGTCGATGGACACGTAGCCCGCAGGCTTGCCCTTCTCCGTCGAGGCAGCCTTGCCGTTGTCGTCACTGTCGCCGCCGCCACAGGCGGTCGCGGCCAGGGCGATGATTGCCGCTCCCGCGACCCACTTGGCGCTCTTGGCACCGCGCATGGGTTTCCTCCTCATGAGTCCACTTTTGACTACAAGAGGGGCACTGGAGAGATCTACCGACACCCCTGACGGCGATCGTTTCAGTGCCCCGAGTGTGCTCGTGAGTCCGCACTCCCCACAGTGCGTCGACCCATTGACCCGAGCTCAATGGAGCCAACTATTAAGGAACACCGAGCTGTAAACCACACTTAAAGGGTCTCGGTTTGACAACATCAGGAAGCCGTGGTTGACCGAAATCCGGACAAAGGGATCCCAGACAGACACCCGCGAAACGGACCGTTAACACATGTTCCGGAGAGCGACGCCCGATATCCGGACACCTCGGGCAGAAAAACCGATTGACGAAAGGCCCGGCCCCCCACAGTCTCTGCGGGGGGCCGGGCCTCATGTCAATGGCTGGTGCAGGCGGTTTGCCGGCCGAAGCGGGCGCTCCGGATCAGCCGTCAGCCGTTCTTCGCACGCGAGGCCGTACGGCCGCGCTGCTTCTGGTCCAGGACGACCTTGCGGATACGGACCGTCTCCGGGGTCACCTCGATGCACTCGTCGTCGCGGCAGAACTCGAGCGACTGCTCCAGGGAGAGCTTGCGCGCGGGCACCACGTTCTCCGTGGTGTCCGCGGAAGCCGCACGCATGTTGGTGAGCTTCTTCTCCTTGGTGATGTTCACGTCCATGTCGTCGGCGCGCGAGTTCTCACCGATGATCATGCCCTCGTAGACCTCGGTGGTCGCCTCCGTGAAGATGACACCGCGCTCCTGGAGGTTGACCATCGCGAACGGCGTCACGACGCCCGCACGGTCCGCCACGAGCGAGCCGTTGTGACGGGTACGCAGCTCGCCGAACCACGGCTCGTGGCCCTCGAAGAGGGAGTGCGCGATGCCGGTGCCGCGGGTCTGGGTCAGGAACTCCGTACGGAAGCCGATGAGGCCGCGCGACGGGACGATCCACTCCATGCGGACCCAGCCCGAACCGTGGTTCGTCATCGTCTCCATGCGGCCCTTACGGGTCGCCATGAGCTGCGTGATGGCGCCGAGGTGCTCCTCGGGCGAGTCGATGGTCATGCGCTCGATCGGCTCGTGAGTCTTGCCGTCGACCTGCTTGGTGACCACCTGCGGCTTGCCGACGGTGAGTTCGAAGCCCTCGCGGCGCATCGTCTCGATGAGGATCGCCAGCGCGAGCTCACCGCGGCCCTGGACCTCCCAGGCGTCGGGGCGCTCGGTCTCCAGGACGCGGAGCGAGACGTTACCGACCAGCTCGCGGTCCAAACGGTCCTTGATCTGCCGTGCGGTGACCTTGTGACCCTTGCCGCCCTTGCCGACGAGCGGCGAGGTGTTCGCACCGATGGTCATCGAGATCGCCGGCTCGTCGACCGTGATCAGCGGCAGCGCGATCGGGTTCTCGGTGTCGGCCAGGGTCTCGCCGATCATGATGTCCGGGATACCGGCGATGGCGCAGATGTCTCCCGGGCCGGCCTTCTCGGCGGGCTTGCGGGTGAGCGCCTCGGTCATCATCAGCTCGGTGATGCGGACGTTGGAGATCGTGCCGTCCCGCTTGATCCACGCGACGGTCTGGCCCTTGCGCAGCTCGCCCTGCTCGACGCGGCACAGCGCGATACGGCCGAGGAAGTTGTCGGCGTCCAGGTTGGTGACGTGCGCCTGGAGGGGTGCGTCGGCGTCGTACTCCGGGGCCGGGACCGCGGAGAGGATCGTGCTGAAGAACGGCTCCAGGCTGTCGCTGTCCGGCGGAACCGTGCCGTCCTCGGGCTTGGTCAGCGAGGCGACGCCGTCACGGGCGCACGCGTAGACGATCGGGAACTCGATCTGGTCCTCGTCGGCGTCCAGGTCCAGGAAGAGGTCGTACGTCTCGTCGATGACCTCGGCGATGCGGGAGTCCGGGCGGTCCGTCTTGTTGATGCACAGGATGACCGGCAGCCGGGCCGTCAGCGCCTTGCGGAGCACGAAGCGGGTCTGCGGGAGCGGCCCCTCGGACGCGTCCACGAGCAGGACGACCGCGTCCACCATCGACAGGCCTCGCTCGACCTCACCACCGAAGTCGGCGTGGCCGGGGGTGTCGATGATGTTGATGGTGATGACGTCGCCGCCATCTTTCGGGTGGTACTTCACGGCCGTGTTCTTGGCCAGGATCGTGATGCCCTTCTCACGCTCCAGGTCGTTCGAGTCCATCATGCGTTCGTCGAGGTTCTCCGCGGCGTGGGCCGCGAAGGCGCCCGCCTGCTTGAGCATGGCGTCGACCAGCGTGGTCTTGCCGTGGTCGACGTGGGCGACGATGGCTACGTTACGGATGTCGTGGCGCGTGGGCATGGGTGGCTTGCGCTTCTCTCGGATCGTGGGATCAGGCGTCTCAGTCGGTCTCGAGTCCTCGTACGCCCGCCGGGCGGACACGCCACGGCTAGTCCAATGGTACGGGCCCGACGCGTCCTGGGCTTCCCGGCCCGATCCGCAGGACCGGACTCCACGCGGTATTCAGCTGGTATCAAGACATCATTCGGCCTACGACCGGCCGGACGGAGGGGGGTGTGGGGGGTGAGAGGCCCGGGTCTGGGCAGAGACAACCTTGCCCGCCGGGGGTCCCGGCGGGCAAGGGAATTGAGCTGGTTCTGAGCTTCCAGTACGGCCTTGACCTGCTACTTCTTACGATTCGCGGGGGAACCTGCCGCTTGTCGCCCGGTGAACCCGATGTCTTCGTACCGAGGTGCGGCGAAGCCGAAGGCACCGACGTTCGCGAGCTTCTTGTTCACGGCGACCAGCTGTGGCCGCTGATACAGCGGAATCGATCCGGCGGCGGCCCAGATCCGTGCGTCCGCCTGCTTCAGCAGATCCCTGGACGCCTCGGCGTCGAGCTCGGAGACGGCCTGGTCGAAGAGCTGGTCGATGTGGTCCGAACCGACTCGCGTGTAGTTCTGCTCGACGAGCAGCGACCCGTCGGTCGCGGGCTCGGGCTTGGAGAAGATCGGCCGGCCGTCGGTCGCCGGGTAGGCGGTGGCCGGCCACGAGTACAGCGCCAGGTCGTAGTCGCCGGAGGCGATGTGGTCCTTGAAGTAGCTGTCGTCCGAGACCTTGGTGATCTGCGTTCCGATGCCGATGGTGTCCAGCATCTCGACGATCCTTTCGCCGACGCTGCGCAGCGACTGCGAGCCGGGGCCGGACGGCAGGACGAATCGCAGCGTCAGGGGCTTGCCGTCCTTGCCGAGCCGGCCGCGGACCGAGGCGGGGGCCGGTGCCGCTGTGCCCACGGGGGCGTAGGCGCCGGCGGCGCCGGGCTGCCTGTCCTGGGCGGAGACCTTGGCGCCGTCCCCGGCTGCGGTGCGGGCGAGCGCGCCGGCCTGGCGCCGCAGGGCGGCACTGTGCGCTGCGGCGGCCGAGGCGGTGGCGAGGGCCCGGCCGGGCCGGCCGCCCGGCTTGTCGTCACCGACGATGTACATGCCTTCCTTGCGGGAAGCCTCGTCGTCCTTGCCCGCGTCGTCCGACCCTGCCGCGTCCGACCCGGCTTCGTCGGCCTTCGCGGGTTTTGCGGACTTCTCGGACTCGTCCGCCTTCTCCGCCGGCTTCTCGGCCTTCCCGGACTTCTCGGCCCCGGGCGTCGCTCCCTTCTCCTCCGCCTTTTCCGCGGCCTTCTTCTTGTCGGCCTCGCTGCCCGCCTCCTTCGGCGTCACGGCCGCTCCGGCCTTCGTCCAGCCGGCGTCGGCCAGCAGCGCCTGCGCCTCCTTGGTGTCCTGCTCTCCCAGCGCACCGCTGCCGTCCTTGTAGGCGGGCTGCCCGGCCAGGGCCAGGTGGCTGCCGGGCGGCTTCGCGGGCAGGCCCAGCGGCTTCAGGACGAGGTCGGCCAGCTCCTGGCGGTCCAGGGCCCGGGCAACGGCGCGACGGACCCGGTCGTCGGAGAGGGGGCCCGATTCCCCGTTCAGGGCGAGCTGCGTGTAGGCGGGCTCCAGGGACTTGCGTACGGCGAAACTGCCCAGCGACTTCTGCTCGGCCGCGTACGCCGCGACGGCCGCGCGGTTCTCGGCGCGGGCCGCCTGTGCGGTCTCGGCGGCCTCCTCGTCCGATCCGTGGGCCAGGGCCCAGGAGCGCAGGGCGGCCGCGGGGGTGATGTCGGCTCCGGGGCCGTGGGCGGGCGGCTGCCCGTTCCCTCCCCGGTAGCGGGCCGCGAGGGCGATGCGGTTCGCGGTCGCCGGGTCGACGTCCGCGACGTCCACGGTGCCCGCGGTGAGCGCCTTGTCGCGCTTCTGGGGTTCGACGGTCCGGAAGACCAGGGATTCGAGCTTGGCCTCGGCGCCCCACCAGCGCGGGTTCCGGTCGAGGGTGACGGTCCCCTTGGTCTTGTCCACGGCGCGCAGCCGAAACGGTCCTGCGGTGTTCTTGAGGGTCGTCCTCGCACCGTCGTTGAAGGTGCCCGGGGATCCGGTCACCTCCTTCGGGTACAGCGGGGAGAACAGTGCGCGCCAGTCCGCGTACGGCTTGGAGAAGGTGACTCTGACCTGCAGGTCGTCCTTCCCACGTTCGATCTTCTCGATCCGCTCGTAGCCGGCGTTGCGCGCCGTCCAGTACGCCGAGTCCTTGCCGCTCAGCGCGCGCCACTGCGCGACGAAGTCGGGGGCACCGATCTCCCGGCCGTCGCTCCACACGGCCTGTTGGTTGAGCTTGTACAGCACGACCTGCTTCGGCTCCTGCTCGATGACCTTCGCCGACTCCAGATAGTCGGGGTTGAGCCTGGGCTCACCCCGCGCGTCCATCGGGAAGAGGGAGGGCAGCAGGGCCCCCGTGATCCGGGTG
Source organism: Streptomyces sp. NPDC005566 (assembly GCF_040605575.1). Taxonomy (NCBI): domain Bacteria; kingdom Bacillati; phylum Actinomycetota; class Actinomycetes; order Kitasatosporales; family Streptomycetaceae; genus Streptomyces; species Streptomyces sp. NPDC005566. Next base: position 155,878 of record NZ_JBEXDB010000007.1, on the reverse strand, counting down.
GTCGCGCTGTCCGCGTCGGACTGGAAGGTGTTGAGGGTGGCGGGCACCGCGTCGATCGCCCAGTTGAGCGTGGATCCCTCGGTGACCCGGTCGCGCGATGCCGGGGCGATGTCCTGCGGGACGGCCACCGAGGCGGCGCCCTCGCCGCCCGAGCTGCAGCCGGCCAGCACCGGGATCGTGAGGACACCTGTCGCCAGGAGCGCGACCGAGCGGCGCTTTCGGGCCGTCCCCTGTGGGATGCCGACGTGGGCCATGGCTGATACCTCCGGGGCCGGCCCGGCCCACCCCGTACCGGAATGGACCGGATTATTTGTTCTGGTGGCATTTGCAGTTGATCACACTGATTCGTTGACCCACTGAACCCACCTGCACGCGGGTCGGACTGCAGGCACGGCCCGTACGGCGGCAAACCTCACCCGAGCGGCCCCACCCCGCGCCCCGGCCACGGAGGCCTGCCGGGCCCTTGTGGAGCGGCGGTGTGACGCGTAACACTCTCAGGCACACAACTGCGCACCGCCATCGCGGGAGGTTGGTCAAATCATGTCTCTGCACGATGAGTTGACAGCCGTTCAGCACTGCCTCGACGACCTGGTCCGCACAGTCGGCCGGTTGGAGCGGACCATCGCGCAGCTGCGCGCCCAGGACTCCGCCACGACGGAGACCCCCGGCCCCGACACTCCCGGCGGTCCCGGCCCCGGGGTCATCACCATCACCGAGACGCCGTACGACGCCGCCTTGTGGACGGACTCGGACGACGAGGGTCTGGGCGTCCGCGGCAGGCACGCCTTCTAGGAGAGCTCCTTGGCCACCGGTACGGAACCAGGAACGGAACCACCGAGGCCCGCCGCGCCGCCGACGGGCACCACGAGCGCCGGGGCAGGGGTGCGCGGAGCGACGCGCGCCGCCATCGCCGCCCGCCATCTGCGCACCGACCGGTGGTGGCTGGCGCCCGCCGCGACCGCCGCCGGTCTCTTCGCCTTCATCGTCTACTCGACCTGGCGGGCGTTCTCGAACGCCGACTACTACGCGGCCCCCTACGTGTCGCCGTTCTACTCCCCCTGTCTGGCGGAGAACTGCGTCCCCATGCGGGGCGGCCCGAACTGGGACGTACTCGGCACCTGGTGGGGCCTCTCCCCCGCGCTGATCATCCTGATCTTCCCGCTGGGCTTCCGGCTGACGTGCTACTACTACCGCAAGGCGTACTACCGGGGCTTCTGGGCCTCGCCCCCGGCCTGCGCGGTCGCCGAGCCCCACACGACGTACACCGGCGAGACCCGCTTCCCGCTGGTCATGCAGAACATGCACCGCTACTTCTTCTACGCCGCGGTCCCGGTCGCCGGAATCCTCACGTACGACACCGTGCTCTCCTTCCGCGACGAGCACTACGCCTGGGGACACATAGGGCTCGGCTCGCTGATCTTCCTGGTCAACATCGTGCTGATCTGGGCGTACACCCTGTCCTGCCACTCCTGCCGCCACATCATCGGCGGCCGGCTGCGGCACTTCTCCGAGCACCCGGTGCGCTACCGGCTGTGGGGCTGGGTCGGCAGGCTGAATGCCCGTCACATGCTGCTCGCCTGGGCCTCGCTGATCAGCGTGGCGCTCTCGGACTTCTATGTGTACCTCGTCGCTTCCGGCGCCTTCGACGATCCGAGGTTTTTCTGAATGACACAGCTCGAACGGCAGCAGTGGGACGTCGTCGTGGTCGGTGCCGGGGGTGCCGGGCTGCGCGCCGCGATCGAGGCCAGGGAGCGCGGAGCGCGTACCGCGGTCATCTGCAAGTCGCTCTTCGGCAAGGCGCACACCGTCATGGCGGAGGGAGGCATCGCGGCCTCCATGGGCAATGTGAACTCGGGCGACAACTGGCAGGTCCACTTCCGCGACACGATGCGCGGCGGGAAGTTCCTCAACCAGTGGCGGATGGCCGAGCTGCACGCCAAGGAGGCGCCCGACCGGGTCTGGGAGCTGGAGACCTGGGGCGCGCTCTTCGACCGAACGCCGGACGGGAAGATATCCCAGCGCAACTTCGGCGGCCATGAGTATCCGCGACTCGCACACGTCGGGGACCGCACCGGACTCGAACTGATCCGTACGCTCCAGCAGAAGATCGTCGCCCTCCAGCAGGAGGACCACCGCGATTTCGGCGACTACGAGGCCCGGTTGAAGGTCTTCCAGGAGTGCACGGTCACCGACGTCCTCAAGGACGGGGACCGGGTCGCGGGCACCTTCTGCTACGAGCGGGAGTCCGGCCGCTTCTTCGTGCTCGAAGCCCCCGCCGTGGTCCTCGCCACAGGAGGCATCGGCAAGTCCTTCAAGGTGACGTCGAACTCCTGGGAGTACACCGGCGACGGCCATGCGCTGGCCCTGCTCGCGGGAGCGCCGCTGCTGAACATGGAGTTCGTGCAGTTCCACCCGACCGGCATGGTCTGGCCACCGTCGGTGAAGGGCATCCTCGTCACCGAGTCGGTGCGCGGCGACGGCGGGGTACTGCGGAACTCCGAGGGCAAGCGGTTCATGTTCGACTACGTCCCCGATGTGTTCAAGGAGAAGTACGCGCAGTCGGAGGCGGAGGGCGACCGCTGGTACGAGGACCCCGACAACAACCGGCGTCCGCCCGAACTGCTGCCGCGCGACGAGGTGGCCCGCGCGATCAACTCCGAGGTGAAGGCGGGCCGCGGCTCACCTCACGGCGGGGTGTTCCTCGACGTGTCGACCCGGATGCCCGCGGAGAGGATCCGGCGGCGGCTGCCCTCGATGTACCACCAGTTCAAGGAGCTGGCGGACGTCGACATCACGGCGGAGGCGATGGAGGTCGGACCGACCTGTCACTACGTGATGGGCGGGATCGCCGTCGACTCCGACACCGCCAGCGCCCTCGCCGTCCCCGGGCTGTACGCGGCCGGCGAGGTGGCCGGCGGCATGCACGGCTCCAACCGGCTCGGCGGGAACTCCCTCTCCGACCTGCTGGTCTTCGGCAGGCGGGCCGGAGCGCACGCCGCCGAGTACGCGAGCTCGCTCGGCACACGGCCCGTGGTGGACCAGGACCGGATCGACACGGCGGCGGCCGAGGCCCTGCGGCCGTTCGGCACCGATGCGGCCGGTACCGGCGGGACGCCCGCGGAGAATCCGTACACCCTGCACCAGGAACTCCAGCAGACGATGAACGACCTGGTCGGCATCATCCGGCGGCAGCACGAGATGGAGCAGGCGCTGGAGAGACTGGCGGCGCTCCGGGAACGGGCGAAGCACGCCGTCGTCGAGGGGCACCGGCAGTTCAACCCCGGCTGGCACCTCGCACTGGACCTGCGGAACATGCTGCTGGTCAGCGAGTGCATCGCCCGGGCCGCGCTGGAACGCACGGAGAGCCGGGGCGGGCACACCCGCGAGGACTGCCCCTCGATGGAACGCTCCTGGCGCCCCGTCAATCTGCTCGCACGGCTCGCCGAGAACGACGACCCCGCCCAGGGCCTGATCGAACTGGTACGTACGACGACCGAACCCATCCGTCCCGACCTGCTCTCCCTCTTCGAGAAGGAGGAGCTGGTCAAGTACCTCGCCGAAGAGGAGCTGTACGAGTGAGCAGCTACGAAGCCAGGTTCAGGGTGTGGCGCGGGGACACCGACGGCGGTGAGCTGAAGGACTTCGCGGTCGAGGTGAACGACGGGGAGGTCGTCCTCGACATCATCCACCGGATCCAGGCCACCCAGGCGGGCGATCTGGCGGTGCGCTGGAACTGCAAGGCGGGCAAGTGCGGTTCGTGCAGCGCGGAGATCAACGGACGGCCCCGGCTCCTGTGCATGACACGCATGTCGGTGTTCCGCCGGGAGGAGACGATCACGGTCACTCCGCTGCGGGCCTTCCCGGTCGTGCGCGATCTGGTGACGGATGTGACCTTCAACTACGCCAAGGCACGCGAAGTGCCCGCCTTCGTACCACCGCAGGGGGTGAAGGCGGGCGACTACCGGATGCAGCAGGTCGACGTGGACCGCTCCCAGGAGTTCCGGAAGTGCATCGAGTGCTTCCTGTGCCAGGACACCTGCCACGTGGTGCGCGACCACGAGGAGAACAAGACGGCGTTCGCCGGACCACGCTTCCTGATGAGGGTGGCCGAGCTGGACATGCACCCCCTGGACGCCGCCGCCGAGTCGGGACTGGACCGGAAGGCGACGGCGCAGGAGGAAAACGGCCTGGGCTACTGCAACATCACCAAGTGCTGTACGGAAGTGTGCCCCGAGCACATCAAGATCACGGACAATGCGCTGATCCCGCTGAAGGAGCGGGCCGTGGACCGCAAGTACGACCCGCTGGTGTGGCTGGGCAACAAGATCCGGCGGCGGGAGGGGGCCTGACCGGCCTGTGAGGACACCCGGCAGCCCTTGGGCCCTGGGCGTCCTGGCGTCTGACTCGTCCTCTTGGCGCTCTCGTCCCTCTTGGCGTCTTGCCCTCTTGGCGCTCTCGTCCCTCTTGGCGTCCTGTCCTCTTGGCGCCCTGCCCTCTCAGCCGAGGAGCTTGACGATCGCGGCGGTGGTGTCGGTCTCGCCGAGCCTCGGGAAGATCTTCTCGACACTGTTGCGGTGGGCTTCGGCGTCCATGTCGGTGACCGCGTCCGTGGCGACGGTGACGTGGTATCCGTGCTCGTGGGCGGAACGGGCGGTGGACTCGACCCCGATGCTGGTCGCGATGCCCGTCACCACGATCTGGGTGATGCCGCGGCGGCGGAGCCGGAGGTCCAGGTCGGTGCCGTAGAAGGCTCCCCACTGCTGCTTGGTGACGACGATGTCGCCCTCGCGGGGCCCGAGTTCGGGAACGAGGTCGGCCCAGTCCGCAGCGGGCCGGCCGGCCGGCGCGGAGCCCTCCGTGCGGCCGGGGGCCCCGCCGGTGACACGGACCAGGACGACCGGGAGACCCTTGGCGCGGAAGGCCTCCGCGAGGGTCGCGGAGTTCGCGACGATGTCCGCGGCGGGGTGAACGGTGGGGCGGCCGACGATGCCCTTCTGGAGATCGACGACGACGAGCGCGGTCTTCGGGTCCAGGGTGGTGGCGGTCATGCGCGTACTCCTTGTGGTGCGGGGGGGGTGATCCTTCGCGTGCGCGCAGGGTGCGGGGCGCGGACGCTGACGGTCGGGATGATCAGCAGGAGCGCGGTCGGTCAGGCGCTCGCGCCGGGACCTGATGCGCACGCGCCTCCGGGGCTGCCTAAGCCCCGGGGCCGTTGCGCTCAGGGGTGATTCAAGGGGTGCGCCGGGTCGCGCGCTGTCCTGTGTCCGGTCACTTCTCGATGGTCACCTCTCGACCAGGCGGCCGATGAGCGCGACGGCCTCAGCGACCGTTCGGCGTTCTTCCCCGTCAAGTTCGGCGGTGATCGCCTCGGCGAGCCAGCTCCGCTTGGCGGCCCGGACCTCGGCCAGCGTGGTGCGCCCCGCGTCCGAGACGGACACGACCGATTTCCGCCCGTCCGACGGGTCGGGGGCGCGGCAGACGAGACCCAGGTCCCCCAGCGCCCCGAGGGTCAGCCGCATCGACTGGGGCCGCACGAGCTCCGCGCGGGCCAGCGCCGCGGTGGTGGCAGGCCCGCCCTCGTCCAGTCTGGCCAGCACCGACCGCTGGGAGGGCGTGAGCAGACTGTCCGCCGAGCTGGTGCGCAGCCGCCGGAGCAGCCGGCCCACCACGGCCGCGAGGTCGGTCGCCACGCGTTCCGCGCTCGGGTCGGCGACATTCCGGTCCCGGGGAGCTGGGGAAGAAGTACTGGACATGGTTCGACCGTAAAGATGCACAGGGCACCTTGCAAGGCTGCCTGTCTATATTCTGACCAGGATTCGGTAAAGGGGTCTCAGGAGCGTGAACGCGTCGCGCGCCACACCGTTCGGCCTTGCTCGCCCGCCGGCCCGCGATCTAGGGTGAATGCGCTTTCAAAGGACCGGTCGGCACCGAGTCGGCCACCCGGGAGCACACGTACCAGCACACGCATCAGGCGCGTCGCTACGGAAGAAGAAGCGGACGGTCGGTCGAGTGAGCGCCCCCACGGTGTACGACGTCGCCGAGCGGTCGGGCGTCTCCATTGCCACGGTCTCCCGGGTCTACCGGAACCCGGATTCCGTGCGGGCCCAGACACGCGAGCGGGTCCTGGAAGCGGCCCGCGAACTCGGTTACGTACCGAGCGGGAACGCCCGTGGCCTGGCCAGCCGCACCACCGGTGTGCTGGGCCTCTGCTTCCCGGACTACGCCGACCCGGATGCCGAGGCGGACGCCGAGGCGGACAGCGACGCCGACGACGCGGTGATGCTGTACTCCGACCAGATCATCCGCGGCATGGAACGGGCGGCGCGCCGGCACGGTTACGCCCTGCTGATCGCCGCGTCGCTGGAAGGCGGGCCGGAGAGCCTCGTCGCGAAGGTCGCGGGGCGGGTGGACGGCTTCGCCGTACTGGCGCAGACCGTACCGACCGAGGACCTCGAGGTGATATCGCGCCGACTGCCGGTGGTCATGCTCGCCGGGCCGCGCGAGATCGACCACCTCGACCACATCGTCGTCGCGAACGCCGACGGGGAGCGCGAGCTGGCCCGCCATCTGATCGAGGACCACGGCCTGCGCCGGCTCGCCTTCGTCGGGGGCGACTCCGCGTCACCCGATGCCGAAGCCCGGTTCCGTGGTTTCCGCGAGGCATGCCGTGAGGCCGGGCTGCCGGTGCCGGACGCACCGGATCTCCGGACGCGGATGATGACGCAGGCCGAGGGCGCCCGAGCCGCGGAGACGCTGCTCGATCGGGACCTCGAGCGGCCGCAGGCGGTGCTCTTCGCCAATGACCAGATGGCGGTGGGCGCGCTGCGCGCGCTGGAGAGGCGCGGGGTCCGGGTACCCGACGACATCGCTGTGACCGGATTCGACGGCATCCCGCTGAGCCGGATCGTGCGGCCGTCACTGACGACCGTGCGGCAGCCGATTCGGCAGCTGGGCGAACAGGCCGTGGAGTTGCTGGTGCAACGGCTGGCCGACCGGGACCGTGAGCCCGTGTCGCTGGAGCTTCCCGTCTCGCCGGCCCGGCGGGCGAGCTGCGGCTGCGGCTGACCCGGGCACGCGGGCAGCCAGGCACCCGGTCATCCGGGCACTCAGGCGGACTGCGCCGCTCCGGGGTCACCGCTTGAGCCACACGGTCCGGCCACCGTCCGGGTCACGCGGTCCGGTCACCGCCTGAGCCACGCGGTCCGGTCACCGTCTGAGCCACGCGGTCGGGGTCACCTTCCGAGCCACACGGTCCGGATCACCGTCCGAGCCACACGGTCCGGATCACCGCCCGAGCCACGCTTCGAAGAACCGCTGCCGACGGGTGCTGAGCTCGGCCAGTTCGGCAGCGCGCCCCTCGTACTCGAAGTGCCCGGCGCCCAGCACCAGCAACTCCCGCGGTCCGGGCAGCGCGTTGTGTACGGCGAACTGGCCCGGCGGCGGCACCGCAGGATCGAACAGCGCTGCGGCGACGAACGTCGGCAGTTCCAGCCGTGCGGCGGCCGTGGCTGCGTCGAAGTAGCGCAGAACCTCCGTGACGCCGGGGTGGTCACGGTGGTGCGCCCGTACCGACTCCCCGCTGCCGCTGCAGGGCAGGGTGAGCCGCAGCGGATGGTTGCCGAAGGTCGGAACGGTGAGCTGCGCGGCGCCGAACCGCTCGTCCCAGGGCAGCGCGAGCGCGCCGAGGCCGCCTCCGAAGCTCTCGCCGACATAGCCGAGGGCACCGGGACCGCGCAGCTCCGGCAGCAGTTCCTCCAGGGCCGAGGCCGCGCACCACAGGTCGGCCACGCAGTCGCCGATGACATAGGTGTCGCGCGACCCGATGCCGTGCAGAACATGCCCGGCGGCCTCGCTGGGCATGCCGGGCCACAGACCTCGGCTTCCCATCCCGCGCACGCAGGGCAGGATCGCGGCGGACCGGGGCAGCGGCAGCGGCACCTCCGCCCCCGGGTCCTGCCGGCCGCCGTAGCCGTGTCCGATGACGAAGCCGTGCTCCGCGGGCCCCTCGACGGGCAGCGCCAGCCAGCCGCCGAGACGCAGCCCGCCCACGGAGGTGAAGGACACCTCGTGCAGCCGGACGCCGTCGCGCTCGCCTTCCGCCGGGCCGATCTCGGGAGCGGTGGAGACAGCACGGGCCTCGCTGTACCGCTCCTTCCAGAACGCCTCGAAATCCTCGGGCGCGGCCGGTGCCGGTATGCGCAGCAGCTCGTCGAGCGTGTGCCCATGGGTCGGATCGAAGGGAAAGCCATGCGCGAACGAAGCCATGGCCGGGACGATAGCGCGCTCGTTTTCGCATCTCGAACCCTTTTTGGATCTCCGCCGAACCCTTGCCGAACCCCTCCCAATCAAGCGGAATCAGTCACATCCACTTCTAATTCGCAAACGGCACGCTTACCGTTCCACAGTCGCGCCCCGAGACGTCGAGCACGTTGCACGAGTGTGACCCGGCACCCCCTTGCGGATTCACGAAGGACTGTCGCAGAGTGATGTATGCGCTTACAGGCAGCGCATACATTCGGATTGCTCAAGGAGGAGCCCTCCATGTCCCGCACCGCCAGAACCGTCTCCGCCGGTATCGCAGTCGCGCTCGCCTTCGGCATCACTGCCTGCGGGAGCTCCGGCGCCGACGTCGCCGCGGACAAGCAGCAGACGCTCACCGTCTGGGCCATGGGCGCCGAGGGCGAGAAGCTCGCGGATGTGGCCAAGGTCTACGAGAAGGCCAACCCCCACATCACCGTCAAGGTGACCCCGGTCGGCTGGGACGTCGCCCACCAGAAGCTGGTCTCCGCCGCCGCGGCCGGCACCCTGCCGGATGTGGCGCAGATGGGCGGGAGCTACATGGGCGAGTTCGCCGAGCTCGGCGTCCTGGAGCCGGTCGACACCAAGACCTTCGACAAGAAGGACTTCTTCCCCGCGGGCTGGAACCAGGGCGAGGTCGACGGCACCGCGTACGGCGTGCCGTGGTACGTCGACACGCGCGTCCTCTACTACCGCACCGACCTGGCCGAGAAGGCCGGTGTCGACGAGGCGCCGTCCGACTGGCAGGAGATGCAGGACCTCGCCACCGCGTACCAGAAGAAGGCGGGCACCAAGTGGGGCCTGTCCATCCAGCCCAGCGGCCTGGACACGGTGCAGAACTTCTACTCCTTCCTGTACTCCGCCGGCGGCGAGATCGTCAACGACAAGGGCGAGGCGGTCATCGACAGCCCCGAGGCTGTCAGGGCACTCAAGGAGTACGGCTCGTACTTCGACAAGGGACTCTCCAACAAGTCCGTTCAGCCCGGCTACGACGTGGTGAAGGACTTCGGCAACGGCCGGGTCCCCATGTTCTTCGGCGGCCCTTGGCACGTCACCCTGCTGAACGAGGGCCAGCCGCAGCTCAAGGGCAAGTGGGCGGTGGCGGCCGTGCCCGCGGACAAGTCCTCGGTCTCCATGGCGGGCGGGTCTTCCCTGGTGGTCTCCAAGGACAGCGAGCACAAGGCCGCCGCCACGGAGCTCATCAAGTACCTCACGGGCGCCGAGGGCCAGGCGGACTGGTACGAGCGCACCAAGGACCTTCCCGCGAACACCGCGGCCTGGACCTCCGGCAAGCTCGCCGACGACACGAACCTCCAGATCTTCAAGACGCAGATGGACACCGCCAAGTCCTCGCCGTCCACGGCCACGTGGACGGAGATCACCGACAAGGTCGACCAGGCCATCGCGAAGGTGACACAGGGCAAGGCTTCCCCCGAGGACGCGCTGAAGACCGCGCAGTCCGAGATCGAAGGCCTCGTGAAGTAGGAGCCATGAGCACTACGACCGGAAAGGCCGCGCGGGCGGCCGAGGTGCGGGGCGGACCCGGGACTTCTCCGTCTCCGGGCGTCCTGCCCCATGACCAGCGGGGCCGGCCGGGCCGTCAGGGGCACAAGGCGTCGATGGGTGTGCAGAACGCGGCCGGCTGGCTGTTCTCCACCCCCTTCCTCGTCCTCTTCACCGTCTTCATGGCGTTCCCGATCCTCGCCACTCTGCTGATGAGTTTCACGGACTTCGGGCTGCGTAATGTCACGCGCCCGCTGGATGCGAACTTCATCGGCTTCGAGAACTACGTCAATCTCTTCAGCGACGAGAAGTTCCTGAAGTCGCTCTTCAATACGGCGTATTTCGTGGTGATCGGCGTCCCCCTGACCATCGCCCTCGGACTGGTCGTCGCCGTACTGCTGAACAACGGCATCGACCGGGCAAGGACCTTCTTCCGCGTCGGTTTCTACGCACCGGTGGTCACCACGATCGTGGCGGTCGCCGTGGTGTGGCGCTTCGTGCTGGATCCGAGCGACGGCCTCATCGCCGGTCTCTTCTCCGAAGTGGGGCTGACGGCTCCGGATTTCCTCGGCTCGGAGACGCTGGCCATGCCGTCGATGATCGTGATGGCGGTCTGGCGCAACGTCGGTACGGTCATGGTGCTCTTCATCGCAGGTCTGCAGGCCATCCCCACCGAGGTCCGGGAAGCCGCCAAGCTCGACGGCGCCGGAGTGTGGCAGGAGTTCCGCGGGATCACCGTGCCCCTGCTGCGGCCCACGGTCCTCTACGCCACGGTCATCACGACCATCGGGTACCTCAATGTGTTCGAGGAACCGTTCGTGATGACGCAGGGCGGTCCGTCCGACTCCACGCTCACCGTGTCGCTGAACATGTACCGCGAGGGCTTCAATTTCTTCCACATGGGCTATGCGAGCGCCATGGCGTATGTCCTCTTCGTAGTGATCATGGGCATCACGGTGCTGCAGCTCCGACTGCTGAAGGACAACACGAAATGACCGTCGGCAATGCACCCGGTGCCGTACGGACGGCGCCGGCGAGGAAGCCCCGGAACCTGAGGCGTCCCCTGGTCTACACCCTGCTCTCGCTGGGTCTGCTGATCATGTCTGCGCCGTTCCTGTGGATGGCCCTCTCGTCGCTCAAGACGACCTCCGAGCTGTCGGCCAGTCCCCCCGTGTGGATTCCCACCGAGTGGACCCTGGACAACTTCCGTGAGCTGCTCGACAAGCTGAATCTGCCGCTCTACTTCATGAACTCCGTGATCGTGGCGGTGCTGGTCACCGTCTCGAATCTGGTGTTCTGCTCGATGCTCGGGTACGCGCTGGCCAAGCTGAACTTCGTCGGCCGCAACAAGATCTTCGGAGTCGTCCTCGGCGCTCTGATGGTCCCCGGAAACCTGATGCTGCTGCCGCTGTTCGTGCTGATGAGCAAGCTCCAGTTGATCGACTCGTACGCAGGTCTGGTGCTGCCCTTCGCCGCCGGGGCCTTCGGGGTCTTCCTGATGCGGCAGTTCATGCAGTCGATCCCGGACGAGCTGCTGGAGGCCGCCAGGATGGACGGTGCGGGCGAGTGGTACATCTTCTGGCGGATCGTGATGCCGCTGGTGAAGCCCGCCCTCGCGACGCTCTCGATCTTCACCTTCCTCGGATCCTGGAACAACTTCGTCTGGCCCCTGATCGCGACCAACGATCCGGACAAGTACACCCTCCCCGTCGCCCTCGCCACGTTCGCGACGGACCCCAACAAGGCCGGCGGCTCCAACGGGATGCTGATGGCCGGAGCGTTCCTTGTCGTACTGCCGGTGCTGATCCTCTTCATCGCCCTGCAGCGGCATTTCACCCAGGGCATCGCCACGGCGGGCTTGAAGTAACCCGCCCGCGCAGCCCCACGCACACCCACGAGGCCGTGCCCCACCCTCCCGGCCACGCCCCTTCACGCACAAGAGAGACATTCCGCGATGACGCACACCCCGGTCCCGTTCCCCGAAGGCTTCCTGTGGGGTGCCTCCACGGCCGCCCACCAGATCGAGGGCAACAACACCAACAGCGACTGGTGGGTCAAGGAGCACTCCACCGGCACCCACATCCAGGAGCCCAGCCTGGATGCCTGCGACAGCTACCACCGCTGGCGTGAGGACATGGACCTGCTGGCCGGACTGGGCTTCACGGACTACCGCTTCTCGATCGAATGGGCGCGCATCGAGCCGGCCGAGGGGCAGTTCTCCCGGGCCGAGCTCGCCCACTACCGGCGCATGGTCGAAGGGGCGATCGAGCGCGGCCTGCGCCCGATGGTCACCCTGCACCACTTCACCGTGCCGCAGTGGTTCGAGGCGCGCGGCGGCTGGACGGCCGACGGTGCCACGGAGCTCTTCGCCCGCTATGCCGCGGCCTGCGCGCCGGTGATCTCCACCGGTGTCAGCCACGTCTGCACGATCAACGAACCGAACATGATCGCTGTGATGGCGGGGCAGGCCAAGCGGGGTGACATCGGCTTCCCGCCCGCCGGTCTGCCCACCCCGGACGACGAGACCACGCAGGCCGTCATCGCCGCCCACCACGCGGCCGTGAAGGAGATCAGGGACCTGGATGCCGGCATCCAGGTCGGCTGGACCATCGCCAACCAGGTCTACCAGGCAGTCCCTGGCGCCGAGGGCGTCACCGCCGCCTACCGCCACCCGCGCGAGGACATCTTCATCGAGGCATCCCGCGGCGACGACTGGATCGGTGTCCAGTCCTATACCCGCACCCGGATCGGTCACGACGGCCCGATTCCCGCGTCCGAGACGGTCGAGCGGACGCTGACGCAATGGGAGTACTACCCGGCCGCCGTCGGGTACGCCCTTCGCCACACCGCCGAGGTGGTCGGCAATGACGTGCCTCTGATCGTCACGGAGAACGGCATCGCGACCTCTGACGACACCCGCCGCGCCGACTACTACGCCGGCGCCCTGAATGAGGTGGCCTCCGCACTGGAGGACGGCCTCAACATCCAGGGCTACCTGGCCTGGAGCGCACTGGACAACTATGAATGGGGCTCCTTCAAGCCGACGTTCGGCCTGATCGCCGTCGACCTGGAGACCTTCGAGCGGACCGCGCGGCCGTCGGCCGTCTGGCTGGGCTCCCTCGGCCGCTCCCGCGAGCTGCCCCGCACCGCCGGCTGAGACCGGCCCGAGGACGGGGAGCCATGTGATGGCTCTCTCCAGTGGGGGAGTCGTCGGCACCTGACGGCCGGCGGCTCCCCCACTGCATTTCTGCGGCCGGACCTCGTCCGGTCGGCACCCGAATGTGAACATCCGCGACAGACGATGACTCTTCTTCGAGAGGTTCTGATGGACCGTCGAACATTTCTCACCGCTGCTGGGACCGGGGCCGCCGCCCTCTCCCTCGGAGCCGTCTCCGCTCCCTCCGTATCCGCCGCCCCGGCCGCTCCCACGGCCGGGCCGCTTCCGTCCACGCGCACCGCTCGTCCCCTTCATGCCTTTGATACACCGTTGCTGCTGCATTGGTTCCGCGATACGTACCGCTCGATCGAGGCGATGACGACGGACCTCGGTCTGGCCGCCGACAAGATCGAGCTCAGCGGGTCCGGCCCCGTCCCGTCCCGCCAGACCTCCCCCACCAACATCGGCTGCGGCCTGTGGGCCGCCGTGGCTGCCGCGGGGCTCGGTGTGATCGGCGAGGACGCGATGCTCCGCACGCTGGACCGCACGGTGTCCGCCGTCGAGAAACTGGAGCGCCACCACGGCTTCTGGCTCAACTGGTACGACGCCCACGACGGTTCGGTGCTGACGGAGTGGCCCGGCACGGGTGCTCCGGTCCGCCCGTTCCTCTCCTCCGTCGACAACGCCTGGCTGGTCACCGGCCTGCGGATCGCCGCCGACGCCGCGCCGTCCCTGCGCCCCCGCATCGGACGGATCCTCGCGACCGCCGACTGGTCCTACTACTACACGCCGTACGACCCCGCCGACCCGGTCGCCGGACCCGGCCAGCTGCGCGGTGGATTCTGGACCGATACCGAGGAGCCGACCGCCCACCACTACGGCGCCCTCAACACCGAGCCCCGCATGGCCAGTTATCTTGGCATCGCGGACGCCTCCCTGCCTGCCGAGCACTACTGGCACCTGCTGCGCACGATGCTTCCCGAACACGAGCAGGAGCAGCGCCCGCAGGGCGCGTACGCGGTCGTCGACGGTGTCCGTGTGTGGCAGGGGCACTACACGCACGGCGGGCGAAAGATCATCCCCACCTGGGGCGGTTCGATGTTCGAGGCCCTCATGGTGCCGCTGTTCGTGCCGGAGCCGGAGTGGTCACCGCGGTCCTGGGGCCTCACGCACCGGCGCTACGTCCGCAGCCAGATCGAGCACGGTCTCGACGAGGCGGAGTACGGATACTGGGGATTCTCCCCCTCCAACGTCCCCGAGGGCGGCTACCAGGAGTACGGCGTCGACGCGCTCGGCATGCAGGTCGACGGTTACGCCTCCAACACCGACCGCACGTACACCACGGACGGCTCGCCGCTTCCGGCCCCGTCCGCCTTCACCAACGGCGTGGTGACGCCGCACGCCTCATTTCTCGCCCTCCCGTACGCACCGCACGAGGCGGTGGCCAACCTCCTGGCGCTGGAGGCCGATTTCGGCGCGTACCACGACGGATACGGCTTCCGTGACTCGGTCAATGTCCACACCGGACGGGTCAGCGACTTCATGCTCGCGCTCGACCAGGGCATGATCGCCGCGGCGCTGGCGCAGGCCATCCGGCCCGGGCTGCTGCAGCGACCGTTCAGGACGGGTGGCTTCGGGTCGCGGGTGCGCCCCCTGCTCGCCAGGGAGCGGTTCGGTATCTGACCGCCCCGCCGCGGGGCGGACTCAATGCCAGCCTTCGCGGTAAGCCTTCCAGTCGCTCTCGCGAGCGGCGAAGTCGACGTAGAGCGCAACGCCGAAACGCGTCCGGTCGCGGTCCGTCCGTGCCAGGCCGAGCCTGGTACCGCGGACCGCGGCCTCGACCGTTTCCGCGGCGTCCCGGTGTCCGAGATCGTTCTCGTGGAAGAACGGCAGCCCCATCAGCAGGTCGGTGTCCTCGGGCGTCACCTCGAGGGCGAGCGCGGTCTGCTGAGCGACGAATCCGCCGTACGTCCCCTCGAACGGCATCCAGCTGTCGTACGACATCACGGCGATCTGGTCGACCCGCCCGGCGACTTCACCGAAGAACTCCTGCGACCACCATTTCTCCCTGCCGATGAGCGCGCCGAGGATGCTGTGCGCTGCGGGTACCGGATCGATCTGGTGGGCGGCAACGGAGAGCTGCGCTGTGCGGGCACCGGTGAGTTCGCCCAGGTCGTCGAGGAGGGACAGGTAGTGGCGGTCCCCGGAGTGCAGGGGCTCCAGGTCGAAGTGGACTCCGTCGAACCCCGCGTCGAGCATCTGCCGTGCGGAGGTGACGACGGCCGCGCGGGACGCGGTGCTTTCGAGGCGCAGACCGTCGGGCCCCTCGCTCGCCAGAACATCGCCGAGCCAGGCCTGCACCCGGATGCCGGGCAGGGTGCGGTGCACCGCGTCGATCAGCCACCGCGCCTTGGGATACCGCCTCCCCGGCAGGGTGCCGTCGTGCTCCAGCGGTCCGGCGTGCACGTAGAGGTCCTTGATGCCGGTCCCCTCTATCTGTGCGGCGAAGGCAGCCAGGTCTCCGTCGCCCTTGCGCCCGTCGACCCACGCATGGCCGAGCCAGATGGCATCACGGCCGCGGGTGCGGGTGTCCTCGCCCGGATCCCCGGTGTAGTTCAGCCGCAGCGCGATGCCCGCCGTCAGGACCGGCAGGACGAGCAGCAGGACCAGCGCCAGAGCGATACGCCTCGGCCAGGTCCACCGGAGGCGGACCCATCTGCTCCGCACCGTTCCGGCCGTCTTCCCTGTGCCCATGTCCGTACCCCCGAGTTTCGCTGTGGCGCCGCTTTACTGCCGACAGGACGCCCCTGCCGAGCGGCCCGCACCGCTTTCGTCCCTGGTGTCACAGACGCAATCCTCAGCCCCTTCCGTTCCTTCTTCGGCAGGTCGGGGTCGCCCGATCGGACGCGAAGCCGCGGCACGGCACTCCCCCGCCCCTCGTCCGTGCCGCCGTCCATCACGTTGCGACGCGGGGTGGTGGGCGCGGCTGTACGGCGGGGAGCCGGCCCGTCCACGGACTGGAGGCGCCGGGTCGCGAGGGGAACTGGGCGGACATAGCCTCCCAAATGTGATGCAGCCCGCGAGCCGTACCCGGATCTCCATACCCGCCAGGGTCTTCCTCGCCGTGCTGGCAGCGATGTGCTGGATCGCTCCGCCCTCTGTGCCGGTCGCCCGTGCCGACGACCCCGTCGCGCTGTCCCGTGACGGGCAGATCACCGACAAGGTGGGGGCTCTCGGCGACCGTGACCAGCAGGTCGAGTCCGCGCTCGACGAGTTGTTCGACAGCAGTCGGATCCAGCTCTTCGTCGTCTACGTACGCGACTTCTCCGGCCGCGACGCGCAGACCTGGGCCGACGAGACCGCGAACCGCAACGGGCTCGGACAGGACGACGTGCTGCTGGCCGTGGCCACGCACGACCGGCAGTACGCCTACTCCGTCGACCAGGGGTCGCGGCTCACCGACGGACAGCTCCAGGACGTGGCGAGCAACGCGATCGAACCGGCTCTGAGGGAGAACGACTGGGCCGGGGCCGCGATCGGCGCCGCGAACGGCTACGCCGCGGTGCTCGCCGGCCGGCCCGTTCCGGCCCCCGCGATCACGCCGGGGACCGCGGATCCCGGAACAGGCAGTGACTCCGACAGCGGCAGTGCGGGGAACCTGATCGTCCCGATCGCCGTCGTCGGCGCCGCAGGCGCGGTCGCCGCCTACGCGTACACCCGCCGCAGGAAGCGTGCATCGGGCCGGACCACCCCTGCCGCGGCCGGCTGGGGCAGCGGCGGAGCCCAGGAATCTGCGGAGCCGCCGACGCCGTTGCCGGAACTCGACGCACAGGCCAAGGCCGATCTGGTGGACACGGACGACGCCGTGCGCACCAGCGAGGAAGAGCTCGGATTCGCCACCGCGCAGTTCGGTGAGGAGGCGGCTGCTCCGTTCACCCAGGCCGTCGACCACGCCAAGTCGGAGCTGACGGCGGCCTTCCGCTTGCGGCAGCAGCTCGACGACGCCTTCCCGGAGGACGACGCGACACGGCGCCGCATGCTCGACGAGATCGTCAGCCGCTGCGCGGAGGCGAACGGACGTCTGGACGCCGTGGCCGAGGACTTCGACCGGCTGCGCGCCCTCGAACGCACCGCGCCCCAGGCCTTGGCGGCTGCGGAGGCAACCTTCGACGACCTCTCCGGACGGATCTCCACGGCGGAGTCCACCCTCACCGGAATGCGCAGCCGGTACACGGAGTCGGCCGCCGCGCCCGTGGCCGACTCCGTCGGACAGGCCAAGGACCGGTTGCTGTTCGCCACGTCCGGTCTTGATGAGGCGCGCCAGGCCGTGGCCGGCGGCGACAACGCCAAGGCCGCGGTGTACGTCCGGGCCGCCGAGGGCGCGATCGGGCAGGCGTCCGCACTCGTCGATGCCGTGGACCGGCGTGCTGTGGAACTGGCCGAGGCGGCGGGCAGGCTGCCAGGTGCCCTCACCGAGACGGAAACGGATCTGGCCGATGCCGGAGGTCTGCTGAAGGGGACGGCCGAAGGAGTCTCCACCGCGGATCTGCAGGGCAGGATCGCGCGCGCAGCGTCGGTGCTGAGCGACGTACGGAGCGAGACGGAAGCCGGACCCTACGATCCCATCGACGCCCTGCGCAGGGTGGAGGAGGCGGACGCGGCGCTGGACGAAGCCCTTGCCGGGGCCCGCGAGCAGGAGCACGGAAACCTGCGCGCCCGCTCGCTCCTCGACCAGGCGATGCTCACGGCACGTTCGGCTATCGGGGCGGCCGCGGACTACATCACCACCAACAGGGGAGCGGTGGGCAGCCAGGCCCGCACCCGGCTGGCCGAGGCCCAGCGGCGGTGGGAACGGGCTCGCGAACTGAGCGAGTCGAACGATCCGCAGGGCGCCCTGGCCGAGGCCCAGCAGGCGGACGCGCTGGCGGGGATGGCACAGAGCCTGGCGGAACAGGACGTGCGGGCCTACCGGAACCAGAACGGTCCGGGCGGTGTACATGGAGGGGCAAGCGGGATGGGCGGGGCGGTTCTGGGCGGCATCCTCCTCGGCGGACTCCTCGGCGGGGGCGGCCGGGGCGGGGGTTTCGGAGGGGGGTTCCCGGGAGGTTTCGGAGGAGGAGGATTCTCAGGCGGGCCGGGCAGCTTCGGCGGCGGGGGTACCCGTGGCCGAAGGGGCGGCGGAGGCCGGTTCTGAGGTTCTCAACGGGCGGCGCGGTGCCTCAGCCGCGGATTCACGATGCGTCAGTCACTGTCATTCACACAAGGAGAGAGGCCATGACCAAGCAGACCATCCTCGGCCGCGTCACGCAGCTGGCGCGGGCCAACATCAACGCCCTGATCGACCAGGCGGAAGACCCTCAGAAGATGCTGGACCAGCTGATCCGCGAGTACACGGGCAACATCTCGGAGGCCGAGCAGGCCGTGGCCGCGACCATCGGCAACCTCCGGCTGATGGAGCAGGATCACCGGGAGGACGTCGATGCGGCGCGGGAGTGGGGGCAGAAGGCCCTCGCGGCCAGCAAGAAGGCGGACGAGTTGCGCGCTGCGGGATCGGCCGCCGACGCCGACAAGTTCGACAACCTGGCGAAGGTCGCACTGGGCCGCCAGCTCCAGGCGGAGCAGGAAGCCAGGACCGCCGAGCCCACCATCGCCTCGCAGACGGTGGTGGTGGACAAGCTGAAGGCGGGCCTGGACCAGATGAAGACCAAGCTGACCCAGCTGAAGTCCAAACGCGACGAGCTGGTTGCGCGCTCCAAGTCCGCCCAGGCGCAGAACCAGATGATGGACGCGGTGAAGAGCATCGACGTCATGGATCCGACGAGTGAGCTCAGCCGCTTCGAGGACAAGGTGCGGCGCGAGGAGGCGAAGGCGGTGGGCAAGCAGGAGCTTGCCGCGTCGTCCCTGGACGCACAGTTCGAGCAGCTGGACAGCCTCGGTGAGAGCGCGGAGGTCGAGGCCCGGCTCGCCGCCCTGAAATCCGGGTCATGAAACGACCGGTGCGTCGGCTCCGCCTGCCCGTACGCACCCGCCCCGTCAGTACATGCTCAGCAGCTGCTCGACCGAGAGTTCGGCAGCCGGCTCGCCGTCGGGCAGCGCCAGCTCGAACCACACCGTTTTGCCTCGCGGTGTCCGTCGTGACCCCCAGGCCGCGCTCAGCAGTCCGACCAACTGCAGTCCACGACCGCCCTCGTCGGTGTCGCGTGCCCGCCTGCGCCGTGGCTGGACCAGGCCCGCGTCCCATACCTCGCACACGAGGGTGCGGTCGCGCAGCAGCCTGAGCCTGATCTCGCCCTCGCCGTAACGCAGCGCATTGGTGACGAGCTCGCTGACCAGCAGTTCGGTGGTGTCCACCAGGTCGTCGAGGTCCCACGAGGACAGCTGGGCACGGGCCAGCTCGCGGGCCCGGCCGACGGAACGGAGCTCGCGGGGAAGCCGCCAGTCGCCCACGGCATCCACCGGAAGCCCTTGGATGCGCGCCATCAGCAGGGCGATGTCGTCCTCGCCGTGGCGGGTGTCGAGGGTGGCCAGTACATGGTCACAGACCTCCTCGAGCGGCTGGGACGGCTCCGTGAGGGCGTCCCGGAAGGCCTGGAGGCCCTCGTCGAGGGGATGGTCGCGTGACTCGACGAGGCCGTCGGTGTAGAGGGCGAGGAGGGCGCCCTCCTTGAGCTCCACCTCGACCTCCTCGAAGGGCTCGCCACCGACTCCGAGCGGCATGCCGGGAGGAACGTCCAGCAGCAGGGCCGGTTCGCCCGGTTCGACCACCACGGGAGGGAGGTGACCGGCATTGGCGAAGGTGCACCGTCGGGTGACGGAGTCGTACACCGCGTACACACACGTCGCCAGATAGACCTCGGAGAGGTCCGCCTCGCGTGACTTGTGGGCGACGCGTGAGGGCCATTGGGCGCCGCCGCCTCCGCCGAAGGCGTCGTTCCGGTCGCCGCCGCCCGGGGTTCCGAGGCCGCGGGCGACCTCGTCGAGGGCGGAGAGCACCTCGGCCGGCTCCAGGTCCAGGAGCGCCAGGGTGCGTACGGCGGTGCGCAGCTCTCCCATGGCGACAGCGGCCCGCAGCCCACGGCCCATGACATCGCCGACGACGAGGGCCGTGCGGTGGCCGGGGAGTTCGATCACGTCGAACCAGTCACCGCCGACCTCGGTGGCCGTGTTGCCGGGGAGGTAGCGGCAGGCGATGTCGAGACCTGCTGCCTCCGGGTCGCCCGGGGGCAGCAGGCTGCGCTGGAGTATCAGCGCTCGTTCGTGTTCGCGCCGGTAGAGGCGGGCGTTGTCGATGCAGACGGCCGCACGTGCGGCAAGTTCGGTGGCCAGGGCCCGGTCGCGCTCGCCGAAGGGTTCGCTGCCCTTGGCGCGGGAGAACTGGACGAGACCGATGACGATGTCGTGCGCGACCATCGGCACGGCGAGCGTGGAGTGCACGAAGCCGCGTTCGTCACCGGGCACGTCCTCGACGTGGCCGCTGCGCAGGGCGACGGCACAGGGCGAGTTGAACGGATAGCGGTGGACCGCGCCGAGCGCGGGAGGTTTCGGGGCCGTGTTCCCTTCGGGACCGGCACCACCGCTCAGTCTCGGACCCGGCAGGCCGTCGGGGAGCGCGTCGGAGACGGCGCTGGCCTGGGCCACCCTGCGGAGTTCCGCCGAACCGCCGCCGGACTCCTGCCGGAGTCGGCCCCAGCTTCCGGGTGACGCCTCGTCGCCGGTGAGCAGTCCCTGGTAGAGGTCCACGGATGCCAGGTCGCAGAAACCGGGCACGGCGACGTCGAGCAGTTCCCGGGCCGTGGTCTCCAGATCGAGGGAGTTCCCGATGCGCGCACTGGCCTCGTTGAGAAGTGCGAGGTTACGACGGGCACTGGCTGCCTCGCGGGCGGCGATGTGCCGGCCCGTGACATCGGTGGCGAGTCCCGCGATGCCGATGGGACGTCCGGCGCCGCTGTGTACCCGGTAGAGGTTCATGGACCAGTGGCGCCGGTCGCTGGAGCCGGGGACGGTGCCGACCAGTTGGAGGTCGGTGACGGCGTCACCGGTTTCCAGGACACGCTTCAGGGTGCTGGAGAGCCGGTCGGCCTCCTGGCCGGCCAGGTAGTCGTCCACCGTGCGTCCGCGGTGGTCGTCCGCCTCGCCGCCGAAGACCGTGGCGAACCGCTGGTTGGCCCGTACGACCGTGAAGTCCGCGCCGAAGAGCACGAAGCCGAAGGGAGATTGACCGAAAATCGCCTGTGATGCGGCAAGATCAGTCTCGATGCGCCGGAGCGCCCGGACATCGACGACGATGCAGAGCGCGGCACGCTCGCCGCTCCCCGTCTCGCTCGGCATGACGTAGATCTCGGCAAGACCCTCGGCACCGCTCTCACCTGGGATCCGGAACGGGACGAGGCCCGTCCACTCCTTGCCGTCGAGGATCTCGCCAACCCGCCGATGGGCGTCCGAGCGCAGCTCGGCAGGCATGAACGCCTCGACCGGATCCCTACCCACCGCCTCGTGGGAGGCCATGCCGAACAGACCGGCGGCCCGCCGGCTCCACTGCTCGATCAGCCCGTCAGGCCCGATCGAGAAGGAGGCGACCCTGATGTAGTCATAGATCGAGCCAGGCGGGCTGCTCTGCCACACGACGTCGCCCGCCGACCCAGGTATTTCGCTCACGCGACCGTCCCCTCCAGCTCACACACCGGACCGGTCCTGCCCGCAGTATTCAGCACTACGGGGCTTACCGGCACGGCGTTCACGATCACAGCACGGTCTCAGTACCTTTCAGCCAGGTCCTGCCTGACCGCCGGTGATCGCTGTGCGTCCCCTCCCACTCCTAACCAGGGAGAGCGAGCTCGAACCACACCGTCTTGCCACTCTTTCCGCGCCGGGTCCCCCAGCGGCGCGCCGAACAAGCCACGAGCTGCAGTCCGCGCCCCCCTTCGTCCTCCGGTCCGGCCATGCGTTCGGTGGGCGCATCCGGAAGCGGATCGGAGACTTCCACGAGCAGGGCCTGCCCGTCAGCCCGCAAACCGGGCTCCACACCGTCCGGGTGCGGGCGCACGAGCCGCACTCCGATGGGGCCCGCCGCATAGCGCAGGGAATTGGTCACCAGTTCGCTCACGAGCAGCACGGCGATATCTCCCACCGCCGCGTCGAGCCCCCAGACGTGCAGCGCATCGCGTACCGCATGCCGGGCGCTGCGCACGGAGCCCGGCACCGCCGGAAAGCTCCACTCTGCGCAGTCGCCTTCGGTATCGGTCACGCCGATCACTTCCCAAGACCAAAAACGGGGGTGCACCCCATTCAGAGGGGATAATCAGCACATACCCGAAATTTGGTGCAGCCTATCGCAGGACCCGACAGGTGGGGCGTACGGGTGCATCCGCCAGGGGCTCAGATCAGCTCACCCATGGCGTGGAGATCGTCGAAGAGGAGCTGGTCGACCGGGGGGACCAGAGAGCGGTCCCCGTAGGAGAACCAGGCCATCTCGTCGATCTCACTGCTGGCTGCCAGCGTGCCCCGGTAGTCGCCGTAGTAGCAGCTCATGCGTACCACCACACCGTCCGGATGGCCGTGCGCCTGCGCCTCGTACGTACCCGCATGGATGACGGTCGACGGGACGACGGTCACCGTCAGTTCCTCCTCGACCTCACGCAGCAAGGTCTGCAGGTCCGTCTCCCCGTTCTCCCGCTTGCCTCCGGGGATGTAGAAGATGTCCTTCCCCTTCGGTCGCGCGCAGAGGATCCTGCCGTTCTCCATCCGCACCCAGGCCACCGTGTCGATCAGCACCGGCATCGTTCCGTCCTCACCATCGGTCTGCCGCCGCTTCGGATGCCGCGGCGTGCGGCTCGGGACGTTCGACAGCTCAGGACGTTCGACGGCTCAGCGCGTCCGACGGCTCTGGACTTTTCGACGCCTCGCCTGCGGTCGGCGCAACCGACAACACCCGGGCCGACCCCACGCCTGACGCACTGTCCGAGAGCGTGCGGAAAAGGGCTTCCGGGACGCGAATATACGGCGCCGTCCGGCATGCCGGGCTGTCACGCCCGCGGCGGACGGCAGCCGGGGCCGTCCTCGACTATGGACGGCCCCGGCGGCAGCTCGGAGTCACTCGGACCGCTGGGGTCCGTACGGGCGGCATACGGGGGCGGCCGGCGCGGCCCCGGAGGCCGCAGCCGTCAGGGGCGAGCGCTCTGGCCCACGCGCTCCACCCAGTAGAGCTGTTTGTGCCCGTGGCGCTCGAGGCCGTCCGCGGTCTTCTGCGCCTCGTCCTGTGTCGCGTAGCGACCGACGCGGTATCTGTTGCCGTTGTCGTCCTGCCGAATCACCAGCCAAGGGAGCACGGCACCGCTGTCGGTCATCGTGTCCCTCCCAAGCATTTCGCCCCTCTCCCCACTGGCGTGCACGTCTCTAAGGATCCCCAGGAAACCGCAGTACGCATATGCCCGAGCGTACGCCTGACCTTCACTCAGCGGATGCGTGTTTACACAAAGAGATACACATCCGGTCATGCGTGAGGGGGCGCACCCGTCCGGATGCGCCCCCTCGCACACTGTGCGCGTCAGTCGGCGGTCGTCCACGGTGTGGACACCGGCAGCAGTACCGGACCCGCCCCCTGTTCCTTTCTGCGGACATCGCCGCACTCCGCGTCCAACAAGCAGCACAGCGAGCAGCCCGATGGGCAGCACAGCAAGCAGATCGGCCCCGACCGGACCGTGCGGTCGGCGATGTCGGGCAACTCGCCCACGGTTTCACACACCCCGCAGGTGTGCGTGGCGGTGACGTCGGCGATCTCGACGCCCGGGCCGTTCACCTCGGCGGATCCTCGTTCGCCGGTCCGTACGCGGGTGACGGACGGGACGTCACGAGCCGGACATGACAAGGCTCCACTGCCGGTGATTGCCGCGGGTCAAGGACGCCGAAGGTGGGCTGATTGCTCGTCACGGACGGCGGACACACCAGCCCCCTGGCTGTCACCTTCGCCTGCGCGGCCCGCACGGCAGGTCACTTGACCGGCAGATGGTAGGCGATCCGGTAGCGGTCGGCGGGCACGACCACATCCGCGGTCTCCACGGCCCGCCCCGACGCGTAGTACGTGCGCCCGATCACCATCACCACATGCCCCGGCACACCACCGAGCGCCAGGAGCTCCTCCGCCAGCCCCGGGCGCGCGCCGACCTCCTCCGCCACGTTGTCCACGACGACGTCGATCGCGGCCATCCTGTCGACCACGCCGCAGCCGCCCAGCGGGCCCTCCTCCGGAAGCATCACCGGTGTACGGCCCGTGACGGCGAGAGGTTCCCAGGACGTCGAGAGCATCATCGGCTCGCCGGCGTCCCGGAAGACGTACCTCGTCCGCATCACCCGGTCGCCCGGCTCGATGCCGAGGCGCTCGGCGATCTCGGGACTGGCCCCCTCCTGCTCACTGCGGGACTCCCATGTCCCGCGCACGCCTTCCGCCGTCTGTTCCTGGCGGAACGGACTGGCGCCGGCGCCCGGCCGGTAGCCGGAGCGGGCGATCCGGCGCGGGACCGGACGCTCACGCACATACGTCCCGGAGCCCGACCGCCCCTCGACCAGCCCCTCGGCCATCAGCACCTTCCGCGCCTCCAGCGCGACGGTGTCCGAGACTCCGTACTCCTCGCGGATACGCGCCTGCGACGGCAGGCGGGTATGAGGCGGCAGCGCGCCGTTGACGATCTTCTCTCTGAGATCGCTCGCCACGCGCAGATAGGCGGGCTGCTCACCGAAAGTCACAGGCCACTCCCAACAGGTTGACAGACTGCAACAGCCTGGCAACCGTGGGTTGTACACCGCAAGCACAGGCCAAAGTTTCACTCGATGTGATGATTCCTTGCCGACCAGCGCATACCTCGCGCGGCATCTCCCAGGCTCTTGACCGTTTTTGGTCCAGACCAATACCTTCCTCTGCACAGCACGGCTCTCGCTGGCTCTCCAGCTCCGGCACACGCACAGGAACGAGTCCCATGCGTCGAAGAACCCTGTCCAGACTGACAACTGCCGCCTGCGCCTTCGCGCTGCTGGCCGGCATCGCCCCCGCGGCCACGGCCGACGGCGCCCACGACGGCGGCAGTCACGATGACCGCGGCGCGGGCCACAACCGCGCGTACAAGAGCATCGGTTACTTCACCCAGTGGGGCGTCTACGGACGCGACTTCCAGGTCAAGGACCTGGACACGAGCGGTGCGGCCGCCAGGCTCACCCACATCAACTACGCCTTCGGCAACGTCAGCCCCGAAGGCAAGTGCTTCACCGGCAATGTGCCCGGCGAGGCGGACGCGTGGGCGGACTACGCCCGTCCGCTGGATGCCGCGGGTTCGGTGGACGGCGTCGCCGACACCGACACCCAGGCCCTCGCGGGCAACTTCAACCAGCTGCGCGAGCTCAAGGCCAAGCACCCCGGCCTCAAGGTGATGATCTCGCTGGGCGGTTGGAGCTGGTCCACCCACTTCTCCGACGCGGCCCGCACGGCCGCCTCCCGCAAGGCCCTCGTCTCGTCCTGCATCGACCTGTACATCAAGGGCAACCTGCCCGTCGACGGCGTACGCGGGGGCGACGGGGCTGCTGCCGGCCTCTTCGACGGCATCGACATCGACTGGGAGTGGCCCGGTTCCGCCGGTGACACCGACACGGTCTACCGCCCCGAGGACAAGAAGAACTTCACCGCGCTGGTGCACGAGTTCCGCACCCAGCTCGACTCCTACGCGAAGGCGCAGAAGTCCCCGGCGAACCGGAAGACGCACAAGAAGCACTACGAGCTCTCGGCGTTCGTGCCCACCGCTCCCGCCAAGATCGACGCGGGTTTCGATGTCCGGCGCATCATGCGGGACTTCGACTTCGTCAACCTCCAGGGCTACGACTTCCACGTCTCCGGTGAGACGACGACCGCCCAGCAGTCCGCCCTGTACGCGAAGGGCGACTTCAGCGTCGACCAGACGGTCCGTGACTGGATCAGGCGCGGCGCCCCCGCCCGCAAGCTGGTGGTGGGCATGCCGTTCTACGGGCAGGGCTGGACCGGAGTGACCGGTGGCGGCGACGGTCTCGGGCAGCCGGCGACGGCACCCGCCCCGGCCACGTACGCGGCGGGCTACGAGGACTACAAGGCCCTCAAGAAGCTGGCCGACTCCGGGCAGTACACGGTGCACCGCGACACCCGCAACGGCCACGCCTGGCTGTTCGACGGGACGACCCTGTGGACGTACGACGACCCGCAGGTGCTGCGCGCCAAGACCTCGTACATCCGTGACCGCGGTCTCGGCGGTGCGATGTTCTGGTCGCTGGACGGCGACACGGACGACGGCGAGCTGATGTCCGCGGTCGACCGCGGGCTCAACCGCCGCTAGCTCCTCCCGTCCGGACCAGGCCGGGCTCACGGAGGAGGTGTGCGGGGCGGCTGCCGACGGCAGCCGCCCCGCGTGCGTTCATGTCCGGCTCAGAAGCGGTCCGGCATCAGAACTGCAGTGCCCAGGAGTTGATCCTCCCGGTGTCGTACGTGGCGTTGTCGCTGACCCTGAGCTTCCAGGCGCCGTTGGCGACCTCCGACGAAGCGTTCACCGTGTAGGTGGTGATCACGTTGTCGGCGCTGCCGCCGGTCCCGTACGCCTTCAGGTTGTAGACCGAACCGTCGGGCGCGACCAGGTCGATCCTGAGGTCGCCGGAGTAGGTGTGCGTGATGTTGACGGGAACGCTGAGTGCTGACGGCGCGTTACCACTGATACCGGAGACGGTGATCGGCGACTCGACCGTGGCGTTGTCGGCGATCGTGTAGCCGGTCGTGCTCTCGAACTTGGTGCCGGTGGGCGGCGGGGTGGTGCCGGTGCCGACGTTCAGCAGCTTGTTCGGCGACCCGGTGCCCGGGCTCGTCACCACGCCGCTGGTGGCTGCGGCGACCAGTCCCGCCGAGACCTGCGCCGGGGTCTGGCCCGGGTGGTCGGCGAGATACAGGGCGGCGGCACCGGCGACGTGCGGGCTTGCCATCGAGGTGCCCGAGATGGTGTTGCTCGCGCTGTCACCGGTGTTCCACGACGAGGTGATCGAGGAGCCCGGTGCGAAGATGTCCAGGACGGTGCCGTAGTTCGAGAAGCTCGAACGGGCGTCGGTGCTGGTGGTGGAGCCGACCGTGATGGCCTCGGCGACGCGCGCGGGGGACTTGGTGGAGGCGTTCGTCGACTCGTTGCCTGCCGCGACGGCGTAGGTGACGCCGGAGGCGATCGAGTTGCGCACGGCGGTGTCGAGCGCGGTGTCCGCGCCACCGCCCAGGCTCATGTTGGCGACGGCCGGCTTGACGGCGTTGGCCGTCACCCAGTCGATGCCCGCGACGACCTGCGCCGTGGTGCCGGAGCCGCTGTTGTCGAGGACGCGGACACCGACGATCTTCGCCTTCTTGGCGACGCCGTACGAGTTTCCGGCGACGGTGCCGGCCACGTGGGTGCCGTGGCCGTTGCCGTCCTGCGCGGTGTTGTCGTTGTCGATGGCGTCGTAGCCGCTCGACGCGCGGCCGCCGAAGTCACTGTGGCTGATGCGTACACCGGTGTCGATGATGTACGCGGTGACACCTTCTCCGGCCTTGTCCGGGTAGGTGTAGCTCTGGTTCAGCGGCAGGGCCGTCTGGTCGATCCGGTCCAGTCCCCACGAGGGCGGGGAGGGCTGGGTGCCCGAGATCGTGAAGGTCCGGTTCTGCACGACGGACTCGACTGCCGGGTCCGCGGCGAACTTCTTCGCCTGCTCGGCAGGGAGTTCGACGGCGTAGCCGTTGAGGGCCGCGCTGTAGGTCTTCTTGATCTTCGCGCCGTACTCCGCGGCGAGCGCCTTGCCGTCGGCGGAGCCGGCGTCGGCGGCGGATTCGTCGAGGGTGACGATGTAGCTGCCGCTGATGGCGCCCGGGGCGCCCGCGTTCTCGATCCGGCCTTCCGGCGCGCTCGGGGACGCGAGGGCCGGGAAGGCCGCCGCGGTCGAGAGGGCGAGGGCCGCGCCGGCTATGACGCTCGTCGCGGCCAGTCTTCGCGCGTAGCGTGCGTGACGCTTCACTGCCATGTGAGGGGTCCTCCTCGTTTGCGGTGCACTGGTGGGGGATGCCTGGGGGTGCATTGATCCGGTGCATGGGGGGTGCATTCGGTCGAGCGGGGTGCATGCGGCAAACAACAGCATGGGCATGACAAGCCAGTCGCGACAGAACCCCATCCGGGTTCCTCGTGAGCCGACGTGCCCTGCTGCCAGCGAAAGATTGGCCCATCCATAGGAATCGCACAAGACTGTCTTGGCATGAGCAATACATTCGCCACACGGCTGACATGCTGGCGGGCATGGCCACCTATCACTGCCCCCAGGACGGGACCCGCGCAGACACAAACGACCTGACCTGGTGTTGTCCGCTCTGCCGGGGCCCCTGGGACCTCGACTTCGACGTCCGGTCACCGATGTCTCTCGACTCGCTGACCGGACGCGTCAGTTCACTGTGGCGTTACGAAGAGGCGCTGCCTCTCGGCGATCCGGCGGTCAGCCTCGGCGAGGGCAGGACGCCGCTCGTCCCCCTCACCCCGAATGTCTCGGCCAAGCTCGACTACCTGATGCCGACGCTCTCCTTCAAGGACCGGGGCGCGGTCATGCTGGCCGAACTGGCCCGCCGGCTCGCCCCGGAGCAGGTCGTCGCGGACAGCAGCGGCAACGCGGGCACGGCCGTCGCCGCGTACTGCGCCCGGGCCGGCCTGCCCTGCACGGTGTACGTCCCCGAGGGCACGTCCCCGAAGAAGACCGAGCAGATCCGTGCGCACGGCGCCCGGCTGGAGATCGTGCCCGGCGACCGCGAGGCCACCGCACGGGCCGCCCGAGCCGCCGCCGACGCGCCCGGAACCTTCTACGCCTCCCACGTCTTCAACCCGTACTTCCTGCACGGCACGAAGACCTACGTCTACGAGATGTGGGAAGACCTGGGCGGCAGTCTGCCGGACGCGATCGCCGTGCCGGTCGGCAACGGCACCCTGCTCCTCGGCGCGGCCCTGGCCACGGCGGAACTCCTCGCCCAGGGCCTGATCGACCGCCGTCCCGCACTGATCGCCGTACAGGCCGAGGCCGTGTCCCCGCTCGCGGAGGCGTTCCGTGCGGGCGCCGGTGACCTGCTCGGCTCCCCCGGCCATGCGACTCCCACCCTCGCGGAGGGCATCGCCATCCCCCGCCCCCCGCGCGCCCGGCAGATCCTTGCGGCCGTCAGGGAGTCGGGCGGCACCTTCCTCACGGTCACCGAGGACCGGATCCGCGCCGCACAGCAGGATCTGGCGGCCCGCGGCTTCTTCGTCGAGACGACCGGGGTCGCCTGCTGGGCGGCCGTGGGTGACTGGACGGACCGCAGCGTCGTCGTACCCCTGTGCGGCGCAGGCCTCAAGACGGGCCTGGCGCCCGCGCCGTGACCGGAATCGTCCCGCGCCGTGACAGGAACCCCCGCGCTCACCGTGACCGGAGCCGCCCGGCGCCGTGACCGGAACCGTCAGTCCGTCCAGTACGTGTCGTGCCTGATGAAGAACTCGGCGCGCTCCTTCTCCGGCCAGTCGGAGACCTGCGACACCTTCTCGAAGTATTCCTCGCGCGGCGCCCCCGGCGTGAACAGCAGCAGCATCGAAGCGGGTGCGTCCGAGTCGTTGCGGAAGGCGTGCAGGCCGCCCTGCGGCACATACAGGAAGTCGCCCTCGGTCGTGTCGACCCAGCGCTCACCGTTGTAGATCCGCACCGTCCCGCCGAGGATGAAGAACGACTCCGAGATCGAGCGGTGGAAGTGCGTGGCAGGGCCACCGGCCCTGGGCGCCATGTTGATCCGGTAGAGACCGAACTCGCCGTGCGTCGACTCCGTCGTCGCCAGGTAGTGCGTGGTGCCGCCGCTGCGCGTCAGCAGACTCGGCGCGGTGTCCGCCGGGCGGTACTGCGCGCTGATCTCGCCCTCGCCGTCCGCGTAAACGGGTTCCGGATACGACATGCCGTTCTCCCTCTGCCCTGGAGCGGTCCGCTCCGATGTGCCGTGCGATCAGCCGTTCACCCCCGCGCCGCAGCCCTGCCTACCTTCGTAAGTGAGCCTCACGCGCATCTCTGTTCTCACGTCCTTGGTGGCGGCGCGCACTGATCGTTCCCCTGCCGCCGCACTCGTACGCGACCGGCGCGAGGGCCGCCGCCCCGTGGCGGCGCCACCGCCCGCCTCGTGCGCGCGGACGGGCCTCGCGCCACCCGGCACGTCCGCCGTCTCCGAGGACGCCTCCTGGACGCCGACGTCCACCGCCTTCGGCGAGGCGTCGGGTACCACCCCGACGTCGGCAACGGCTGTCTGCGCCACCGGGTCCCCGCCACGGGCACCGGATACACGGCGGCGGGCTGGCCTTCTACACACCACGGTACGACGGAGCCTTCCTCTCCGGGCTCTGCGCCCGCGACAAGGGCTCGCCGAGAGCCGCGAGGTGATCGCCGCCCTGCCGAGCTGGACCACCCACGACGTGCGCGTCGGTACGGAGACTTGGCACCGGCACACCCGCGGGCCGCGTCTCGCGGTACCGGCAGACGGTTCGACCCCGGACGGGCCCCGGAGCCCGACCTTGCCCGTCCGGCCGGTCCGGGTCATGGGGCGATGTTGTGATTCAGACGGAACAGGTTGGCGGGGTCGTACCGCCGCTTGACCGTCGTCAGCCGGTCGTAGTTCTGCCGGTAGTTGGCCCGGACCCGGTCCTGGTCGTCCTCTCCCATGAAGTTGACGTACGCGCCCTCCATCGAGTGGGGTCGCAGCGCCGCGGCGAAACGGCGCACCCAGTCCATGGTGGCCACGCACGCGTCGCGCGTGGGGAGGGTGGGGCTCAGCGCGGTCGAGAAGTCCGCGTCGCGGTAGGCGAACGCGGTCGCCTCGGGTGCGACCCGGTGGCAGGCGCCGTCGATGGGAAACACGACGGTCGAGCTCTGGACGGAAGGGGTTTCGGCGCCGTATTCCACGTACGCGTCGATGGCCCCGTCCGGCAGCCCCTTGCTGAACGTGCCCTTCCAGTAGTGGAAGAGCCCTGCGGGGAGCAGCTCGTCGAAGAGGGTGTTGATCACCGGGTACGGCATGCGCCCGACGTGCTGTCCGACGACCGGGCCCAGGTCGGCGAGGCGGGCACGTATCTCGTCGTCCTGCGTCTCGGGCCCGGCCCAGCAGGCGAGGACACCGCACAGCGGCCGCCCGTGCCAGCGCTCGGGCAGGAACGGGAGCGGCGGGCCGAGCCCGACGACCAGCAGTGCTCCGAGCCGTTCGTCGGACCCGGCGACCAGTTCCCGGTACCGCCGCAGTACGTCGCCGTCGAGCGGATAGAACGTCGGGCCGCCCAGGATGTCGGCCACGGGGTGCAGCCGGTAGGCGAAGGACGTGACGACGCCGAAGTTGCCACCGCCTCCCCGCAGGGCCCAGAACAGGTCCGTGTTCTCGTCGTCCGGCTCCCCCGTACAGGTCAGGAAGGATCCGTCGGCCACGACCACATCGGCCGAGACGAGGTTGTCGCAGACCAGCCCGCAGCTCCTGGCGAGATGGCCCATGCCTCCGCCGGTGGTGAGCCCGCCGATGCCGGTGCTGGAGACCACTCCCCCGGTGGTGGCCAGGCCGAAGGCGTGCGTGGCGTGGTTGAGGTCCGCCCATGTGCAGCCACCCTCGGCCCAGGCGGTGCGGGTCGTGGGGTCGACCCGGATTCCGCGCATCCTCGAAAGGTCCAGGACGACCCCGTCGTCGCAGGTTCCGTAGCCGGAGACGCTGTGGGCGCCGCCCCGTACCGCCAGGGCCAGGTCCTGCTCCCGGGCGAGGTTCACCGTCGCGATGACGTCGCCGGCGTCGGCGGCCCGGACGACGGCCGCGGGTCTCTTGTCGATCATCGCGTTGTAGACCGTGCGGGCCTCGTCGTAGCCGGTATCGCCGGGCTGGACGATGTCGCCGTGCACAGCCTCCCGCAGCCGCTCTGCGGCTGCGCCGTCCAGAGCTCGTGCAGAGGTGGTCATGATCGCCACCGCTCTCCTGTCCTCGGATCTACGGGTACAGCTCCGTACCTCCGTTGTAGTTCTGGAACCGCGTCGCGTTCATCGTCGGAACTGCCCATTCCGTCGGAGTGCGCCATGGGCGGAACGGCCTATGCGCGGGGTGCCACCAGGCCGTGTGTGTACGCGTAGGCGGTGGCTGCGGACCGCGAGGACACGTCGATCTTGGCGAAGATGTTGTTGAGGTGCCGGGCGACGGTGTGCTCGCTGATGGTGAGCTCGGCGGCGACGGCCCGGTTGGTCCGGCCGTCGGCGACCAGCCGGAGCACCTCGACCTCCCGCCCGGTGAGCTCGCCCGGGAGCCGGAGCAGGGCCGCCGCCCTCCGTGCGTCGGGTACCGCCCCCAGCGCCTCGAAGGCCGCGTGCGCGGCGCGCAGTTCGAGACGCGCGCTCTCGTCGTCCCCCGCTTCCCGGTCGGCTGCCGCCAGGGTCATCCGGGTCTGTGCGGCTTCGTACGGGACACCCAGGCCGAGCCAGAGCGCCAGCGCCCGGTGCAGCAGGGGAAACGCGCGCCTCAGGTCGTGCTCGGCGAAGGCGACGGCGCCGCCCGCCCACGCCGCGGTCGCGTGCGGCGGCGTGCGATCGGACTCCCGCCGCCGCTGCCACTCGCGCGCGACGGCCTCCAGCTCGTCCGCCACCGCGCGGGCCTCGCCGAGCCGGCCGAGGGCGAGGAAGATCTCGACCTGGGCCGCGTACAGCCGCCCGCGGTGCCGGCCTCCGTCGGCGGCGATCGCGACCCGCAGAGCGGCTTCCGAGGCGTCGGTCCTGCCCTGCGCGAGGAGGAGCAGAGCGAGGCCCGGCTGCGGATCACGGCCGAGTTCGTGTGCACGGGAGTACGAGCGCCCGGCGGCAGCCGTGTCACCGCGCCTGCGCTGGATCTCCCCCTCCAGGTACACCGCCTCGGCGGCCGACAGAGCCTCGTACGGCAACAGCTCCTCACAGGTCAGGGCCGCCTCGGTCACGGCCTGCGACCAGGAGCCGCGCAGTTCGAGCACCTCCACCCGGTGTACCCGGCACAGACCTCGGAAGTTGTTCTCCTCGGGCATCGCGGCGCACCAGGCCATGGCCACGTCGGTCCACTCGGCGGCCCGGTCGAGTTCGGCGCAGGCCATGCACTGCTGGAGGCCGAGACAGAAGATCCAACCGGTGAAGAAGGCACTGAGCTCGCCCGCTGCGACCGCGCACATCACGTCGTCGAGCCGATCGATCCCCTCGGCGACCCTCCCCTCGGCCAGCAGCACACCCGCTTCGGCCTCGGTACTCAGGGCCAGGAGGTCCGCACTGCCGCAGCGCCGCGCGATGGCGGCCATCCGGGAGGCATGGTCCATGGCTTCGCCGAAGGCACCGCGGTTCTGCGCCTCCTCGGCATCGGCCCAGGCCGGATAGCACTGCTCGACGCACTCGGGTTCACCCCCGAGCTGCTGCCGCGCACGGTGCAGCCAGCCGGCGGCTGCGGCATTCCGTCCGGCCTGCTGGTGCTCGTAGAAGAGCATCCACGCACAGCGCCCGGCCTGCCGGGACTCGTCCTTGTCCGCGTAGCCGGAGTACGCCTTCGTCCGCACCGCCACGGACTCGTCGACGCGGCCGGTCCACCATGCGGCGTCGGCGAGAGCAACGAGAAGGTCGGCGTCGAGGAGGTCCGGGTCGATGCCGTGCAGCGCGCGGTAGGCATCGCCCCACGCCTCGCGGGAGACGGCCTCCCTGGCCCGATCGAGAGCCTGCCGGCTCTCCGGCCCGGCCGGGGTCTGCCGGGTGCCGCTGATCCGCTCGGTCATGGGCAGCTCCCTTCGCGCTCGCCGCGAGTGCGTCTGCCCTCCCCCAGGATAGAAGCGAAGGGCCGGGTCGTGCCGGACGGCGCCTCTGCCCTGGTGCGATTCCGAAGAGATCATCAACGACCTCGCCGATCACGAACAGGTGATGACTCATCCAGCACGCTGCGGACTCCGTGCGGACCACGAAGGCCGTCCCACCCGCTCCACCGCAGGTCGGACGGCCTTCCGCCGAACGAATCAGACGTTGAAGCGGAACTCCACCACGTCGCCGTCCTGCATGACGTAGTCCTTGCCCTCCATGCGGGCCTTGCCCTTGGCGCGGGCCTCGGCGACCGAGCCCGTCTCGACCAGGTCGTCGAAGGAGATGATCTCCGCCTTGATGAAGCCCTTCTGGAAGTCGGTGTGGATCACACCGGCCGCCTCGGGGGCCGTGGCGCCCTTCTTGATCGTCCAGGCGCGGGTCTCCTTCGGGCCTGCCGTGAGGTAGGTCTGCAGGCCGAGCGTGTCGAAGCCGACGCGGCCGAGGGTCGCCAGGCCGGGCTCTTCCTGTCCCATGGACTGGAGGAGCTCGAGGGCCTCGTCGTCGTCGAGCTCGATCAGCTCGGACTCGATCTTGGCGTTGAGGAAGATGGCCTCGGCCGGGGCGACGAGGGCACGCTGCTCGTTCTTGAAGTCCTCGTCGACCAGCTCGTCCTCGTCGACGTTGAAGACGTACAGGAACGGCTTCGTCGTGAGCAGGTGCAGCTCGTGCAGGAGCTGCCCCTTCTCCGTGGCCGCGGTGATGCCGACGGAGAAGAGCGTGTCGCCCGCCTCGAGGATCTTCTGGGCCTCCTCGACGGCGGCGAGGACGGCGACCTTCTCCTTCTGGAGGCGGGCCTCCTTCGTCAGGCGCGGGACGGCCTTCTCGACGGACTGGAGGTCGGCCAGGATCAGCTCGGTGTTGATCGTCTCGATGTCGTCCTTGGGCGAGACCTTGCCGTCGACGTGGACGACGTTCTCGTCCTTGAAGGCACGGATGACCTGGCAGATCGCATCGGACTCGCGGATGTTCGCGAGGAACTTGTTGCCCAAGCCCTCACCCTCGCTCGCGCCGCGCACGATGCCCGCGATGTCGACGAAGTCGACGGTGGCGGGGAGCAGCTTCTGCGAACTGAAGATCTCGGCGAGCGTGTGCAGGCGCGGGTCGGGGACGCCCACGACTCCGACGTTCGGCTCGATGGTGGCGAACGGGTAGTTGGCCGCCAGCACGTCGTTCTTGGTCAGGGCGTTGAACAGGGTCGACTTGCCGACATTCGGCAGGCCGACGATTCCGATCGTGAGCGACACTTTGGCGACTTCCTGAGGTGAGGACGATGAAAGAGCTGAGGGCTGTGGAGGGCGGGCCCGGTGTGGACCGATTCTCCAGTTTACGGGCGGCGCGCGGCGGCCGGTCACGGGTCGGGGCAGGGGCGGGTGTACGGCCGGACGGGCCGGTTTCGGCCGTGTGGGATCGAACGCAGAGCCAAGGTCGGCCAAAGCGCGTGTCCAACGCCCGTAAGGACCCGCATCGCGACCTAGGTTGTCCAGGTGGAGCAGCACAGGACACGTACCCCGCAGCGCAGGCAGCCCTCGCAGGCCCCGCTGTCCCCGCCGGGCGGCCTCGGCGAGGCCGCGGCCTATCCGGTACCGGCCGGCGTGGGAGTGGCGGTCGTACCGGGGCCGGCGCCCAGGTCCCGGACCGTCGCACCCGTGGTGCTCGCGCTGCGCAGGTTCCCCAACCCCCGGCTGACCGGCATCGGCGCCGGGCTCTTCGCGGCCCTGGTCATGTTCCTGCTGGCCTGCCTGGACCGGTTGCTGTTCGGCGGCTCGGAGGTCGTGTACGGGGTGCTGTTCCTGCCCGTCAGCGCACTGACGGCGCTCTGGGTGCGGCCCGCCGACCTGGTCACTGCGCCGATCAGTGTGCCGATCGCCTTCGCCGTCGGCGTGATCCCGGTCGCCGGGGGCACGGGCGGCTTCGGCGGGCAAACGATGGCCGTCGTCACCGCGCTCGCCGTCCATGCGGGCTGGCTGTACGGCGGCACGCTCGTCGCCGGGATCATCGCAACCGTTCGGAAGATCCGGCACATGCGGGAGCGGCAGCGGCACCTGGCCAGGTCCGGCCAGGGTGCGCGCCGCCCCCGTTCGTAGCCCTGGTCAGTTCCCTGCGGCCGCCATGGCCGCGCCCACGATGCCCGCGTTGTTCTGCAGCTCGGCCGGAACCACCTCGGCCCGTACGTGTTCGATGAGGGGGAGGAACTTCTCCGCCTTGCGGCTGACTCCCCCGCCGATGATGAAGAGCTCGGGCGAGAACAGCATCTCCACGTGGACCAGGTACTTCTGCACCCGGTGTGCCCAGTGGGGCCAGCTCAGGTCCTCGTCCTCCTTGGCCTTGGTGGAGGCGCGCTTCTCCGCCTCGTGCCCGTGCAGCTCCAGGTGGCCGAGCTCGGTGTTGGGGACCAGTTGTCCGCCGGTGAAGAGGGCGCTGCCGATTCCCGTACCCAGGGTCAGCATGATCACCGTGCCCTTGCGGCCGCGACCCGCGCCGAAGGTCATCTCGGCGATTCCGGCCGCGTCGGCGTCGTTGAGGATCGTGACCGGCTGCCCGATGCGGCCGCTGAGCAGCGCACGGGCGTCCGTGTCGATCCAGCCCTTGTCCACGTTGGCCGCGGTCCGGGTGATGCCGCCCGTGACCACCCCGGGGAACGTGATGCCGACCGGGCCCTGCCAGTCGAAGTGGCCGACGACCTCGGCCACACCGTCGGCCACGCTCGCGGGCGTGGCCGGATGCGGTGTCAGTACTTTGT
The DNA here is from genome assembly GCF_040605575.1 of Streptomyces sp. NPDC005566. Classification (NCBI taxonomy): domain Bacteria; kingdom Bacillati; phylum Actinomycetota; class Actinomycetes; order Kitasatosporales; family Streptomycetaceae; genus Streptomyces; species Streptomyces sp. NPDC005566. The sequence continues at coordinate 119,300 of NZ_JBEXDB010000007.1, read as the reverse complement.
GGCGCTCCTGCGCCAGCTCTCCGCGGTCCAGGTCCACGGGAGCACCCTTGATCCCTGACCCGCCGATGTCCACACCGAAGATCTCCATGGAATCCACGGTACGGGCAGGTGGCACGGATCACTTCCCGGGGAGGGGGTCCGTGCCACGCGGGGTGCGTTCTCGTTATTCGGCGGAAAGTGCCGCCGCCTCGGCGCGCAGGTCCCTGCGGAGCTCCTTGGGCAGCGAGAAGGTGATCGACTCGTCCGCGGTCTTCACCGTCTCCACGTCGCCGTATCCCCGCTCGGCCAGCCACTCCAGCACCCCGTCGACCAGGACGTCGGGGACCGAGGCACCCGAGGTGAGGCCGACCGTGCTGACGCCTTCGAGCCAGCTCTCGTCGATCTCGTCGGCGAAGTCCACCAGGTGTGCGGCGGGCGCGCCGGCGTCCAGGGCGACCTCGACCATGCGGATCGAGTTCGACGAGTTCTTGGAGCCGACGACGATGACCAGCTCGGCGTCCTCCGCCAGCTTCTTCACCGCGATCTGACGGTTCTGCGTGGCGTAGCAGATGTCGTCGCTGGGCGGGGAGATCAGCTTCGGGAACTTCTCCTTGAGTGCGTCCACCGTCTCCATCGTCTCGTCGACGGAGAGTGTGGTCTGGGAGAGCCAGACGACCTTCGACTCGTCGCGTACGGAGACGCCCGCGACGTCCTCGGGGCCGTCGACCAGCGTGATGTGGTCGGGGGCCTCACCGCTCGTGCCGATGACTTCCTCGTGGCCCTCGTGGCCGATCAGGAGGATGTCGTAGTCCTCCTTGGCGAAGCGGACGGCTTCCTTGTGGACCTTGGTCACGAGCGGGCACGTCGCGTCGATGGTGGCGAGCTTGCGCTCGGCGGCCTCCGCGTGGACGGTCGGCGCGACACCGTGGGCGGAGAACATCACGATGGAGCCCTCGGGGACCTCCGCGGTAACGTCGACGAAGATCGCACCCTTCTTCTCCAGGGTCTGCACGACGTACTTGTTGTGCACGATCTCGTGCCGGACGTAGATCGGGGCCCCGTACTGCTCCAGGGCCTTCTCGACGGCGATCACGGCACGGTCCACGCCCGCGCAGTAGCCACGGGGCGCGGCGAGAAGGACACGGCGGGCAGGAGTAGCAGTCATGCGTCCCATCGTAAGGCCGTACCGAACAGGCGCGGGCTCGGCAGGGTCGGGAGACTGAAGCCCTGTGCGGCGGGCAGGCGAACGACGGAGGACTCATGGCGGGCAGCAGCGCGGACGGCGGAAGGCTGCGACGCACGCTCGGCTTCCGGGACCTGGTGGTTTACGGGCTGCTGTTCATCGCCCCCATGGCCCCGGTCGGCGTGTTCGGCACGCTCGACGCGAGGTCCGACGGCGCTGTCGCGCTGGTCTATGTCGTGGCGACCGTCGTGATGGCCTTCACCGCCTTCAGTTACGCCCAGATGGTGCGCGTGGCCCCGCTGGCGGGTTCGGTCTTCGCGTACGCCCGCAAGGGGCTCGGGGAAGGGCCGGGTTTCATCGCGGGCTGGATGGCGATGCTCGACTACCTGCTCATTCCGGCGGTCGCCTACCTCTTCTCCGGGATCGCGATGAACGCGCTGGTGCCGGAGGTGTCGCGGTGGGTGTGGACGGCGATCGCGGTGGCCGTCACCACGCTGCTCAACCTGTGGGGCGTACGGGCGGCCGCCCGGGTGGGCTTCGCGGTGCTCGCCATGGAAATCGTGGTGCTGCTGGTGTTCGTGGTGTCCGCGGTGGTGGTGCTGGCCAGGGACGGGGCACAGCGAGGCTGGCTGACGCCGTTCACCGGGGACTCCGGCTTCTCGATGACGGCGGTACTGGGGGCGGTGTCCGTCGCGGTGCTGTCGTATCTGGGCTTCGACGCGATCGCCTCGTTCGCCGAGGAGGTGACGGGGGGTTCGGCGAAGGTGGCGCGGGCCGTGCTGTTCTGTCTCGTCCTCGCCGGGGTGCTGTTCGTGGTCCAGTCGTACCTGGCGGCGCTGCTGGAGCCCGTGAGCTCGGCGGAACTGGCGGCGAACCCGGTGATGCAGGGGTCGGCGTTCTACGACGCGGTGGACGCCTCGGTCGGGACGTGGCTGCACGACCTGGTGGCCGTGAGCAAGGCCGTCGGGGCGGCGTTCGCGGCGCTGGCCGGGCAGGCCGCGGCCGGGCGGCTGGTGTTCGCCATGGCCCGGGAGCACCGCCTGCCGTCGTTCCTCGCCCGGGTCGACGGCGGGTCCGGGGTACCGCGCGTCGCGATCACCGGCGCCGCGGTCGTGACGCTGGTGGCGGCGGTGTGGGCGGCCCGGCGCGACGACGGGCTCGACCATCTGGTGTCGGTCGTGAACGTGGGCGCCCTCACGGCGTTCGTGCTGCTGCACGCGTCGGTGGTGGGCTGGTTCGCCGTACGCCGGATGGAGGGCCCGCCGAACTGGTGGCGCCATGTGCTGCTGCCGGTGGTGGGCGCCGGTGCGCTGGTCGCGGTCATCCTTGAGGCGACGACGAGCGCCCAGCTGGTGGGGCTGTGCTGGCTGGGCATCGGTCTGGTGGTGCTCGGGGCCCAGTGGGGGCGGCGGGCGGTCTGAGGGGGCGCGGTGGGGAGGGCGGCGCCCTGAGGGCCGGGGCGGGCCGGTTCACCCGTCGATGTCCGTCCCTGCCGATACGCTCGCCGCATGGCTCTCACTACGTCCCCGGAAGCTCCGCTGCCCGTCGGCGACGTGTCACGGCTCATCGGGGGGTGGATCGACCGGCTCGGTGCGGTCTGGGTCGAGGGGCAGATCACGCAGCTGTCGCGGCGTCCGGGCGCCGGTGTCGTCTTTCTGACACTGCGTGACCCGTCGCACGACATCTCGGTGAGTGTGACGTGCTTCCGCCAGGTGTTCGACCGGATCGCCGATGTGGTGACGGAGGGCGCGCGGGTCGTCGTCCTCGCCAAGCCCGAGTGGTACGCGCCCCGGGGCCAGCTGTCCCTGCGGGCCACGGAGATACGACCGGTGGGCATCGGCGAGCTGCTGGTCCGGCTGGAGCAGCTGAAGAAGTCGCTGGCCGCCGAGGGCCTCTTCGCACTGGACCGCAAGAAGCCCCTGCCGTTCCTTCCGCAGCTGATCGGCCTCGTCTGCGGGAGGGCGTCGGCTGCCGAGCGCGATGTCCTGGAGAACGCGCGGCGCCGCTGGCCCGCGGTGCGCTTCGAGGTGCGCAACACCGCCGTCCAGGGGGTGCACGCGGTGAACCAGGTCGTCCAGGCCGTGAAGGAGCTCGACGAGCTGGCCGAGGTCGACGTGATCGTCGTCGCGCGCGGCGGCGGCAGCGTGGAGGACCTCCTGCCGTTCTCCGACGAGCAGCTCATCCGCGCGGTGGCCGCATGCCGTACGCCGGTGGTGTCGGCCATCGGGCACGAGCCGGATTCGCCCCTGCTCGACCTGGTCGCGGATCTGCGGGCGTCGACACCGACCGACGCTGCCAAGAAGGTCGTCCCCGACGTGGGCGAGGAGCTCGACCGGGTGCAGCAGCTCCGGGACCGGGCGCTGCGGACCGTACGGGGGTTGCTCGACCGGGAGGAGCGGGGGCTGGCGCACGCGCTGGGCCGGTCCGCCATGGAGCGCCCGCAGCGGATGGTGGACGAGCGGGCGGCGGAGATCGACGCGCTGGCCGGGAGGAGCCGCCGGGTGCTGGGCCATCTGCTGGACCGGGCCGACTCGGAGCTCGCGCACACCCGGGCGCGGGTGGTCGCGCTGTCACCCGCGGCGACGCTGGAGCGGGGGTACGCGGTGCTGCAGCGGCCGGACGGACATGTGGTGCGCTCCCCGTCGGACGCCGGGGCGCCGGGCGAGGAGCTGCGGGCACGGGTGTCGGAGGGCGAGTTCACGGTGCGGGTGGCCGAGTGACGGCCGGAGGCGAGTGACGGGCGGCCTCCGGGTGACGGGCGGTGGCCGGGTGACGGGCCGGTGGCCGGGTGACGGGCCGGTGGCCGGGCCCTTGATGTCACAGCTCCCGCATAGGGTGAACGCATGACGGACGACGGGACGACGACGGCCGCTGCGGCGACCGGCACGCTCGGGTACGAACAGGCGCGGGACGAGCTCATCGAGGTCGTGCGCCGCCTGGAGGCGGGCGGCACGACGCTGGAGGAGTCGCTGGCCCTGTGGGAGCGCGGCGAGGAGCTGGCGAAGGTGTGCCGGCGCTGGCTGGAGGGCGCGCGGGCCCGGCTGGACGCGGCGCTGGCCGCCCCGGAGGCATCTGCGGAGGGCGAGCGCACGGACTGAGTCCCGGCGGCGGCGCCGGATGTGCCTGAGCGGGGCGGTGCGCTGTGCGGTCGATCACCCTGGGACCGATTTAGTTGAATGTTAATCAATATCTCGGTTACGGTGATCACATCGCTTTGCGCGACCCACGCGACATGCGTGAGCCGAACGCCCGCGCAATCCGCGTGCCCACGCGATCCCCATGACCGCGTGACCCCGTAGCCGTCCGGAAGGTAACCCCCCAGATGTCCCTCGTCCTTGACCCCGCCGCCCAGGACCTCCTCTTCCGCGAGGCCCGCACCGCCAACGCGTTCACCGACGAGCCGGTGACCGAGGAGCAGGTCCAGGCGATCTACGACCTGGTCAAGTACGGCCCCACCGCCTTCAACCAGTCGCCGCTGCGCGTCATCCTGGTCCGCTCGGCAGAGGGCCGCGAGCGGCTCGTCCAGCACATGGCAGAGGGCAACCGGCCGAAGACCGCCGCCGCGCCGCTGGTCGCGATCCTCGTCGCGGACAACGAGTTCCACGAGGAGCTCCCGGCACTCCTGCCGCACTTCCCGCAGGCCAAGGAGATGTTCTTCTCCGAGCGTCCGGTCCGCGAGAAGTCCGCCGCGCTCAACTCCGCCCTGCAGGCCGCCTACTTCATCATCGGCGTCCGTGCCGCCGGGCTGGCCGCCGGCCCGATGACCGGCTACGACGCCGCGGGCATCGAGAAGGAGTTCCTCGACGGCGACCACCAGGTGCTCATGGTCGTCAACATCGGCAAGCCGGGCGGGGACGCCCCGCTCCCGCGGCTGCCGCGCCTGTCCTACGACGAGGTCGTCACGACCGTCTGAGGCTCCGGAAACACCGAAGACCCCCGCAGCGCTCGGCGCCGCGGGGGTCTTCGACGTATGCGGGAACGACGTATGGGCGAACGTGGGTCAGGGAGCCGTCTTCAGCGCCGCCGCCATCTCCGTCAGCCGTTCCGTCGAGGCCGAGCCCGTGACCACGGTCGTCACGCCCTCGGCGTGCAGCACGAGGGCGTCGTACTTCGGGCCCTCCCAGTGCTGCCACGCCGCACCGGCCACCTCGCGCGTACGCCCGGTGTTCTTGGCGTCCTGGCTGACCTCGGGGACGTACTTCTTCGCCGGGGAGGTGGACTGCTCCACCGCGACGTACTTTCCGTCCGGGTCGAGGAAGCCCAGGTGCCAGCCGGCGCCCTCCTGCCCCTCGTACGAGACGGAGGTCGGCTTCCACTCCTTCGACAGCCCGGCCGGGGCGGCCACCGGGTACGGTGCCGCGCGCCTCGCCGTCGCGAGCTCGACCCGGTAGTCCACGGCGCGGACCGGATCGGCCTTGTCGTCGTGCGGGACGAAGATGTAGATGACGCCCGCCAGTGCGGTGATGACCATCATCGACAGGAACATGTCCCGGACGGTCTGCTTGCCTCGCTTGCTTGCCACGGACTCAATGGTGGCATGGCCTCCCGGACGCCCGGCCATGGGGCTTCCGCTCATACGTGACCCCCTCTGCTCATTTTATCGACCTACCGATAGAGTCACAGCACCCTCTTTTCCGGTCGTCGTCGTACAGAAAGGTGCGCTCCGATGTCCGAGCATCATCTGCCGTCCCAGCTCGAGGTCTCTCCGGAGGCCCCCGACCGCAACCTGGCCCTGGAGCTGGTCCGGGTCACCGAGGCCGCCGCCATGGCCGCCGGGCGCTGGGTCGGCCGCGGCGACAAGATCGGCGCCGACGGCGCCGCTGTGAAGGCCATGCGAACCCTCGTCTCCACCGTGTCGATGAACGGCATCGTCGTCATCGGTGAGGGCGAGAAGGACGAGGCCCCCATGCTGTTCAACGGCGAGCGGGTCGGCGACGGTACCGGCGCCGAGGTCGACATCGCCGTCGACCCGATCGACGGCACCACGCTCAACGCCAAGGGCATGCCGAACGCCATCGCCGTGCTGGCGGCCGCCGACCGCGGCGCGATGTTCGACCCGTCCGCCGTCTTCTACATGGACAAGCTGGTGACCGGCCCCGAGGCGGCCGACTTCGTGGACATCAACGCGCCCGTGTCGGTGAACATCCGACGCGTCGCGAAGGCCAAGAACTCCACTCCCGAGGACGTCACCGTCGTCATCCTGGACCGCCCCCGGCACGAGGGCATCGTCAAGGAGATCCGGGAGACGGGCGCCCGGATCAAGTTCATCTCCGACGGCGATGTGGCCGGCTCCATCATGGCCGCCCGCGAGGGAACCGGCGTCGACCTGCTCATGGGCATCGGCGGAACCCCCGAGGGCATCATCTCGGCCTGCGCCATAAAGTGCCTCGGCGGTGTCATCCAGGGCAAGCTCTGGCCCAAGGACGAGGCCGAGCGTCAGCGTGCGCTGGACGCCGGGCACGACCTGGACCGGGTGCTGTCGACGGACGACCTCGTCAGCGGGGACAACGTGTTCTTCGTCGCCACCGGGATCACCGACGGTGAGCTGCTGCGCGGTGTGCGGTACCGCGCGGAGACGGCGACCACGGAATCTCTCGTGATGCGCTCCAAGTCGGGCACGATCCGGAAGATCGACTCGACGCACCGGCTCTCGAAGCTGCGCGCCTACAGCGCGATCGACTTCGACCGCGCCAAGTAGGACCGTGCGGACAAGGGGAGGGGCTGCCGGTGGGCAGCCCCTCCCCCGGTGCGTACGTCTCAGCCGGCTGCGAGGTGCTCCGTGGGGGCCGCCGTCTTCAGCTCGATGTCGCGCCTGCGCCGACGGGCGAGCACCACGCGGCGTTCGGCGGCCGTGAGGCCGCCCCACACCCCGTAGGGCTCGGGCTGTATCAGCGCGTGTTCGCGGCAGGCCACCATCACCGGGCACCGCGCGCAGACCTGCTTCGCGGCCTCCTCGCGTGACAGCCGGGCAGCAGTCGGCTCCTTCGACGGGGCGAAGAACAGCCCGGCTTCATCCCGGCGGCACACCGCCTCCGCATGCCAGGGGCCTGCCTGGTCCTCCCGCGCAGGACTGCGCTGGGACGGCACGGCGGCGACCTGCAGGGGCTGATGCGGCAGTTGCAGCACGGTCCACTCCTGACGACGGGCTTCGCGAGCGAGAGACGATGCAGCAAGCCCTACCCGCTGTGCGCACGCCTATGCACTGAGTGGCACCGCCTTCGGGCCCACCCAATTCCGCTCACCCGCCTTTTGGCCGGAATTCGAGCCGTACCGGCCACCCGGTCTCAGTGGCCGAGGTGTTTGCGCAGCTGGTCGTGGAGGTTGGCAATAAGCTTGCCACGCTTGGGCTTTGCCTCGACGCTCCCGAAGACGGAATAGCCGTTGACTACGACCACCGGGGCTTCCGGGTCTGTCGATTCCAGTGTGTCGACTTCGAAATTGCCGAAAATGCCCGTACCGCTGCCGCGCAGCGAGATGTTCTCGGGCACCCTGATCTCGACGCTGCCGAAGATGGACGTCGCATTGATCACGGTCAGACGCTGGCCGAAAAGGGCCTCGGTCAGATCGATCTCGACACTGCCGAAGAGCGAGAAGGCGTTCGTGCGGCCGCCGACGCGCCAACGGCCCTTCCGGGTGGAGCTGCTGAAGACCGCCACCAGGTTCTCGGCGGGCCCGGTCGGCCCCTCCGGGCCGTACCCGTACGGAGAGGCGGCCGGCCGGCCGGTGGCCCCGCTCGCGGGCAAGTCCTGGACCAGTGGTTCGAGTTCGCCCTCGGTCTTGGCGCGGTAGACCAGGTCGACCCGCTCGGCGTGCTCCTCGGCGGTCAGCCGGCCCTCGGCCATGGCCTCCCGCAGGATGTCCGCGATCCGGTCGCGGTCCGCATCGGATGCGCGGATACCGGCGGGCGCGGGACCGGCCGGAGCGACGGGCTGCTGGGGCTGCTTTTCGAGGTCCACCGGCCCAGCGTACCCAAACGCGATAGATCGCGACCAGTACTCCTGCGGCAGTTCCATGGGATCCGGCCCCGTTCGGCCCCGGTCCGGCGACGGATCGAGCCACCGGCCGGTCGCGATCCGGACGAAAGGCACGGCCCGGATCCGGGTGAGCCCTACCTCACAGGCTTGCCGCCCGCGCGGGGTCATACCCTGGTTGATGCGCTGTCCAAGGGAGGACGGCGCTGTCGCCGAGTGAGGAATGGCCGTAATGCCAGAGTTTGCGTACTCCGATCTGCTCCCACTGGGAGAGGACACCACGCCGTACCGGCTGGTGACCGCCGAGGGCGTCTCGACCTTCGAGGCCGACGGCCGTACGTTCCTCAAGGTGGCTCCGGAGGCCCTGCGCACCCTCGCCGCCGAGGCCATGCACGACATCTCGCACTACCTGCGCCCCGCCCACCTGGCGCAGCTGCGGCGCATCGTGGACGACCCCGAGGCGTCGTCGAACGACAAGTTCGTCGCGCTCGACCTCCTGAAGAACGCGAACATTGCCGCCGCGGGTGTCCTGCCCATGTGCCAGGACACCGGTACGGCGATCGTCATGGGCAAGCGCGGGCAGAACGTCCTCACCGAGGGCGGTGACGAGGAGGCCCTGTCGCACGGCATCTTCGACGCGTACACGAAGCTCAACCTGCGCTACTCGCAGATGGCCCCGCTGAACATGTGGGACGAGAAGAACACCGGCTCGAACCTCCCGGCCCAGATCGAGCTGTACGCGACCGACGGCGGCGCGTACAAGTTCCTCTTCATGGCCAAGGGCGGCGGCTCGGCCAACAAGTCGTTCCTCTTCCAGGAGACCAAGGCGGTCCTCAACGAGACCTCCATGATGAAGTTCCTCGAGGAGAAGATCCGCTCCCTGGGGACGGCCGCCTGCCCGCCGTACCACCTGGCGATCGTCGTCGGCGGAACGTCGGCGGAGTTCGCGCTCAAGACCGCGAAGTACGCCTCCGCGCACTACCTGGACGAACTGCCCGCCGAGGGCTCCCCGACCGGCCACGGCTTCCGGGACAAGGAGCTGGAGGAGAAGGTCTTCGAGCTGACGCAGAAGATCGGCATCGGCGCGCAGTTCGGCGGAAAGTACTTCTGCCACGACGTGCGCGTGGTGCGCCTCCCCCGCCACGGCGCCTCGCTGCCCGTCGCCATCGCCGTGTCCTGCTCGGCCGACCGCCAGGCCACCGCGAAGATCACCGCCGAGGGTGTCTTCCTGGAGCAGCTGGAGAAGGATCCGGCGCGCTTCCTCCCGGACACCACCGACGAGCACCTCGACGAGGCGGGTGACGTCGTACGCATCGACCTCAACCGGCCGATGGACGACATCCTCGCCGAGCTGACCAAGTACCCGGTCAAGACCCGGCTCTCGCTGACCGGCCCGCTGGTCGTGGCGCGCGACATCGCGCACGCCAAGATCAAGGAGCGGCTCGACGCGGGCGAGGAGATGCCGCAGTACCTCAAGGACCACCCGGTGTACTACGCGGGCCCGGCGAAGACACCCGAGGGTTACGCGTCCGGTTCCTTCGGCCCCACGACGGCCGGCCGCATGGACAGCTACGTCGCGCAGTTCCAGGCGGCGGGCGGCTCCAAGGTGATGCTCGCCAAGGGCAACCGGTCCAGGCAGGTCACCGACGCGTGCGACGCCCACGGCGGCTTCTACCTCGGCTCGATCGGCGGCCCGGCGGCGCGTCTCGCGCAGGACTGCATCAAGAAGGTCGAGGTCGTCGAGTACGAGGAGCTCGGCATGGAGGCGGTCTGGCGCATCGAGGTGGAGGACTTCCCCGCGTTCGTCGTGGTCGACGACAAGGGCAACGACTTCTTCACCGAGCCCGCCCCGGCGCCGACGTTCACCAGCATTCCGGTGCGCGGCCCCGGCCTCGGCTGACCGGCCGGCGCGTCCAGGGGCGTTCCCGTTACCGACGGGGCGCCCCTCGGGCATTCCCGCTCGCCCGGGACGTGCTCCTGGACGGCGGTGTGCGGCAATCATCTGGCGGTGGGCGTGAATGACCGCTCTTCACACGTGTGGAGATTGCCTATGTGCGGGCGGTACGGGTGCTGCGGGCGGGGCGGCCGGGCAAGTATGAGCGGATGATGCCCGGTATCAGCACCATGGACGACACGGCCCGCCCGGAACGCCGTTATCGATTTCTTGTCGCGGGTTACGCCGTCTCCTCGTACGGCACTTTCCTGAATACCGTGGCGCTCAATCTCTTCGTCTATGCGACGACGGGCAGGGCGCTCGCCATGGGGCTGTTCATGGCCGTTCGGCTGGCGTCGGGATTCGCGGCGGGACTGGCGGCCGGCGGGCTGCTCGCACGTTTCACGGCGAAGAGCGTCATGCTGTGGACGAACGCCGCGCAGGCCGCGGTGATGCTGTCGCTGGTCCTCGCGCCCGAAGGGCTGCGGACGGGGTCGCTGATCGCGGTCTCCGTGGTCGTCGGCGCCTGCGGGACGCTGTTCATGGTGGCGTTGCGCAGTTCCGTCCCGGAGATGGTGGCACCGGAACGCCTCACCTGGGCGAACTCGCTCTCCATCACGGCGCGTTCGGTGGCGATGGTGGCCGGGTTCGCGTCCGCCGGCGTGGTGGTGTCGCTGGTGGGGTACACGGCGGCCTTCGTCATCGATACGGCGACCTTCGTGGTGTGTGCGGTGACGGTGGCTCTGCTGCCGGTCGCGGGCGGCGCGGCGGGCACGGGGGCCGAGGCGGAGCCGGCCCGGGACGCGAGGACGGAGCCGGCCGTGGACGCGAGGACGGAGCCGGCGGGGCGCGGCGGGATGCCCGTCGCCCTCGCCGCGCTGGCAGCCGCGCCGGGCCTCGGGCTGATGGTGGCGCTGCGCGGGGTGGACGCCTTCGGCTCCTCGTCCCACAACGCCGCGCTGCCCGTCCACTCCAGCGCCCTGGACGTCTCGCACCCCGCGGTGTTCGTCAGTACGTTCTGGTGCCTGTGGGCGCTCGGGAACATCGGCGCGCAGCAGGTGATCCAGCGCTTCGCGCGACGCACGGGCCGCGCGGTGGGTGCGCTCGGCTTCGGCTACGGGACGGTGGTGATGTCCGCGGCGTTCATCCTCGCGTTCGCCGGACTGCCGCTCGCCGCGACAGCTGTCGTCGCCCTGGTCGCCGGGGCGGCGGACGGGCTGACGGAGGTCTCGTACACCTCGCATCTGCAGACGCTCTCCGCCCGGCTGCGAGGCCACGCGTTCGGGCTGTCCGCGACCCTCGAGAACCTCGGCTTCGGCGTGGGCATGATCATCGTGGCGGCCGCTCTGGACGGCTGCAGCCCTCTGACCGTGGTCGCCTGGTCCCACGGGGCCGCCATCGTGGTCGCCCTGGCGTTCCTGCTGCGGGTGTCCGCGCAGCAGGACGGAGTGCAAGGGGTACGCCACCGGGTACGGCAGCCGCGTCGTGGCGACCGGGACGGTGCCGGGACACCCCTGGGCTGACTCCCGCGCACGGGAGCGGGGGCGCCGCCCGCGCCCTGCCGGTTCATCGAGTCGCTCCAGGTATTTACTGACGGATGACGCCGCCGGAATACCTGGAACGCGGCACGCGCTCATCTCCATCAGGAGGTTGGAACACATGGACGGATCGACCGAGGACCCGCAGTACCGCATCGAGCGCGACTCGATGGGAGAGGTGAGGGTCCCCGCGCACGCCAAGTGGCGGGCCCAGACGCAGCGCGCCGTCGAGAACTTCCCCATCTCGGGTCAGCGGCTCGAACGGGCCCACATCGAGGCGCTGGCACGGATCAAGGCCGCCGCGGCCAAGGTCAACGCCGAGCTGAAGGTACTGGATCCCGAGATCGCGCAGGCGATTCAGGAGGCTTCCGCCGAGGTCGTCACGGGTCAGTGGGACGAGCACTTCCCCATCGATGTGTTCCAGACAGGTTCCGGCACCTCGTCCAACATGAACACCAACGAGGTCGTGGCGACGCTCGCCACCGAGCGGCTGGGCCGTGAGGTCCACCCCAACGACCACGTCAACGCCTCGCAGTCGTCGAACGACGTGTTCCCCTCGTCCATCCACATCGCCGCGACCGCCGCGGTGACCGCGGACCTGATTCCTGCGCTGGAGCATCTGGCGGTTTCCCTGGAGCGGAAATCAGCCGAATTTGCGGAGGTCGTGAAGTCGGGCCGCACGCATCTGATGGACGCCACACCCGTCACCCTGGGCCAGGAGTTCGGCGGCTACGCGGCGCAGATCCGCTACGGCGTCGAGCGGCTCCGGGCCTCGCTCCCCCGCCTCGCCGAGCTCCCGCTGGGCGGTACGGCGGTGGGCACCGGGATCAACACTCCGCCCGGCTTCTCGGCCGCCGTGATCGCGGAGGTCGCCAGGACCACCGGACTGCCGCTCACGGAGGCGCGCAACCACTTCGAGGCACAGGGGGCCCGGGACGGGCTCGTTGAGATGTCCGGCCAGCTCCGTACCGTCGCCGTCTCGCTCACCAAGATCTCCAACGATCTGCGCTGGATGGCGTCGGGTCCCCGCACCGGGCTGGCGGAGATCAGCCTGCCCGACCTCCAGCCCGGTTCGTCGATCATGCCGGGCAAGGTCAATCCGGTCGTCCCGGAGGCCGTGCTGATGGTCGCGGCCCAGGTCACGGGTAACGACGCCACGGTCGCGGCCGCCGGAGCGGCCGGCAACTTCGAGCTGAACGTGATGCTTCCGGTGATCGCCAGGAACCTGCTGGAGTCGGTGCGCCTGCTCGCGAACGCCTCCCGGCTGCTCGCCGACCGCACGGTCGACGGCATCACCGCCAACGTGGAGCGGGCCCGGCAGTACGCGGAGTCCTCGCCGTCGGTGGTGACCCCGCTGAACAAGTACATCGGCTACGAGGAAGCGGCGAAGGTCGCCAAGAAGTCCCTGGCCGAGGGCACCACGATCCGGGAGACCGTGCTGGCAGGAGGGTACGTCGAGCGCGGCGACCTGAGTGTGGAGCAGCTCGACGAGGCCCTGGACGTGTTGCGTATGACGAGGCCCTGACGCGTATCCCAGCGTGCGGGCGCCCGCGTCCGTAAGATCTCTTCATGACAGCCACGGAAGCGGGTACGGGAACAGGCACCGGTGCCGGTGCGGGAAACGGCACGCACTGGGCGCCGGGGGACCAGATCCTCTGGCGCTACCGCGGCAACGGCGGCGGGGGCCCCGTGCACATCTGCCGGCCGGTCACCGTCGTCCAGGACACCGACGAGCTGCTCGCCGTGTGGATGGCGCCCGGCACGGAAATCGTGAAGCCCGTACTCGCCGACGGCACCCAGGTGCACGCCGAGCCGCTGGCCACCCGCTACACGCGCCCGCGCACCACGGTGCGTTCGCGCTGGTTCGGCGCGGGTGTGCTGAAGCTCGCCCGGCCGGGCGATCCGTGGTCGGTCTGGCTGTTCTGGGACCGCGGCTGGCTCTTCCGCAACTGGTACGTCAACCTCGAGGAACCCCGCGCCCGCTGGGCCGGGGGCGTCGATTCCGAGGACCACTTCCTCGACATCTCCGTGCATCCCGACCGCAGCTGGGAGTGGCTCGACGAGGACGAGTTCGCCCAGGCCCAGCGGGTCGGGCTGATGGATGCCGCCACCGCCCGGGGCGTGCGGGAGGCGGGTTCGGCCGCGGTCGACGTGATCCGTGCCTGGGGGACTCCGTTCCGGGACGGCTGGGAGCACTGGCGCCCCGATCCGCAGTGGCGGGTCCCGCCGCTGCCGGATGACTGGGACCGCACCCCTGCCCCCACGCGGTCGTGAGACCCTTGATGCACCCCAGGGGGGCAAACGTAGGATCGCCTTCCACGGTCCGCGTCGCCACAACCGGCGGACGCGGCACGGGACCTGACCACAAGTCATCGCACACGTCGCATGAACCGCACGGGCCACGGAGCCGGGCGGGTCGTGCGGTCGCCTGAACCGCTACGAGGGGGTGGAGACGTGCTCACTGTCCGCTGCCCCGTCGCCGGAATGACCGATATCGGCCCACCGCGCGGCCGTGCGGTTTCGGCCCCGCTTCTGAGGGCATCCGGTGACAGCCGTTGTTCTCACCGCTCTTGCCGGGGCACAGTGGCGCCCCACGAGGTGATTGCCTCATACAACCGGCCCGGACGGACGGAATCCCACGCGTGACGGAGCATCCCACCTCCCACGAAGGCCGGCGCCTCTCTGCCCGGTCGCAGGAACGCGCCCGGCCCCGGCAGCAGGAATCCGGACCGGGCGCCGCTGCCACCGCCGCGATCCCCGGCCCCTCCGCGGTGCCGAATCCGGGACCCGGTACCGCCCCGGAGTCCGCCGCTCCCGGCGTCGACACCCAGGCGGTCACCCGCCGCGAAGGCGACCGGCTGCGTTTCGTCGGTGCGGCGACCCGCCGGATCGCCCGGGGCATAGACCTCGACGAGATCGTGCTCGGCCTGTGCCGGGCCAGCGTGCCGACGTTCTCCGACGCCATACTCGTCTATCTGCGCGACCCGCTCCCGGTGGGCGACGAACGTCCGGTCAACCCGTTCGTGCTGCGGCTGCGCCGCACCGACAGGCTGCGGCTGACCGACGAGGACAACGAGAACGGCCCGGAGGGCGAGCGGCTGCGGCTGCCCGTCACCGACCCGCAGGCCGGCCTGCTGCCCGCCGCCGACCTGTGCGAGGTCCTGGCGGGCGGTGCGCTCGCCGAGGTGCTGCGCGGGGTGCGTCCCGTCTTCGGGGACTCCGCCGCGGCCCGCGTCGCCCTGCCCGAGCTGCTCGGGGCGGGCCGGACGGTACCCACCGGACACCGCGCGATCCTGGCACCGCTGCGCGGCCGGCGCCGGGTCATCGGCGCCGCCGTCTTCCTGCGCGGCACGGACCGCCCGCCCTTCGAGGCCAACGACCTGCTGGTCGCGGCCCAGCTGGCCACGCACACCGCGCTCGGCATCGACAAGGCCGTGCTGTACGGCCGCGAGGCGTACATCGCCGACGAGTTGCAGCGCACGATGCTGCCCGACTCGCTGCCGCAGCCCACCGGCGTACGCCTGGCCTCCCGCTACCTTCCGGCCGCCGAGACGGCCCGGGTCGGCGGTGACTGGTACGACGCGATCCCGCTGCCGGGCAGCCGGGTCGCCCTGGTCGTCGGCGACGTGATGGGCCACTCCATGACGTCCGCGGCGATCATGGGCCAGCTGCGCACCACCGCGCAGACGCTGGCCGGCCTCGACCTGCCGCCGCAGGAGGTCCTGCACCACCTGGACGAGCAAGCGCAGCGCCTCGGCAGCGACCGGATGGCGACCTGCCTGTACGCGGTGTACGACCCGGTCGCGCACCGGATCACCATCGCCAACGCCGGCCACCCGCCGCCCGTGCTCCTGCACCTGGGCGGCCGGGCCGAGGTGCTGCGGGTGCCCCCGGGTGCCCCGATCGGTGTCGGCGGGGTCGACTTCGAAGCCGTCGAGCTGGACGCGCCGGCCGGTGCCACGCTGCTGTTGTACACGGACGGTCTGGTGGAGTCGCGGCTGCGGGACGTGTGGACCGGGATCGAGCAGCTGCGGGAGCGGCTCGCCGCGACGGCGCAGCTGACCGGGCCGGACCATTCGCCGCCGCTGGAGGCGCTCTGCGACGACGTGCTCGACATGCTGGGCCCCGGCGACCGGGACGACGACATCGCCCTGCTGGCCGCCCGTTTCGACGGGATCGCGCCGAGCGACGTGGCCTACTGGTTCCTGGAACCGGAGGACGCAGCTCCGGGCCGGGCCCGCAGGCTGGCCCGCAGGGCGCTCAGCCGGTGGGGGCTGGACGCCCTCTCGGACGAGGTGGAGCTGCTGGTCAGCGAGGTGGTGACCAATGCGGTGCGGTACGCGGAGCGCCCGGTGACCCTCCGGCTGCTGCGGACCGACATCCTGCGCTGCGAGGTCGGCGACGACTCCCCGCAGCTGCCCCGGCAGCGCCGCGCCCGCGACACGGACGAGGGCGGACGCGGTCTGTTCCTGGTCAACCGGCTGGCCAGGAGATGGGGGGCCACCCGGCTCTCCACGGGCAAAGTGGTCTGGTTCGAGATGGCCGTTCCGGGTTCGTAGTTCGTCGTCGCGTACACGCTGCGCACCATCGGCAAGGCCGTCGGCGACCGGATCGCCAAGAGGTGAACGGCTGCTGACGTACGGCATGCGGAAGGGGCGGTGTCCGGTGACACCGCCCCTTCCGCATGCTCACTGTCCCAGCAGACCGTTCCCCGGCCGCTCGCCCGGCGGCTGGTCCCCGTCATCGGGGTCCTTGGTCGCGCTGGGATCGTCGCTCGGCGTCCCCGAGGGCGACTCGCTCGGCGGCCCGCTCGGCGTCGTCTCCTCGCTCGGTGTCCCGCTCGGCGTCTCGGTGGGCTCCTCGGTCTCCTCGGAGGGGGTCTCCTCCGGGGTCTCCGTCTCCGACGGAGTGGCCGAGGGGCGCTCGGTCACGGCCGTCTCACCGCGCTCCACACCCTCCAGGTCGAAGGTGGCGTCCGAGCCGCCGCCCAGTGCCCCGAGCGTGTAGTCCGCCCAGATCTTCGCGGGGAATCCGCCACCGTTGGCGCGGCCGGAGTTGGCCGTACCGGTCAGGGTGACCTGTCCGCCGCCTTCCTTGGTGGACTCGCCGAACAGGGCCACGACCGTCGAGAGCTCCGGGGTGTAGGCGGCGAACCAGGCCGCCTTGTTGTTCTCCGACGTACCCGTCTTGCCCGCCGCGTCGTAGGCCGAGGTGTTGGCCTCGCGGCCGGAACCGATGTCGACGACCTCGGTGAGCGCCTTGGTCACGGTGTCGGCGGACGCCCGGCTGATCACCTGCTCGCCGGTGCCGTCGACCGGCTCCATCGTGCGGTCACGGTGCTTCGCGGACTTGACGATGGTCGGCGTGACCTTCTTGCCGTGGTTGTCGAGAGTGGCGTACACCCCGGCCATGTCCCACGTCGAGGCGTTCATGGTGCCCAGGGTGATCGCGGGGGCCACGGGGAAGTTCTTGTCCGGTACGCCCATGGCCAGCGCGGTCTTCTTCACCGCCCTCGGGGTGACGTCGACGACCATCTGCGCGAAGACGGAGTTGATCGACTTGTCCATCGCCGTCTGGACGGTGGGGCTGTCGTAGCTGCGGTCGTCCTCGTTCTGCGGGCTGAACGGGATGTCGCTGCCCTTGACGGGGCGCCTGCTGGTGCCGTCGTAGACCGTGTCGAGACCGATCACGTCGCCGTCCTGGGTCTTCGACCCGTTCTCCAGCGCGGAGGCGAGCACCAGCGGCTTGAAGGTGGATGCGGGCTGGTAGTCCTGCCGGGTGGCGTTGGACAGCCAGTGCTCGGTGGCGCCGACACCGCCGTAGAGCGCGACGACCTTGCCCGTCTTCGGGTCCACGGAGGTGGCGCCCGCCTGGACGGTCGCGTCGACCTTGTTGGCCTTCCGGTCGAGCTGGTCCTCAAGCTGGCGGTCGACCGACTTCTCGAGCTGCTTCTGCTTCTTCTTGTCGACGTTGAGGGTGACCGTCCAGCCGCCGGCCTCCCGCATCTCCTCGGTGATGCCCTGCCGCGCCATCTCCTGGTTGGCCGCCTCGACGAGGTAACCGGTCTGGCCCTCCAGTCCGGGGGCGGCCTTGGGGGACTTCGGGACGGGGAACGTCAGCTTGTCGCGGTCCGCCTTGTCGAGCCAGCCCTCGCCGACCATGTTGTCGAGGGTGTAGCCCCAGCGCTCCTTGACGAGCTTCTTGCCGGTCGGTGAGGCGACCGCCCAGTCGTACTGGCTGGGTGCCTGGAGAAGAGCCGCGAGGTAGGCGCCCTGGGAGACGTCGAGGTCCTTGGCGTCGACGCCGTAGTACGCCTGCGCCGCCGCCTGGATGCCGCTCGCGCCGCGTCCGTAGTACACGGTGTTGAGGTATCCGGCGAGGATGTCGTTCTTCTTCATGCGCTGGTCGACCTTGAGCGAGATCACCAGCTCCTTGAGCTTGCGGGTGACCGTCTGGTCCTGCGTGAGGTAGTAGTTCTTCACGTACTGCTGGGTGATCGTCGAGCCACCCTGCTTGCCCTTGCCGGAGAGTGTGTTGAGCAGGCCGCGCGTGGTGCCCTTGAGGTCGACGCCCTGGTCCCGGTAGAAGGACTTGTTCTCGGCGGCGACGAAGGCGTGCTGGACCTCCTTGGGCACGACGGCGAGGTCGACGATCTCCCGGTTGACACCGGTGCCGGTACGGGCCAGGAGCGTGCCGTCGCTGTACTTGTAGACGTTGCTCTGCTTCTCGGCCTGGGCGTTGGCCGCCGGTACGTCCACGTACATGTAGAGCGCCACGAAGGCGCCCATCACCAGCAGGCAGAGTCCGAAGAACGTGCCCAGCATCTTCCGCCAGGTGAAGAGTCCGCGTATGCCGCCGCTCTTCCCAGCCCGGCGCGCTCCCCGCCCCTGAGCTCGTCGCGCATCCGCTCGACCCATTGCTGTGGTGCTCCTGTTCCTGTGCTCGTTCTGCTCCGGTCAGACCAATCAGCTAACACCGAAAGCACGGACAAATGGCAAGCGATCCTGTCTTTTCCGGACGTGACAATCAGCACCTGTCACAAAGGAACCGACTCGCGAGGGGTGCACAAGGTTGCGACGTCAGATAATGTGTCATCACATTGCTAGCGCGGCGCTATGCCGTACGAATCGGGGGACCCATGTCCGCACCGCACGACCGTCCCGACTCCACCGGCCCCGCCGCCGACCTGACGCCGGACGCGCCCGAGATGCCCGCTCCCCAGGTCAGGGAGACCACGGCGCACTCCATCCCCGGCGGCCTCGGCCTGCTCCTGACCGTCCTCGGGGTGTTCGTCGGCGTCGGCCTGGCCATCGGCGGCGGCGTACTGGGCGCCAACGGGCACAACGGCATCGGCATCCCGCTCTTCGTCCTGGGTGTGCTGCTCGTCATCGCCTCGTTCTTCTGCATGAGCGGTGTGAAAATGGTCGCTCCGGGCGAGGCCCGGGTCATCCAGCTCTTCGGCCGGTACGTCGGCACGATCCGCGCGGACGGTCTGCGCTGGATCAACCCGCTGACCTCCAGCCGCAAGATCTCCACCCGGGTCCGCAACCACGAGACGGCCGTCCTGAAGGTCAACGACGCGTACGGCAACCCGATCGAGCTCGCCGCGATCGTCGTCTGGAAGGTCGAGGACACCGCACAGGCACTGTTCGAGGTGGACGACTTCCTGGAGTTCGTCGCCACGCAGACCGAGGCTGCCGTGCGGCACATCGCGATCGAGTACCCGTACGACGCCCACGACGAGGGCGGCCTCTCGCTCCGCGGCAACGCCGAGGAGATCACCGAGAAGCTCGCCGTCGAGCTCACCGCGCGGGTGCAGGCGGCGGGCGTGCTGATCATCGAGTCGCGTTTCAGCCATCTCGCGTACGCCCCCGAGATCGCCTCGGCGATGCTCCAGAGGCAGCAGGCGGGGGCGGTCGTCGCGGCCCGCCAGATGATCGTCGAGGGAGCGGTGGGCATGGTCGAGATGGCCCTGACCCGCATCGCCGAACAGGACATCGTCGAGCTCGACTCCGAGCGCAAGGCGGCGATGGTCAGCAACCTGATGGTGGTGCTCTGCGGTGACCGTGCGGCACAGCCGGTCCTGAACACGGGCACGCTCTACCAGTGACGGACGACGCCTCCACCCCCGCCGCCCGGCGGCCGCAGCGCAAGCAGATGCTGCTGCGGCTGGATCCGGCGGTGCACGACGCGCTGGCCCGCTGGGCCTCGGACGAGCTGCGCAGCGCGAACGCGCAGATCGAGTTCCTGCTGCGGCGGGCGCTGGCGGAGGCGGGGCGGCTGCCGGGCGGCGCGGCGCCGATCCCCCGCCGGGGGCGCCCGCCGAATCCACCCCCGGAGCCGGACGCCGATTCGTGACCCCGCTCCTCGGGGGCTCCGCCCCCGGACCTCCGGTCCTCAATCGCCGGACGGGCTTGAATTTCGCACCCTCGCACGCCGGATCAAGCCCCGCCGACAATTGAGGCGCGGGGGTCCGGGGCGGAGTTCCCGGGGTGATCTCGCGCTCCGGACCCCTATACGCGCGAGGTATACACCCCATGTAGAGTGCCGCTCATGTCAATCGGCCACACCCTCCTCGGGCTCCTCGAAGCCGGTCCCCGCCACGGCTACGACCTCAAGCGCGCCTTCGACGACAAGTTCGGCCACGACCGGCCCCTCCACTACGGCCAGGTCTACGCGACCATGTCCCGGCTGCTGAAGAACGGGCTCGTCGAGGTCGACGGCGTCGAGTCCGACGGCGGGCCCGAGCGCAAGCGCTACGCCATCACCGACGCCGGCATCACCGACGTCACCACCTGGCTGGCCCAGCCGGAGAAGCCGGAGCCGTACCTCCAGTCGACCCTCTACACGAAGGTCGTCCTGGCCCTGCTCACCGGCCGCAGTGCCGCCGATCTGCTCGACGCCCAGCGCTCGGAGCACCTACGCCTGATGCGCATCCTCACCGACCGCAAGCGCAAGGGCGACCTCGCCGACCAGCTGATCTGCGACCACGCCCTCTTCCACCTCGAAGCGGACCTGCGCTGGCTGGAGCTGACCGCGGCCCGCCTGGACCAGCTCGCCGCGGTGGTGGCGGCATGACCCCGGCCGGCTCCCTGCTCGTCGCGCACGACCTGCGCAAGACCTACGGTTCGACGGCCGCGCTCGACGGCGTCTCGTTCTCCGTCCACCCCGGCGAGGTCGTCGCCGTCATGGGCCCCTCCGGCTCCGGCAAGTCGACCCTCCTGCACTGCCTCGCGGGGATCGTCACCCCCGACTCCGGCACCGTCACCTACGCGGGCCGTGAGCTCTCGGAGATGTCGGACGCGCAACGAAGTGCCCTGCGCCGCAGCGATTTCGGCTTCGTGTTCCAGTTCGGCCAGCTCGTCCCCGAGCTGACCTGCGTGGAGAACGTCGCCCTGCCGCTCCGGCTGAACGGCACCCGGCGCAAGGAGGCCGAGCGCATCGCCCTGCAGTGGATGGAGCGCCTGGAGGTCGACGACCTGGCCGACAACCGTCCCGGCGAGGTCTCCGGCGGCCAGGGGCAGCGCGTCGCCGTGGCCCGTGCCCTCGTCGCGTCGCCCAAGGTGGTCTTCGCGGACGAGCCGACCGGGGCGCTGGACTCCCTCAACGGCGAGCGCGTCATGGAACTGCTCACCGAGTGCGCCCGGTCCGCCGACACGGCCGTCGTCCTCGTGACGCACGAGGCGCGGGTCGCCGCGTACTCGGACCGCGACATCGTCGTCCGTGACGGCCGCTCCCGCGACGTGGAGTACGCCGTATGACCTGGCTGCGCGATCTCGGCCTCGGCATACGCTTCGCCTCCGCGGGCGGGCGCGAGGGCTGGGCACGGACCGCGCTCACCGCCGTCGGCGTGGGCCTCGGCGTGGCGCTCCTGCTGATCGCCTCCTCCGTTCCCCATCTCCTGGCGGAACGCGCCCATCGCGACCTCGCCCGCCAGGAGAGCGCGGCCTCCCACGAGGAGCAGGCCGCGCGGTCCGACACCACCGTGCTGCGGATCAGCGCGGCGACCGAGTACAGGGGCCAGGCCGTCGGCGGCTTCCTGGTGCGCCCTGAGGGCGCGCACCCGGTGACCCCGCCCGGAGTCGGGGCACTGCCCGGACCCGGAGAGATGGTGGCCTCCCCCGCGCTGAAGAAGCTGCTGGCCTCGCCCGAGGGCAGCCTCCTGCGGGAGCGTCTCCCGTACCGGATCACCGCGACGATCGGCGACGCGGGCCTGCTCGCCCCCGGGGAGCTGTACTTCTACGTCGGCAGCGACACCCTGACCGCCGCCTCCGGCGGCCATCGGGTCGACGGGTACGGGGACAAGGTCAGGGACGAACCGCTCCCGCCCGCTCTCGTCGTCCTGGTCATCATGATCTGCGTCGTCCTGCTGGCGCCGGTCGCCATCTTCATCGCCACGGCCGTACGGTTCGGCGGCGACCGCCGCGACCGCCGACTCGCAGCCCTCCGCCTGGTCGGTACGGACATCCGGTCGACCCGCAGGATCGCGGCGGGCGAAGCCCTGTTCGGCTCGCTGCTCGGGCTGCTCGCGGGCGTGGTCTTCTTCCTCGTGGGCCGCAGGTTCAGCGGCTACGTCGAGGTGTGGGACTACAGCGTCTTCCCGTCCGACCTGACGCCCACGCCGTGGATGGCGGCACTGATCGCCGTCGCGGTGCCGCTCTGCGCCGTACTGGTCACGCTGGTCGCCATGCGCGCGGTGATCGTCGAACCGCTGGGCGTCGTACGCGACACGGGCCGCCGCAGGCGCCGCCTCTGGTGGCGTCTGGTGGTACCGGCCCTGGGACTGGCCGTCCTCGGAGTGACCGGCAGGGTGGGCGAGGGCGAGTTCGTCGACCCGTACCCGATCGCGGCCGGTGCCGTCCTCGTACTCTTCGGGCTCGCCCTGCTGCTCCCCTGGCTGGTCGAAGCGTGCGTACGCCCCCTGCGCCGCGGCCCGCTGTCGTGGCAGCTCGCCGTCCGCCGGCTCCAGCTGAACAGTGGGGCGGCCTCCCGCGCGGTCAGCGGGATCGCCGTCGCGGTGGCGGGCGCCGTGGCCCTGCAGATGCTGTTCGCGGCGGTGGGCGACGAGTTCACGCACATCACGGGACAGGACCCGGCGCGCGCCCAGTTCCACACGTTCTCGGAGCAGGTCAGCGGGGACGCCGCCAACCGGACCATCGAGGAGTTCCGGTCCACGAAGGGCGTCGAGGCCGTCATCGGCACGGTCGAGACGTATGTGACGAAGCCCGGGACGTACAAGGAGGACGAGGTCACTCCGACCACCTCGCTCAGCATCGGCGACTGCGCGACCCTGAGGGAGCTGGCCGAGATCGGCTCCTGCGCGGACGGCGACGTCTTCGTCGTCCATCCCAGGGGCGACAAGGAGATGAGCGACTGGGTCGACAGGACGGCACGCAAGGGCCAGGAGATCGAACTCGACTCCGGTGTCCGACTGGCGCCGGGCGAGAAGAGGAAGCTCTGGACCCTGCCCGCGGAAGCCAGGACCGTCACCGCCGCACCCGACCCGCTCGGCGAGGAGCACTGGGGCATCATGGCGACGGTCGGAGCCATCGACCCACGCACACTGCCGAACGCCCAGACCGTCGCGCAGATCAAGGTCGCCGACGACGTCGAGGACGTCGACGAGTACGTGCGGAACACCGCCGCCAGGATCGACCCGGGCATGCGGGTCGCCGCCCTGACGTCGATGACGCGCGACCGCCAGTACGCCAGTGTGCAGACGGGTCTGCGGTTCGGCGCGCTGGTGACACTGCTGCTGATCGCCGCGTCCATGCTGGTCTCCCAGCTGGAGCAGCTGCGGGAGCGCAGGCGGCTGCTGTCCGTCCTGGTCGCCTTCGGCACCAGGCGCGTCACGCTCGGCTGGTCGGTGCTGTGGCAGACCGCCGTCCCGGTGGTCATCGGGCTCCTGGCCGCGACCGCGGGCGGTATCGCGCTCGGGGCCGTCATGACCTGGATGCTGGCGAAGACGGTCACGCGGTGGTGGGTGTTCCTGCCGCTGGCGGGCGCGGGCGGGGCCCTCGTCGTGGCCGTGACCCTGCTCTCGCTGCCCCTGCTGTGGCGCTTGATGCGCCCGGACGGTCTGCGGACGGAGTGAGGACCGCGCAAGGGGTGGGCGCGTCGGCGCTCACCCCTGCGTGTGCACCCGTACCGGCAGCGTGCCCATCGCCCCGCGCAGCGCCGCCGCGAACTCCTCGAACTCCTCGTGCCGCGCCGTCCCCGTCCGGATGGCCAGGGCGACCCGCCGCGAGGGGGCGGGATCCGCGAAGTACCCGGTGGCCAGCGCCTCGTTGCGCCCGGTCTCCACCGTCACCGCCGTACGCGGCAGCAGCGTCACCCCGAGGCCGCCCGCGACGAGCTGCACCAGTGTGGAGAGCCCCGCGGCGGTCGTCGTCACGGGTGCCCCGTCGGTGCGGCCCGCCTCGCGGCAGATGTCCAGAGCCTGATCACGCAGGCAGTGCCCCTCGTCGAGCAGCAGCAGCGGCAGATCGCGCAACGCCTCCCGCGGGATGTCGGTGCGCCCGCCCAGCCGGTGCTCCTGCTCCATGACGAGGACGAAGTCCTCGTCGAACAGGGGCAGTTCGGTGACGCCGGGCACCCCGAGGGGTACGGCGAGCAGCAGCAGGTCCAGCCGCCCCGCCGCCAGTCCCTCCAGCAGCGAGGAGGTCTGCTCCTCGTGCACCTGGAGGTCCAGCTCGGGGTAGCGCTCATGGACGAGCCGCAGCACCGCGGGCAGCAGGTACGGCGCGACGGTCGGGATCACACCGAGCCTGAGCACCCCGGTGAACGGCGCCCGCACCGCCTCCGCCTCCTCCATCAGCTCGGCCACGGACTCCAGCACCGCAGCGGTCCGCACCGCGAGCCGCTCCCCGGCGGGTGAGAGCAGCACCTTGCGCGTCGTACGCTCGATGAGCTGGACACCCAGTGCCACCTCCAGCGCGGATACGGCTCCGGAGAGTGCGGGCTGACTCATCCCGATTGCTGCCGCCGCGTCCCGGAAGTGCAGATGCTCCGCGACGGCCGCGAAGGCGCGCAGCTGCGAGAGGCTGGGCTGTTTGGCCCTCATGCCCTGATGTGTGTACGCCACTGATAGGTACCTCCGATCATCACGACCGAGTGTAGCTATTTCCGTGATCAATGCACCCTGTGCCATGGTGGAGATCGTCCAACCCCCAGGAACACCCCCAAAAAGGGAATTCCTTTGCTTCAAGGAGTGCGCGTGCTCACTGTCGGTGACAAGTTCCCCCAGTTCGACCTGACCGCTTGCGTGTCGTTGGAGACCGGCAAGGAGTTCGAGCAGATCAACCACAAGACCTACGAGGGTCAGTGGAAGATCGTCTTCGCGTGGCCGAAGGACTTCACCTTCGTGTGTCCCACCGAGATCGCCGCCTTCGGCAAGCTGAACGAGGAGTTCGCCGACCGCGACGCCCAGATCCTCGGCTTCTCCGGTGACTCCGAGTTCGTGCACCACGCCTGGCGCAAGGACCACCCGGACCTGACCGACCTGCCTTTCCCGATGCTCGCCGACTCGAAGCACGAGCTCATGCGTGACCTCGGCATCGAGGGCGAGGACGGCTTCGCCCAGCGCGCCGTCTTCATCGTCGACCAGAACAACGAGATCCAGTTCACGATGGTGACCGCCGGTTCCGTGGGCCGTAACCCCAAGGAGGTCCTGCGGGTCCTCGACGCCCTGCAGACCGACGAGCTCTGCCCCTGCAACTGGACCAAGGGCGAGAACACCCTTGACCCGGTCGCGCTCCTCTCGGGCGAGTGAGCTGATACCGACATGGCACTCGACGAACTGAAGTCGGCGATTCCGGACTTCGCCAAGGACCTGAAGCTGAACCTCGGCTCGGTCATCGGGAACAGCGAACTCCCCCAGCAGCAGCTCTGGGGCACCGTCCTGGCCTGCGCGATCGCCTCGCGCTCGCCGAAGGTGCTGCGTGAGCTCGAGCCCGAGGCCAAGGCCAACCTCTCCGCCGAGGCGTACACCGCGGCGAAGTCGGCTGCCGCCGTCATGGCGATGAACAACGTCTTCTACCGCACCCGGCACCTGCTGTCGGACCCCGAGTACGGGAACCTCCGTGCGGGCCTGCGGATGAACGTCATCGGCAACCCGGGCGTGGAGAAGGTCGACTTCGAACTGTGGTCGCTCGCCGTCTCCGCGATCAACGGCTGCGGCCAGTGCCTGGACTCCCACGAGCAGGTGCTGCGCAAGGCCGGTGTGGACCGTGAGACCATTCAGGAAGCCGTAAAGATCGCTTCGGTGATCCAGGCTGTCGGCGTGACCCTCGATGCCGAGGCCGTGCTCGCCGAGTAACACCCGCAGTACCCGGATACGAGAAGGGCCCCGAGGACGACCGACCGTCCCCGGGGCCCTTCTTATGCGCCGGTGCGCGCTACGGCTTCCCGGCTTCGTCCTGCGTGCCCGTCCCGTCGTCCTCGGCGGGCACGTCCCTGGCCTGCCGCGCCCCGGGGGCCTCCGTCGGCGCCACCCCGATCGCCGTCGCGCCGTGTGGCTGCGGCGAGTGGCGCAGGGCGGCCTCCCGCCCGTACGCCCGCAGATAGCCGACCACGGTATTGGTCACGGCGACCAGCGGTACGGCGACGACCGCACCGCCGATGCCGGCGATCATGCCGCCAGCGGCGACCGACAGGACGACGGCCAGCGGGTGGACGCGCACGGCGCGGCCGAGGATGAACGGCTGCAGGATGTGGCCCTCGATCTGCTGCACCGCGAGCACCACGATCAGCGCCATCAAGGCCGTGAACACGCCCTGGGTGACGAGCGCGACGACCACGGCGAGCGCCCCGGAGATCACCGCGCCGACCAGTGGGATGAAGGCGAAGAGGAAGATGAAGACGGCGAGCGGCACCGCCATCGGCACGTCGAGGAAGTAGATCCCGAGACCGATGAAGATCGCGTCGATCAGTGCGACGATCACCGTCCCCCGCACATAGGCGGTCAGCGTCCGCCAGGCGCGCGGTCCGGCGCCCGCGACGCCCGGCCGGGCCTGGGCGGGTACCAGCTTGAGCACCCACTGCCAGATGCGCTTCCCGTCGTACAGCAGGAAGAGCGTCGAGAACATCGCCAGCAGTATCCCGGTGAGGACCTCCACCATCACGGTGACGCCCTGCAGTCCGGCGGAGGTGATCTCCTCGGTGTTGGTGCCGACGGTGTCGCTGAGGTTCTTCGCGATGTCGTTGATCTGCGACTCGGTCACATGGAACGGGCTGTCCAGGAGCCAGCGCTTCAGCTCGTCGATGCCGTCGCGGACCCTGTCGGACAGCGTGTCGAGGTTGTCCATCACCTGCCATACGACGAACCAGCCGACCAGGCCCATGACAACGAAGCCGAGTACGGCGGTGACGGCGGTGGCGAGACCGCGCGGCAGTCCGAGCCGCCTCAGCCGCACGACGGTCGGCTGGAGCATGGCGGTGACGAGCAGTGCGGCGACGAAGGCGAGGACCACCAGCTGCACGGCGCTGACGATGCGCATCAGCACCCAGAGCGTGCCCGCGAGGACCAGCAGCCGCCAGCCGGCCTCAGCAGCGACGCGCATCCCCCAGGGGATCGCGGCCACCGGATCGGGCCTGGCGGCCACGGAGGGGGCGTACGCGGGCGGGCGCGGCACCTGCTCGGCGGCGGCCGCGGTGGAGGCGGCAACGGTGGAGAGGGTGGAGGAGGACACGGAATCGGCGTCGTCGCGGCGTTCGTCCTCGGCGCGCCGTTCTTCCAGGCGCGCCCCGATCTGCGTCAGTTCGGCGCCCAGACGGCCGAGCCACCCCGGAAGTTTTGACATGAACTTTCCCTTTCCCCCGCTTGCCCCCATCACTCCCCCGGAGCTGTTCGGATCGACCGTACACGCGTGAAGCCCCGCACCGTATGACGGTGCGGGGCTTCACGAGGTTGAGAGCGGAACCTCGCGGAGGTTCCTAGTACCAGTGGTTGGCCTGCCAGAACGACCAGGCCGCGCACGGGCTGCCGTAGCGGTCGCTGTTCATGTAGCTGAGGCCCCACTTGATCTGGGTGGCCGGGTTGGTCTGCCAGTCGGCGCCCGCGGACGCCATCTTGGAACCGGGCAGCGCCTGCATGATGCCGTAGGCACCCGATGACGGGTTGGTCGCCTTGTAGTTCCAGCCCGACTCGCGGTCCACGATGTTGCTGAAGCACTGGAACTGGTCGGCGGGCATCATCTGGCGGGCCATCGCCTGGACTTCGGCCACGCTGTAGGAGCCCTGCGCGGAGAACGACGAGGCGTCGCGGACGTCGGAGCGGCTCGCGCGGTCGGCTTCCGCCTTCGCCTCGCGCTCCTCCTCCAGCTTGTCCTCGGCCGCCTGCTTCTTCGACTTGGCGTCCTTGGCGGCCTGGATGCGGGCCGTTTCTTCAGCAGACTTCTTCGCCGCAGCGTCGGCAGCGGAGGCCTGTGCGTCGGCCTGCTGCGTCAAGGAAGCGGTCTGAACCTGGGCCTGCTGGCCCGCGGGAATGTCTGCGAGCAGCGTGGTGTCGGCTGCGGCAGCCTCGAAGTTGTCGTCAGCAGCGGGAGTGCTGCCCGACGCAACGCCGACGACGGCGCCTACGGTGGTAACCGCGGTGGCAGATGCCACGGCGAACCCCCGGACCGAGATCCGGCTCACATGGTGTCCTTCCAGCATCGCCCGCTTAGGTGACCTCGCGGGCGCAATCGTGCCCTTGACGCTGGCCTCCCTACTGCTTGGGTCACGGGAGGCACGGGCCCGGTGGGCAACTTCCTTGCGGAAGTGCCGCGTGGTGCTCGCGGGCGGCATACGGACGGCAAGTGTTGAGTTGTGTGGTGCGTGGCGCCTCTGGAGGTGCCCAAGTGCCGTATGCGGGGCCTGACGGAAGCAAGACTCTGCCGGACGGACACGGGGCGTTGCAATTCTGTGTTGCGTGTTAAAGGTCACACCCCGTTTGGAGCAAGTGTTTTACGGAAATGACGGCGCAACACGAAGCCGCCCGGCTAAGCTCCTTGGCTCGCCGGGCGGCATCTTTGGGACTTCCGGTGTCAGATCCGGCCTTCCTCCAGCATTTCGGTCACCAGTGCGGCGATCTGCGACCGCTCGGAGCGGGTGAGCGTGACATGCGCGAAGAGCGGATGCCCCTTCAGCTTCTCGACCACGGCGACGACTCCGTCGTACCGGCCGACCCTGAGGTTGTCCCGCTGGGCCACGTCATGAGTGAGCACCACGCGGGAATTCGTCCCGATACGGGACAACACGGTCAGCAGGACATTCCGTTCGAGTGACTGCGCCTCGTCCACGATCACGAACGCGTCGTGGAGCGAACGCCCCCGGATGTGGGTGAGCGGCAGGATCTCCAGCATCCCGCGCCCCAGGACCTCTTCGATGACCTCGCGCCCGGCGACCGCCGACAGTGTGTCGAAGACGGCCTGCGCCCAGGGGCTCATCTTCTCGGACTCACTGCCGGGGAGATAACCGAGCTCCTGCCCGCCGACCGCGTACAACGGCCGGAAGACCATCACCTTCTGGTGCTGCTGACGCTCCAGTACGGCCTCCAGGCCCGCGCAGAGTGCCAGTGCCGACTTGCCGGTGCCCGCCCTGCCTCCCATCGAGACGATGCCGACGTCCGGGTCGAGGAGCAGATCGAGCGCGATCCGCTGCTCGGCGCTGCGGCCGTGGATCCCGAAGGCCTCCCGGTCGCCGCGCACGAGGCGCACATTGCCCTCGGCGGTGACCCTGCCGAGGGCCTTGCCGCGCTCGGACTGCAGGACGAGCCCTGTATGTACGGGGAAGTCGGCCGCCTCGGGGACGTACAGCGTCTCCTCCGTGAACAGCAGATCGACCTGTTCGGCGGAGAGCGACAGCTCGGACATCCCTGTCCAGCCGGAGTCGGTGATGGCGAGTTCGGCGCGGTACTCCTCGGCCAGGAGGCCGACCGACGACGCCTTGATCCTGAGCGGCAGGTCC
This sequence comes from Streptomyces sp. NPDC005566, assembly GCF_040605575.1. Taxonomy (NCBI): domain Bacteria; kingdom Bacillati; phylum Actinomycetota; class Actinomycetes; order Kitasatosporales; family Streptomycetaceae; genus Streptomyces; species Streptomyces sp. NPDC005566. The sequence continues at coordinate 89,750 of NZ_JBEXDB010000007.1, read as the reverse complement.
TTGGAGACGACGGTGACGTCGTACCCCTCGGCCTGCAGGTTGCGCGCTACCGCGAGAATCCGTGAGTCGTTGTCCCCCAACCGGTAGCCGGCGGGCAGTACACCGGGGTCGGAATGGTTGAGTTCGACGCGGAGCGTCCCGCCCAGATCCCCGAGGGGGATCGGGGCATCCAGCCGGCCGTACCGGACGCGGAAGTCGTCCAGCAGGCGCAGGGCCTGCCGGGCGAAGTACCCGAGTTCGGGGTGGTGCCGTTTGGCCTCCAGCTCCGTGACCACGACGATCGGCAGCACCACTTCGTGCTCGTCGAACCGGGACATGGCGTTGGGGTCGGCCAGCAGGACGCTGGTGTCGAGAACATAGGTGCGCCTGTCGGGCATGCGGCGCTTAGTACTGGTCACCACGGAAGGACGTACCCCCTCGGACGAGGTCGGGGAGTGCGACGGACGTCGCGGAACTTCCCGAAGGGAGAGGACGGACCGGGTTCGGACCCCTTGCGCGGGCCGAACACCGGCCCTCCGCGTCGGCCGCACGATGTGCGGTCCTTCGTGTGCAAAGGGCCTCCCGGGCGAGCGGACTGGGCTCCGCTCACTTGGCTGCGACATCCGGATGGCTGTGACTGGATATCGACCTGACAGGGGTATTCCCTCGAACACGCGAAGCCATGCGCGTGGGGTGGACCAGGCACGGCCCCAGTTCAACGGGAGCCCCGAGTCGCTTTTGTCCTCAATCTCCCCCGGACTCCGTCCGAGAGGCGTCCAACGGGCCCGATGTGCCCGCACCGCGCCCGTGATTCAGGACGTGTCAGGTGCCGTAGCGGCGGTGGCGGGCCGCGTAGTCGCGCAGGGCGCGGAGGAAGTCGACCTTGCGGAAGGCCGGCCAGAACACCTCGCAGAAGTAGTACTCCGAATGGGCGCTCTGCCACAGCATGAAGCCGGACAGGCGCTGCTCGCCACTGGTCCGGATCACCAGGTCCGGGTCGGGCTGTCCGCGGGTGTAGAGGTGCTCGGAGATGAGGTCCGTGGAGACGACCTCCGCGAGCTCCTCGAAGGTCGTGCCCTTGGCGGAGTGGTCCAGCAGCAGGGAGCGCACCGCGTCCGCGATCTCCTGGCGCCCGCCGTAGCCGACCGCGACATTGACGATTATCCCGTCGATACCCGCCGTGGCCTCCTCCGCCTCCTTGAGGACGGTCTGGGTCCGCGCCGGCAGCAGGTCGAGCGTGCCGACGTGGTGGACACGCCACCGCCCGTCGGCCGCCAGGTTGCGCACGGTGTTCTCGATGATGCCGAGCAGCGGGATGAGCTCCGCCTCGGGCCGGTCGAAGTTGTCCGTGGAGAGCAGCCAGAGGGTGACGACCTCGACCTCGGTCTCACTGCACCAGCCGAGCAGCTCGGAGATCTTGTCCGCGCCCGCCTGGTGTCCCTGCACGGCCGAACCGCCCGAGGCCTTCGCCCAGCGCCGGTTGCCGTCGAGGATGACTCCGATGTGCTTGGGCACCTGCGCGTGATCCAGGCGGCCTTCCACCCGGCGTGCGTAGAGCCCGTACACCAGGTCGCGCAAGTTCACTGAGTTCACCCTCTCGGTTCCGTACGGGCCGCAGGCCCGTCCTCCCCGTTGCCGGGGGTCCGGGGCGGTCCCCGGGGGGAATCCCGCGCAGTCCGCACATCACACTCTCGCGCCGCGCATCGGCATTTCCCGAAGCCGCCACATTACTGCGCAGGAGTGGTAAGGGCCCAACCCGGTCTGTCACAAGTCCGTGATAGGGAGAGAAACGTGACTGATTCCCTCCCCCATATCGCCGCCGAGTCGCGCTACGACTCCATGGAGTACCGCCGCACGGGCCGCAGCGGGCTGAAGCTCCCCGCCGTCTCGCTCGGCCTCTGGCACAACTTCGGCGACGACCGCAGCCTCGGCTCCCAGCGGGCCATCCTCCGCCGCGCCTTCGACCTCGGCGTGACCCACTTCGATCTGGCCAACAACTACGGTCCGCCGCCCGGCTCCGCCGAGCTCAACTTCGGCAAGCTCTTCCGGCAGGACTTCGCCCCGTACCGGGACGAGCTGATCATCTCCACCAAGGCCGGTTACGAGATGCACCCGGGCCCGTACGGGGAGTGGGGGTCCCGCAAGTACCTGCTGTCCTCGCTCGACGCCTCGCTGAGGCGGATGCGGCTCGACTACGTCGACATCTTCTACTCCCACCGCTTCGACCCCGACACGCCGCTCGAGGAGACGATGGGGGCGCTCGCCTCCGCCGTACGCCAGGGCAAGGCGCTGTACGCGGGCGTCTCCTCGTACAACGCCGTACAGACCGCCGAGGCGGCCCGGCTGCTGCGGGAGATGGGCGTGCCCGCCCTGATCCACCAGCCGTCGTACTCGATGGTGAACCGCTGGGTGGAGTCCGACGGGCTGCTCGACACGCTGGAGACGGCCGGCATGGGCTGCATCTCCTTCGCGCCGCTCGCCCAGGGGCTGCTCACCGGCAAGTACCTCAAGGGCATCCCGGAGGGGTCGCGCGCCTCGCAGGGCAAGTCCCTGGACCCGGACCTTCTCTCCGACGAGATGGTGCGCCGCCTGCGCGGGCTGAACGACATCGCCGTACGCCGCGGCCAGTCCCTCGCCCAGCTGGCGCTGAACTGGGTACTGCGGGACAGCCGCATGACGTCGGCCCTCATCGGCGCGTCGAGTGTGAAGCAGCTGGAGGAGAACGTGGCCGCGCTCGGCGCACCGGCGCTCTCCGCGGCCGAACTGAAGGAGATCGACACCTTCGCGGTGGACACCGCGAGCACCAACATCTGGGCCAACCGGGGCTGAGAAGCCGGTCCGGAACACGGCGCCGGTACCGCTTCTGCACAGGAGCCACAGGGGCCACACAGCCCGGGCACAAAAAAACGGGCCGGTCCGTGGGGGGGGTTACGGACCGGCCCGAGGGGGGGTTTCCACCATAACCCTTCGTAAGTGATGCTGCGTGCCACGCCGCTCCATAATTACTCTCCGAGTTCGCCGGACTTCGCTGTGGACATGGGTTCCGGCCACCCGAAAGCTCCGCGCCCCAGCCATACAGGACCAGGACTGTCCTGTTGACGTCCTAGGTTCGGCCCATGACGACACGCGCCCGCACCGCGACCGTGACCTGGCCCGAGGCCAATGCCCGGCGGCTGGCCCGGCAGTCCCTGACCGAGGACTCAGGCCGCTCCCCGGATCCCGCCTCCTTCCTACCCGCGCCTTCCTCCTCCCCCGCGGAGGCCGTCGCCGCCATGCTCGGCGCGCACGCCCAGGTGCTGTCCGCCGCCGAACTCTCGGTGGGCCTGCGTACCGCGGGGTTGACCCGGGCCGATGTGCGCACCGCGCTGTGGACCGACCGGACCCTCGTCAAGACGTTCGGCCCGCGCGGCACGGTGCACCTGCTGCCCGCCGGCGACCTCCCGCTCTGGACCGGGGCCCTGTCCGCCGTACCGACCGGGACGAGTCCGTTCCCGAAGAACTCGCGGATGACGCCGGACCAGGTCGAGGCCGTCGTGGCGGCGGTGTCCGACGCGCTGACCGGTGCCGAGCTGACGATCGACGAGCTCTCCGAGGAGGTCGTGGCCCGCACCGGGCCCTGGGCCGGGGACCTGGTGATGCCCGGCTTCCAGGACATGTGGCCGCGCTGGCGTCAGGTGCTGTTCCTGGCCGGTCACCGGGGCGCCCTGTGCTACGCCCCGAACCGGGGCCGCAAGGCCACGTACACCAACCCCGGCCACGTGCCGCTGCCAGGACCCGAAGCGCTGGCCGTGCTCGTACAGCGCTACCTGTACGCGTACGGTCCCGCGACCCCCGCCCACTTCGCCCGGTGGCTCGCCGCGCCGCGCAGCTGGGCCGGACAGCTCTTCGACACCCTGGCCGGGGACGGCACCATCGAAGAGGTGGCTTTCGAGGACACAGGAACCGCCTGGGTGGCGGCGGGCGACACCCATTTCCCGACCGCCCCCGCGCACGGTGTACGCCTGCTCCCCTACTTCGACGCGTTCACGATCGCCTCCTTCCCCCGTGAGCGGCTCTTCCCCGGCGCGGCGTACGAGCGCGCGCTCGCGGGCGGGCAGGCGGGCAACTTCCCGGTGCTGCTGGTGGACGGCACGGTCGCCGGTGTCTGGCACCAGCGCCGCTCGGGGAAGCGGATCGCCGTGACGGTGGAGCCGCTGTCCGTCCTCGGCGCCGCACACCTGCGGGCACTGGAGGAGCAGGTGGAGCGGGTGGGCGCCGTGCTGGAGGGCACGGCGGAGCTGACCGTGGGGAAGGTGGCGGTGGGCGCGCACGCGTAGACGGCCCCGCGCCGCGGCAGCTCAGCGCTGGACGAAACGGATCGCGACCGTGTCCCCGCCGACGACCACGAAGTCGCCGTTCTCGCACCGGATGACGGCCTCGTGCACCTCGCCGTGCTCGTCCCGGCGCTCCTGGGTTCCCAGGACCGTCCAGGCTCCTCCGTACGGCGGCGGGGGCAGCTGGCTCAGCGGCGCGAACTGCCACTGCCCTGCGGGCACACACCAGTCGGGAAGTCCGGGCCAGCTGCCCGAAGTGATGCGCAGCGTCCAGTCGGAGACACAGGTCATGAGGACCGACTGGCCGCCGTCGAGGAGGAAGCCGACGGCTTCCGGCTCTCCGGCGCGCCCTTCGGGGCGGTAGAACAGGCCGTGGACCGCGGTGATCCGCGCGCCCGTGAGCCAGTCGGCGTTGCCGTGGCGCGGCCGGCCGGCGGGCCGGCGGATCTCTTCGCCGGGCGTGTCCCTTCCCACCGTCATGACCTGCTCCTTCGCTGTGCGCTCGACCACCAGGGTCGCACCACCCATGGGTAGGACGGAGGAGCGGGTGCTGCCGTTGCGTCCGGTGGCAGTGAAACCGGCTACAGCACAGGCCCGTTGGCCCTACCGGGGCTTATGCGCCTCGATCAGGAACCGGGCGCTGTACGCGACGAAAGTCCCCTCGGCCTCGATGAGCCGGTGCAGGGAGCGCAGTTGGGGCAGATACGCCTCCACGGTGAATCCCGGCACCATCCAGATCACTTTCCGCAGGAAGTAGACGACGGCGCCGATGTCGAAGAACTCGGTACGCAGCCGCTCCACACGCAGGTCGACCACGTCGAGCCCCGCGGCCACGGCGTCGGCCCGCGCCCGCTCGGGGTCACGGCCGTTGCGGACCTCGGGGGGCTGCGGGCCGAGGAAGTACTCGACGAGCTCGAAGACGCTTGCGGGACCCACCTGTTGCGAGAAGTACGAGCCGCCGGGTGTCAGCACCCGGGCGATCTCGTCCCACCATGTGGTCACCGGGTGCCTGCTGACCACCAGATCGAAGGCGTGGTCCCCGAAGGGCAGCGGCGGCTCGTCGGCGTCCGCGACGACGACGGCTCCGCGCGGGTGCAACAGGGCTGTGGCACAGGCGATGTTGGGGGGCCAGGACTCGGTGGCCACGGTGAGCGGCGGCAGTACGGGTGCGGAGGCGAGGACCTCCCCGCCCCCGGTCTGGATGTCGAGCGCGGCCCGCGCCCGCCCCAGCCGGTCCGCCATGGTCCGCGCGTACCCCCACGAGGGGCGTTCCTCGGTGGCCCTGTTGTCGAGCCAGGAGAAGTCCCAGCCGTCGACGGACACGGCGGCGGCCTCGGCCACCAGGGCATCGAAACGCGCGTCGGAAGCCTGGGACCCGGCAGCCGGGGACTGTTCACTCATGCGGGAATCGTGTCAGCCGGGTGCGGCGCACGCGACCGAGATTCGGTGGGGCCGGGCCCCGTCAGGCGGCCAGTCCGCCGAACAGCAGCCCCAGCAGCGCGCCCGCGATCATGAACGGGCCGAACGGGATGCCCGTCTTGCGCCCGGCCCGTCGCAGCAGCATCAGGCCGACGCCGTACAGCGCCCCGAGCAGGAACCCGGCGAAGCCTCCCGCGAACAGCACCGCCCACCCGTACCAGCCGAGCGCGACGCCCAGGGCCAGGGCCAGCTTCACATCGCCGAAGCCCATGCCGTTCGGGTTGATCAGGAACAGCAGGAAGTAGAAGCCGCCGAGCGCCGCTCCGCCGAGCAGGGCGGAGGTCCACGACCCGGCGTGCTCGGGCAGCAGGGCCACCGCCCCGAGGAGCAGGGCGGCGGCGCCGGCCAACGGCAGCGTCAGCCGGTCGGGCAGCCGGTGGACCCTGCGGTCGATGACGGCGAGGAGCACCGTGACGGGGGCCAGCAGCAGCCACACGGCGAGCTCGGGCCGGGCGCCGGTGGCGGCGGCGAGGGCGACGCACGCGAGGACGGTGATGAGGGGGGCGAGGACCGCTGGGGCGTAACGGTGCCGTCCGGCCGGCGGGGCGGCCGGCGGGGCGGCCGGCGGGGCGGCCGGCGGGGCGGCCGGCGGGGCCGCGCCTGCCGGGAGCGAGGGAACGGCCACGGCGCAGGTCGCGCACCGGGTCGAGCCGAGCCAGCCGCGGCCCGGTCCGGTGAGTGCGTGCCCGGCCGGGCACGCGGCCCGCCAGGGCTCCTCCGGCTCGACGGAGAACCGGTAGGCGGCGCGCGGGAGCAGCGGTCCGGTGGCGGCGCCCCAGAGCGCGGCGATCGCAATCAGTGTGGCGTCCACGACGCCGACCCTAATCCGGCGGCACGGCTGGGGTCTTGGGCCCTGGGGCCCACCGGTGACCGATCCGGACCCAGATCGGGGCTCCGGCGGCTACGGTCGGTGCCCATGGGGAAATGGCGCAATGGCGGCGGAACGCTGACGGTCGGTTCGGATGCGCGGACGCAGGAGGTGCCGCTGCGGATCGCGGCGTCCTACCGGGCGCGGATGCGGGGGCTGCTGGGTGTGGAGGGCGTCGACGGGGCACTCCTGATCACGCCGTGCGGGAGTGTGCACACCTTCCGGATGCGGTTCGCCATCGATGTGGCGTATCTGGACGGGAAGTTCAACGTCCTGGCGGTCCGCACGATGAAGCCGGGCCGCCTCGGCCTGCCCCGGCCGCGTGCCCGCCATGTGGTGGAGTCGGAGGCGGGCGCGATGGAGAAGTGGGGGCTGCGGCCGGGTGCGCGGGTCCAGGTGACCGCCACGACACCGTAGTCGGGCACGAACTGCGTACCGCAGCACGGCTCGTGGGCGTTCCGCGGACCGGCTGCCGCACGCCGTTGCGACGACCTTGCCGGACCTGCGGGCCGCTCCTACCCTGAGCGTCTGGTCGTCGACAGGGGGGAGCGGCCGTGGCCCGAGTACCGTCCGACGCGGAGATACTCGAGGCGGTGGAGGCGTACGCCGGCCGCCGTGGAGTCTCCGCACGCCTGGCCGATCCCGGCGCCGCCGTCCTCACCTGGCAGTTCCTGCTGGACCTCCGCATCGTCCGGTCCATCGAGGAGCGCGGCGAGCGCCCGATGCGGGAGCCCGGCAGCCGCCGCGAGAAGCTGGCCGGCCGGCCGACGTACACCGACATCGAGTCCTACCGGGTCGCCCCGCCGGACGATCCGGAGCGGTCCGACGCTTGGCTGCTGGTGCGCAGGGACTCGCTCGACGAGGAGCGGTGCGAGAAGTGCAGGGGCGGGACGAACGTCTGCAAGCCGTGCGGCGGGCGCGGCGTCCGCGACTGCCCCCGGTTCGTCGACTGCCCCGTCTGCGAGGGCGGCCCGGACGCCTGCTGGGAGTGCGAGGGCACAGGACGCCGTCGCGTCGGGAGGCCTCCGCACCCGCGCGCTGCGGCCCCCGCGGCCCACCGGGTCCTCTGCACACGCTGCCGGACCTCGAAGGTGGCCTGCCCCAAGTGCGGCGGCCGACGCCAACTGGACTGCCCCGACTGCAAGAAGACGGGTTCCGTGCAGTGCGGTACCTGCGAGGGCTCCAAGCGCGTCGTCCACCAGGTGTGCGCGGGCACCGGCCGCTTCACGGTGTGGACCGAGGGCTTCATCAACCAGAGCCCCCACCGGGAGAAGGAGCGGCGGCTCGGCAGACTGGACCTGAGACGCACGACCGGTAACGCGGGCCGGTGGCACGAGACCGTGCTGCGCGGCGCAGCCGACGAACTCCCGGACGACCTCGACGAGTCCGACCGGACCCTGATCGCCCCGCTCCTGGCCCTGCGGAAGAACGAGGTCGCCCGCCGCGCCACCCTCCGCCGCCTCCCGCTGGCCCATGTCCGCGTCCACGCCGACCCGCACCGCGACTACTACGCCTTCCCCTCTCACACGGGAATCGAGGTCACGTCCCGCCCGACCAAGGAACGCGTCCGCAACGTCGCCGCGATCGCCGCCGTTTCACTGGTCCTGGTGGCCCTGTTCGCGGCGCTGGGGGTGACGGTGCTGCGCTGATCAGGGCCCTTCGCCTGCCGGCCTCAGGGGAGTTTGGCCGCCTGTGCGGTGACGAGTGCGGCCGGTACCTCGGGTGTCCTGGCCGAAGTGAAGTTGGCGGCGTAGAAGGTGACGACCGTCGACCCCGTCCGTACGAGCTGGAAGACCAGCGGCACGCCTTCCCCTTCGATGCTGCCCGTCACCTGGTAGGCGAGCGCCTCCTGCCCCGCCTCGGGCGCGGGCAGCGCCTTGACCTCGGTGTACGTGGACGGTCCGTCGTCACTCGTCGTCCGGAAGCCGCCCGCGCATGCCTTCACCGCGTCGCGGACCGTGCTCAGCAGCCGCTCCGCCTCGCCGGGGGCGTGCGAGGTGAGGATCTCGGTGACGACCGTCTGGTCGTCCTGGCCCTCTTCCGAGACGTCCATGGCCGTACGGAAGACGGTGGCGGCCGGGGCGGGTTCGGGCGATCCGTTGATGATCGAGGCGATCGGCCGGCAGGCCGCGTTCTCGGACTGCTCGGTGCCGCGTTCGTCGCCGCCCGGCATCGTGGCGAAGTCGTAGTCCGGCAGCTCGCCGTTGGCCAGGGCCACCTTGGTGAGCTCGGCCTCGGTGAGCGTCTTGCCGTTGCTGGTGGGCGCGGGACCGGGAGCGGATCCGGCGTCGGCGCCCGGAGTCTGTGAGGCGCTCGCCTTACCGGTGGCCTTGCCGCTGTCCTTGCCGTTGCCCTTGCCCGCGCTGTCGTCCGGCCCGCACGCGACAGCCGTGAGACAGAGGACGGTCGCGGTGGCCGCCATGACAGTCGTACGTACCTTCATCGTTCAACGCTCCTGACCGACAGTGCACCCGGAGTCTGCACGCTAACAACCGGGAGGCCGCGGGCGCGTGGGCCCGTGGGCCCAAACGGCGGGCGGGAAACGGACCCCGCCGTGCTCAGGGCGGTCCCGAGCCGAGCAGCGTCCACGCCCCGTAGGCGGCCGAGGCCAGGGCGAGGACGCCGACGGCCGCGGCCGTACGGGCCGTCGTGCGCAGCCTCAGCAGCGCGACGGCGGGCGGCAGGAGCAGCGGGAACGCCGGCATCATCAGGCGCGGCCGGGACCCGAAGTACCCGGAGCCGATCAGCGAGATGACGACGACGGCGATCCCGTACACGAGGACGGGAAGCGGCTGCCGCTGCCGTACGCACAGGGCGACCAGCCATCCCAGTAGTGCGAGTGCCGCGCACAGCCCGAGCGCGGCGGGCAGCGGGAGGCCGACGACGAAGGAGGCCAGCGCCCGGCCTCCGTCGATGCTGTTGCCCCAGGCCGCCTGGACCTCGAAGTACGCGAACGGGCTGTCCTCCCGCACGGCGACGAACACTACGTACGCGAGCCAGCCCAGCGGCGCCAGGCAGACGCCCGCCAGCATCCGCGCATGCCTGCGCAGGAGGCCCGCCCGGTCACCCGCCCGGTACTCCTGTACGAGGACGGCCAGGGCCGTGATCCCCAGCGCGGCCACGAGCGCGGCCGCCGAGGGCCGGGTCAGCCCCGCCAGGACGCACAGTCCGCCCGCCACGATCCAGCGGTCCCTGAGCACGACGTACAGCGCCCAGGCGGCGAGCGCGGTGAAGAGCGTCTCGGTGTACGCCATCGACTGCACGAACGCGGTGGGATACGCGCCCCACAGCGCCGCGAGCACCACCCCGGTCCGCCGCCCGTGCAGGCGTGCCCCGACGGCGAAGATCCCCCAGGCGGCCAGCAGCCCCGCGGTCCAGGCGACCGTGATCCCCGCTCCCCGGACGGTGAGCGGGGTCACCTCGGCGATGGCGCGTTCCAGTGCCGGCAGGAGCGGAAAGAAGGCCAGGTCGGAGTGGATGCTGCCGTCGGGAAGGGTGACGGTGTAGCGGTAACCGTGCTCGGCGATCCGCTGGTACCAGACGGAGTCCCAGCGACCGCCGAGCAGCTTCAGCGCGTCCTTGCCCGCGAGGGAGGCGGCGACCCAGAAGACGAGGAGCCCGATGACCCGTACGGCCGCGTAGGCCCCGAGGGCAGGGGCTGCGGCCTCGAACGCCGCTGCGGCACGGCGGCGGACGGCGTGCCGGTACGGAGGCGGCACCGGCGGCCGGGCGCCGGTCAGGTTGTCGTGCATGCGGCCGATTATGGGCAGGGCGCCCGCTCCGTTCCCAATCGCGGGCGCCGCCGCTGCCTCCGGGCTCGCGTCGCCCGGGTCCTCAGCGGTCCCGGGGCAGCCCGGCCCGGGGCCGGGTCGTCGCAGGGCTCATCGTTCACGCGCACGGCGGCCGGCTGCGGACTCAGCCGCGTGCCTGCGGATCCTCTTCGTCCTGCCGTGCTCGGCAAGCAGGTCCAGGACGTGGCCGTCCCCGCCCGTTTCCCCCTGCGCCGCACGGAGCTGCAGCCAGTCCGACCATGCCTCGACATCGCCGGCGTCGAACGAGCGGTCCTCCCGGTCCAGGGAATCGAGGACTGCCAGTTCGTCCGAGCGCCGTTCGGCGAAGCCACGGTTCTCCGGACGCAGCGCGTCGACCCAGCGCCGGCGCCCTTCGGCGGGGACCTTCTCGAGCATCATCACCACGACCGAGGAGGACAGCGGCAGGTCGGTCTCCGCCCGCACGGCCGCCAGCAACAGCTCCGCCGCCTCCGGCTGCCCGGCGGCCCTGCAATAGAGCTCCCACCGTGCATGACCGTCCGTCCACCGGTCCTCGTCGACCGGTCCCGGGCGGTCGGCCGCCCCGGCCGCCCCGACCATCCGGTTCAGCGCGCTCACGCGCGCCGGCAGGTGGGCCACTACCGCTCGGCCTCGCCGCGGGTGCCGAGACCCCGGCCGACGAGCGGGGCGACGGTGCGGATCAGCTTCAGCTGGGTCGAGCGCAGGACGCGTACCGTGGTGTCGTCGGGCCAGCCGGTCGTGGTCGACCACTCGTAGCCCGAGCCGACCACATCACTGGCGAAGGCCAGCTCCGTCGCGAGCAGGGCCCGCGCCCAGTCCATCGGCTCCAGGGCCTCCCTCTCGGCGAGGGCTCTTCGTATCCACATGCCCCGGCGGTTCAGGTCCTCCGTACCGTCGAAGCCCATGGCCACGGCGAACTCCTCCGTGCAGCGTGCGGGGCCGCTCCATTCGATCAGGCCCTGCTGGAGGAGCCGGGACTCCTCTTCGGTCAGGGTCAGTTGCTCAGCCGTGGGCATCTCCGTCGTCACCTTCCGGTTGCGGCCCGCCCCGGCGCCGTGGGGGTACGCCGGGACGGGCGTCGATCACCTGCCGCGACGACGCTATTTTCTGGACGGCCGCCCGTCTTGGGCCCACGGGCCCAACTCGGCACACTCAGCCGGACGGGCCGTCCTCCGTGATCGGTCCCACCCGCGCCCCAGGAAGTGGGCCGATCCGTTCCTCGACGGCGTCCACGGTGAGAGGAGGCCACTCCTCGTCGCCCGTGCCCTCCTCCAGCACCCGGGCACGGGTACGCGATCCGTCGGGCGCGACGGCCCAGTAGGCCGACGGGCGGACCCCTTGCGCCGGATGGAGCACGACGGTCCCCAGGCGGGCCGCCAGGCGCGATGCGGCCTCGGGCTCGGCCGGCGGCACGGACCCCGCGTCCGGTGACACGTACACGTCCCAGTACAGCGCCAGGTCACCGGTGAGGCCCCGGAAGCCGCACAGCACCAGGGCACCCCAGTCGCGCTCCGCCGTCGCGGCCTCCTCATCGGCGACGTCCACCTCCGCAGCCGTCACCCCGACCACGTCGGCCAGTGCCGCCGCCATGGCGTCGGGCGTGGGCCGGTGGACGGTCAGGAAGGTGTACTGGGCGGTCAGTCGCCCTCCAGATGGAGTTCCGTCGCCGGGTCGTCCCGGCAGATCCTGGCGAGGCGGCCGACCTCGTCCAGGGCAGCCCGCTGCGCCGCCCCGGTGGTGCCGGAGCGGGTTCCGTCGATCTCGGTGAGCAGCTGCTCCATCTCGGCGGCGGTCAGAACGAGCGTTCCGTAGAGGTCGACCCTGGACAGCATCGGCAGGGCGCTCCCGTCGCAGAGCCTGGCGAAGGTGTCCGCGTCGTCCACGAACACGTCGACCTGGGTCAGCCGGCGCCGTCTGGGACTCGTGCCGGGCTGGTCCACCCGTTTCAGCACTGCGTCGACACCCATGGGGGCGGCCCTCGTCTCTTTCGTCTCGCTGCTGTATCGCTGCTGTCCCGCTGCCGGGACACCGCCACGACGCCGGCTACGGCGCCGCGGACGGGAACGCGGTGATGAGTTTCCCATCGCGCACGACCACCCGGATGTAGTACTGGGGGTCGCCCGCGGCAGTCTTCCCGATCGCTGAGGGGAACTTGTGGTAGTAGGTTCCGTCGCGTGTCTCACCGTTGAGCGCCCGCTTGATCATCTTCTCGATCTTCGGCTTGCTCGTGGTGGTGAACTTGCTCTTGTTCGGGTACTTCGACCGATTCACGTGACGGTCCCAGATATGGTCCCATCGCCCCTTCGAGATCGGGACGCCGCAATCGGTGTTGTGGACCAGGACCGCCTCGGACCCGGCCACCACGTAGTACGTGTGGATGCCTGAGACCGTGAGGTCGTGCGTGGTCCGCAGCTCCGTGTAGCGGGAGACGGAAGCCACCGCAAGCGCCGTACCGTCCGCCGTACGCAGCCGCGCCCCGGGCCGGACGTCTCCGGCATCGAGCCAGCGCCGCCGGTCGAGGTGCCAGAACGGGTGGGTGTCGGTGGCCGTGACCACCGCGGGCCCCGTGGGCGTACGGAACGTGAGCCGGGTGAAGTGCTTGTCGTCGTGGGTGGTGATCAGCCGCTCGACCCGGCGGGGTCCGGACAGTCCGGTGTCCGGGTCCGTCGCGTACACCATGGAGCCGACGGTGACCTTCTCGATCCCGGTGCGGCGCCCGTCCGCGAGCAGGACCGGCGTTCCCGGAGGGAAGCTGTGGGCGGCCGGGCACGTGGTCGGCTTGTCGTCCGGCTTGTCCTCGGGCTTCTCGTCCTTCTTCGGGGGGTCCTTCTTCTCGGTGTCGAGCTTCTTCTTCGCGTCGGCGAGCTTCTTCTCCGCGTCCTGAACCTTCTTGCGGTTCTTGATCAGACCCGTCAGCCCGTCATACAGATCCCCACCGTGCTTCTTGAGCTTCTTGATCAGCTCGACGGCCTTCTTCCACTTCCACGGCGCCCCGTACTTCGCCGCGAGCTTCCCGACCGCACCACCCACCAGACTCAACAGCACGTTGATCAACGTCTCGGTACACGCACCCATATCACCCTTGGTGACGCAGTCCAGCGCATCCGTGATCCCCAACTCGTCGGCAAGGATCTTCGCCAGCTCCTTGGCCGCCTCAACAGCCTTGTCGGAGTTGGTCTTCTCCTCCTTCTGAGCGTCCTGCAACTCCTTCAGCGCAGCGTCGTAGTCGATCTGTGACTGCGACTTCGGAGAACCGTCGTCCGACGCCGGCACCCCGTCACCCGGCCCGCCCGAATCGCCGTCCTGGGCCTCGGTACCGTCACCGCCACCACAGTTGCTGCCACCGGTCACCTGACAGACAGCCGTGCCGAACCGCTCCGCCAGCTGAGGACCCATCCCCGTCGCAAGCAACGCGCCCACGATGGCCACGACCACGACGACCAGGCCGACGTACTCGATCGCACCCTGACCCCGCTGCGAACGACGCAGACCCGCAAGACGCACATCCGTACGCGGCACAGACCTCCGCGACCAACGGCGCAACCGACGACGCACAACCCCCAGAACTGGCATGCATACGACGCTAACCACCGGACACATCAGGCGTCTTGGGCCCACGGACCCAACTCCGCCCACCGGGGGGGGAAGGGGCGGGGCGGCCGGTCGGAAGTGGCCGTCGGCAGCCTGGACATCGAACCGGTCCACGCACCCCGGCGCGGCGCGGTCGAACCGGCCAAGCACCGGCGCGGGGCGGCGCGCGCTCGCGCCTGGCTCCCCCTCACCGAATGACGACTTTCATTCGCCCGCGTCGCCGCCGGGGGGCGCGTCAGACGCTGAGGGCGGCGCTCCCGAACACCCGCCACGGCGACTGCTCCACCGACTCCAGGTCCGTCAGTTGCGGGTGCCGGGACGCGATGTCCTCCCGTACGGCAAGGGCGTCGGGCCACCCGTCGAGACCGGCCGTACCGTCGACGACCACACCGTCCCAGTCCGTCCCCGCCGTCGCACCCTCGCGGTCGACGACGAATCCGATGCACAACACGGACGCCCGCCCGACCGTCAGCCTGATCGCCCGCACGGTCCTCTCCACCTCCTCCGGAGGCAGCCCTCCGAGGCCGAACTCGGCCACGGCCACACCCGGACCCGCCCGGCGGATGCGCATCAGGACGTCCAGGTCATGGCTCACCCACAGCCGCACACCGATCCCGTCCAGTCGCTCCAGTCCTGCGATGGAGAGCAGCTGCTCCCTGGAGACCGGCGACCGGGTCCCGCCGGACACCGGCGATGCGAGGTCCTGGCCGTCGAGCACGATGCGCCCGGTGACCGGATGAGCCGGCCGGAGCCCCGCTGCTTCGAGATCGCCGAGCAGCGTTCCGGCATCCACCCGGGTCCAGCCCAAGTGGTACGAGTGGAAGAACCCGGCACCCATGGAACGCCTCACCCCATCACAGCGTGCACACTTCGCTTCGATGCCGGCCAACCGGCTCACCAGCGAGAATATTCAGCCGCCCCGGCCCGGCGCGTAGGCCCAGGGACCCACCTCCCGGCCCAATCCGGAACCGCCGGTCCCGCGAGTCCGCTCCATCGATGCGGGGCGAGGAGGTGTGCCGCGTTCTGCGTGAGCCCCTGACCTACCCGTCGGCCTTGTCCAGGCGCCAGGCAACCATTCCCGTGGCTCCCGGCATCGCCTCGGCATCGATCCCGGCCTCGGCCGCTGACGCTGTGACGCGCAGACGAAGTGGGACACCGTCGCAGTTCACGGTCCGGCGGACGGGGTCGGCCGGGGCTGTGGAGAGGGACATCGCACCCTTTCCGGCGCAGACGACCGCCAACGCGTAAGAGCGCCCTCGCACGAGTCCCGGCTCGGTGTGGAAGCCGTCGCTGACGCGTTCAAGACCCGCCTCGACAAACAGGGGATCGCTCCCACCCAACCCGTCCGGACCGAGAGCCTCCTCGAGCTGCTCACCGAGTCTCTCCTCAGCACGGGCGGACGCTACGGAGGGGTTCGGCAGCCGTTGTCCCGGACTGCTCGCCGACGAGCTCGGCGCTGTCGACCCACTGGAGACGCCGGTACACCCGGTGGCGAGAGAAACGGAGAACGCGCAAACAGAGCACCAGGCGAGGTTGCGCCACAGGAGGCGCCGTTGAACGGTCCAAGTGCCCGGCTGCCGTGCGGGATGCCCGCCCGCCGCCGGTCCGGGCGCCGCGGACGAGCCGGCTAGCGCGCCACGCGGTGGCGGAGGTAGACGACTCCCTCACCGAAGGTGCGGGTCTCCACAAGTTCGAGATCCACCCGGCGCTCGCTCTGAGGGAAGAACGGAATGCCACCGCCGACCAGCACGGGGTAGACCATGGCCCGGTACTCGTCGATCAGACCCGACGCGGCCGCCTCGGCGGCGAGGGTCGCGCCGCCGATCGCGATGTCGCCCTCCCCCGGCTCGGCCCGCAACCGCTCGATCTCCTCAGCCAGACCGCCGGAAACCAGGCGGGCATTGCCCTGCACAGCCGACAGCGTCGTGGAGAACACCACCTTGGGGAGCGGCTTCCACAGATCGGTCCACTCGCGATCCGCAACGTCGAGCGATCGGTCCTGGTCGGCTGTCTCCCAGTACAGCATCGTCTCGTACAACCGTCGGCCCAGCAGGTGGACGCCGACCTCCCGAATCTCGTCGATCCAGAAGCGGAAGACATCGTCGTCGGGCGCCGTCCAGTCGAAGCCGCCGTCCGGCCCGACGATGTAACCGTCGAGTGAGATGCTCATTGCATAGGTCACTCTGCGCATCAGAAGTCCTCCTGGGAAACGGGTTCGACAGTATGACCGCCGAACACCGCAGGACTCATCGCGGCTCGCGGGATCCTCGGGCCGAGTCGCCCCACCGGCGGACAGACCTGCAGGCCCGGGGCCCGGTCGACGGTCATGCTGGTGACAGCCGTGACATAGGCATGGGCGGTGGCGGTGGGGACAGGGCACCAACAGGGCTTCTTTGCCATTGAGTTGAGACGTCCAACGCCTCCCTCGACAGCACCCTGACCCCTGTCCGTTGCGGCCCCTGCTCTCACGCCGCCTACGGCGCCCCCATCGGTGGCCACCCTGCGAATGCTCAAGGGAAAGTGCCCGCGGAACAACCGGAGCACTTCTGTGTCACGACCAGACGAGTCGCCCTTCGTCGACCTCGCAGACCGGATGGTTTCCATCGGCGATCTTCGTCAGCATCTCCGCCACGGAGTCGAAGTAGTGCGCCAGTGATTCGTACTCGCCCGTGCTCGTGACCTCGCCCACGAACCACCTGCCGATACGCCCGTCCCGCGTGTCGATGAACTTTCCCATCCAGCCGTCCTGGTCCGACAGGAACGGAATCCACTCATTACGCCAGAACAGATGATCCGGCTGGTCCGGAGGGTCGAATCCACCGGGCCTGGAGCGGTTCGCATAGAGGTTCTCCATCGCCCGGATGCCCAGAAAGAAGCTGCCCTCATCCGGGAACCCGGCAAAGCCGCAGCATGCCACATCGTCGTCCACATCCTCCTCAGGAAGATCCAGACTGTTCTGCAGCAGCCACGCCCGCAGATCCTGAGGGAGGGGGATACCCATCCGTTCCTCGGCGGCCGCGAGCATCGGTTCCGTAGCGGGCCCAGGCAGATCCGCGTGTTCGGCCGGGGCGTGCTGCTCAAGAAGATTCATCACGCGGGACCAGCTCTCCACCACGCTCATTCCACTCTGTCCTCTCTGCACGGATAGCCCATACGACCGCGCCACTGCGGGGGTTACCGTTCGAAGCGTCGATGCCGGGAGCCGCCATCAGCCCTCACCGCATGACGTCAGTCGCCTAGGCCGTCCCCCCATGGACAGGGCAAGCTGAATACGCTCACTGAGCGTCGTCATCCCCGGTTTCTCACTCCGGCGAGTCAAGCGATGGTGAGCGAACGAAGGTCAGCGTCCAGGATGCGGATCAACGCACCAACCCGTCCACCGCCACTCGGCGCCGCCGGGAAGCGTTTCAGCACGTCAACGACAACTGGTGTCGCACGGTGCACCGTCTGCCCAAGATGTTCGACACCAACGCTCCGATCATCGCCGGCGACGAGCTCGGCCGCCCTGGCGGCGTAGGCGCCCGCTCCGAGGATGTGCTTGACCTGGGTCGCCTTGGCCAGCGGGTGCAGGTAGGCCGCGCCTGCCGCAGACATCGCCGCCCACGCAGCCTCTCGGGCAGCCGCAGTGTCCGCGTCCTTGGCCGCTTTGAGGGCCGCTGATGCCGTGTCGCGCAGAGATTTCCCGCGTTCGCCGCCTCGTGCGAACTCCCACGCGGCACCGATAGCGTCTCGCGGCCGCGAGTCGTCCGGGTGATCGGCCTCGAATATTTCAAGCGCTGTCTCCGCGCATGCCGCTGCGAACGCGGCAACCTCACGAAGGTCTTGCTTGCTCAGAACGATCTCGCCCGCGTCCCCTGTCATGAGTTCCATCTTCCACGATTACGCGGACCACTGGTCGGTGCAGGGGCGGCTCCTGGCCGCCCCCGCCGACTGCCTCACCAACAGACCCGATCACCGGGCCGCTGAACCAGATCGCACCCAACATGCACTGATCGCAGAAGGCCGCCCGGCCGGCGAGCAGAGAACCGCCACCGACCGCTGTCGGGCGATAGGGCTAGCCAGTGAGGAGTCGAGGCCGACGTCGTGGCGTGTGGCCGGGTGACGGGGCCGGGTGACAGCTCTTCGAGCCGGGAGGCCGTCCGAGGCCGTGGGATCGCCTACTGGATGCGAGTCCTATGGCGACGGAGGCCCCGAAGTAGTCGCCGGAGTAAGGAATAGCGCCGCCGAGGGCGGACATCGCCATGCGGAGTCGCTGCCCGGCGAGGTCTGTCAAGGGGCGTCACCGAGGTGGAGGGCGGCGAGCCGCGGGAGTCGACGACGCATCTCATCGGGGTCATCGAAGTCGAAGTCCTCGCCCATGCCTTCGGCGTCTGGTTCGGCACTGTCCCGTGAGGCTCTGTACTCGGCCCATGCCTCGTAGAAGTCCTCTCCGCCACCGGAGATGCGCTCGAACGCCTCGCTGGCGGCGTAGTTGACCTCCTCGTAGAAGAGAGCCTCGTCACGGTGCACCTCCGCGGCCGCTGTCACTGCCGGGTGCTCCGCAAGACTGTCCGGGCAAGCCGCTGCCCTCTCGTACCACTCGCGTCCCATCGCGATCAGGCCGGCGCGGAAGTCCATGAAGCTGTCGTCGGAGCAACCGCCGCCGATGAGGTAGGCAGCTGCCCATACGTCCCATCGGTACACGGCTTCCCGCGCCTCGTCGAAGTGTTCCCGGTAGCGGAGGATGTCGTCCCTGGTACGGGTGGCCAGCTCATCGACCAAGGCTTCGGCGAAGGGCTTGTCCGCTGAGACGGCAGAACGAGCGGTCGCGACGACGTTCCAGAATTCCGAGGTGTCCATGGCCGGGACTCTGCCAGCCGGGTACGACAACGGGTCCTGCTGAAGCGGAGGCCTCAGTCGGCTCCTCTCGGGTCCGCTCGCTCCCATACCGCTCACGGGCTACCCGACATACGAGTCACGGCGGCGGCACAAGTGCCGCCGCCGTGCAGTTCTCGCCGTGATCGCAAAGCGACTTTTCAGGCCCTGCGTTCCTGACCCAGCAGGTCAGGACTCCGATCCTTCGGCGCGGAGGAAGGAGACCTCCACCCGGCGGTTCTTCTTACGGCCGTCTTCCGTGCCGTTGTCAGCGATCGGGTACTGCTCGCCGTAGCCACGGATCTCGAAGGTGATGCCGGAACCGGACAGCGACGACTCCAGGACGTTGTGCACAGCCTCCGCACGCTGCTTGGAGAGAACGTCTCCGTGCGCGGAGGAACCCAGGTTGTCGGTGAAGCCGAAGACACGGACCTTCTTCGCGTCCTGCTTCTTGATCTCGGCAGCGATCGCGCTGATGCGACCGTTGGCCGCGGAACTCAGCTTCGCGCTGTCCTTGCCGAAGAGGACCTCGGCCTGGAGTGCGAACTTGATGTCGGTGTTGGTGTCCTCGCGACGCTCTTCCCCGCCCAGGTCCTCGATGACGGACTTGATGTCGAGGACTTTGGGCGCGGCAAGCGTGGCGCCGTCGGGGAGCTTCAGGTCGGTGTCGTTGGGATCGACCTTTACGGGTGGCTCCACCGAAGCGGACGGGTACGGGCTGTCATCGGCGACCGCCTCCGGAACACCCACGGTCGCGATCACGAGCGCACCGGCCAGAGCGGTCATCGCCACACTGGCTTTGACACGCCGGGTGGTGGTGATGGCGGCACTCATTAGGAGATCTCAATCGTCGCGTTCGGGAACTCCGGGAACTGAAGGTCAATCTTGGTCGTCGAGTTCGGCGGAGCGGGGAACTGAGCGAAGAAGTTGAGGCTCTTTCCGCTCTCGATGCTCGAGGTGTAGTTGCTCGTGGTGAGCGGCCTGTTGTCCGTGTCGCGCAGCACGTAGTAACGCTTCTTGCCCACTGAGTCAACAAGTGTCATGGCCGCCAGTGATGGGCCCGCACCCTTGATCGCCTCTTCCTGCCCGCTCCACACCACCGGGGTGGTGTAGTCCTCGGAGCTCGGGTTCTTGAAGTCACCGCTGATGGTGAGGAACCCACCGCTGTCACGCTTGGCCGAGTACACGACCATCTCGACACCCTTGTCGTTCTTGAGGGTGGCAAGGGTCTTGCTCCTGTCGGGCAACGATTCGCCCTCAGGAGCCTTCTCCCCCTTGTCCTTGCCTGATTCAGAGGAGGCAGCAGGCGCCTTGTCCGACCCCTCCTTGTCGCCGCCACATGCGGCCACGGAGAACACCAGTGTCGAAGCCAGGAGGGCGGCAGCCCCAGCCCGGCGCACATTCCTCACGTGCCGGAATTTCATGCGAGATCCTTTGCGTTCATTCGTTGATCAGTCTTCGGCCAGTCGTACGCGGAAGAGATCGGCCATGTCAGGCATGAGGGCCAGGTCCTTGGGGGTGACCACCCACGTCGTGCCGTCACAGACGACCGTGCCTATGGACGTCCCCGTCGTGTCCGGGTTCGGGATGAACTTGCAACGCGATTCAACGACGGCCACAGCCTCTGCCTCCGCCTTCTTCCCCTCGGTGCCCGGAACCAGATTCGCGCTCATTCCCTTGTTCGACTTGACGGCCACGCGAAATCCCCAGCGCCCGTCGAACAGCCATCCACAGTTGACATCGCCGGCGTCGTTCTGAGCAGCGAACCTGGAAGCCCTCCAGCAGCCGTTGAAGCTACCGGGAAAGGGACCGTTGAACACATAGGTGAAGTAGGCGGCATCCGTGATGTGGGCCTTCAGGTCCAACTTGAGTTGGCCACGGGACTCCTGGGCTGCCGCCAGCGCCGAGGCATCAGCTGCACTCTGGGCACCGTTGCGTCGGACATCCGCCTCACCGAACGTAAAGAAGACCAACGCAAGGAAGAGCAGGCCCGCCACCGCTGTGATGTACAGCGGTGCGGCCTGCCCTGACTCGCGGTGAGTTGGCGAACTCACTTGTTGAGAACCTCGTTGATCTTCTCCTTGAACTTGGTGCCCATGGTGTCGCCCATCTTGGTGTTCAGCAGTGCCACCACGATGGCCACCACAAGAATCGTGATGCCGACGTACTCGATCGCACCCTGCCCCTTGTCCCGGCGACGCTTCATGTGCTCGACGGTGGTGTTCGCCCAGGTGTTCACGTAGACCTGGGTGCTGACGGCGGCCTTGAGTGCGGTGTCCTTCATCATGGTGTTCCCCTCCGAGTTCGGCCGACCGCGAGCCGGCCGACACTGCTGCGTAAGTCTTCGTGTCGTCCGCGCTTCCGGCTTCCTCCTGGCCGGTCTCGCTTTCGACATGAGAAACGTACGTCGGGGCAACACCCGTCCACATGGGCCTGCGGGCCCAACTCCGGGCCCATTGGTCCAGTTGGGCCTTCGGGCCCACGGCGCGCTCAACCACGATGCGTCGACCCCCCTGATGACACGCGGTGCCAGTAGGCGATGGCCTCGCCCCTGCTGCCGGCGTTCAACTTGGCGAAGATGCGATTGATGTGGTTCTTGACGGTCTTCTGGCTGATGAAGCAGGTGGCCGCGATCTGCTGATTCGTCATGCCCGACGCGATCAGACCCATCACTTCCACCTCCCGTTCACTCAGCTCTTCGACGATTCCCTGAGGCGCCATCGAGGAGCCCTCTGAAGTTGAATGTGCCACAGAAGGTTGCGCAAGCGAAGCCTTTTGAACGAATTGAGATTGCCCCAACTCGCTGTTCCCTGGGCTGACCTGGGCATTTGATCCCGATGCGGGGATTGCCCGTTCCCGCGTGTTGTGTGCGGGTGCAGATTGATGTCCCGGTGGAGACGCTGGTCGGTACCCCTGTCCGGTGAAGGCTGTCCCGAGCCCTTCAGGGAGGGGCTGACCGCCCTGCCCCGGCGGGATACCGCCCTCTCGCACCGACTCCAGCAGAGCGCTGGACGCCGAATACGAGAAGTGGGCCCGCCCCTCCTTCGTGTCGCGGACGGCGGCCACGAGCTGGTCGGCGGTGAACTCGCCGTGCACGAGGTACCCGCCGGCGCCGAGACGCAGCGCCTCGTGGACGATCTCGCTCTCGCGGCTGTAGGTCATCATCAGGACCGGTGCCAGGCGTACAAGGTGGGGCAGCGCGGAGATTCCGTCGACTCCCGGCATCCGTACGTCCAACAGGACGACGTCCGGGCGGTGCTGCACCGTCATTTCGTATGCCTGACGGCCATCACCCGCCTCCGCGACCACGTCGACGTCGTCGCGGCCCTGCAGCAGAACCGTCAGGCCTGCCCGTACGACCGGATTGTCGTCGGCCACGACGACTCTGAGGGGCATCGGTGGGGGCATGGCCGCGGGGCCGGGGAAGGCAGGGAGCTCTCCGGATGCCGCGGAGATCTGGGCACCGGAGGTGTGGTTGGAGCTGAGCGGGCTGGGGTGCGAGGACGTGTGCTGCGAAACATGCGGGTGCTGTGTCCACTGCTCTCCGGAGCTGCGGGAGATCTCGTCCGGCATGGTGCGGCCTCCTCTCTCAAGGGTGGGGACTGTGGCGTAAATGGTCTTCTGTGAACTTCAGTTGCGGGTTCATACGTGTTGCGGGGGTTCCTGCCCGAGCGGGGGCCGGTACTCCGGGGTGCTGGGGAGTGCGGGAGGTGCCAGATCCATCGCGGCGAGCGAGAGGTCGAGGCGCACCTCGGTCCCCCGTGCCGCGCGGCCTCGGCCGATGCGGATGCGCGCACCGATGGACGCGGCTCGCTCGACCATGCCGACCAGGCCGAAGTGGCCCGCCTTGCGCAGGTCGGCCAGCGAGGTGCCCGAGGGCAGGCCCTCGCCGTCGTCATACACGCTGATGCGCACCACGTCACGGACCAGGCCCGCGGAGACGTCCACATAACTGGGGTGCGCGTGGCGCTGGGCGTTCTCCATGGCCTCGGTCGCGATGGTGAGTGCGTGCCGCGCCACGGCATGCGGAATGAGAGGGACGGGACCCTCACTCAGTTTGCGGAAGACGGCTTTGACCCCGTGACGGCGCTCGAAGTCACGTGTGCGTGCCGCCAGTTCGTCGAGAACGTCCACGCCGCCGTCCAGACCGGACTCCCTACGGAGGTCGGAGAGCAGCTCCCGGGACTCTGCTGCGGCCCGGCGGGCGGATCGGGCGACGAGCTCGGCCTGGTGCTTGACCGTGAGCGGGTCCATACGGTCCGCCGTGCTGGCCAGTCCTTCAGCCGCGAGAGCGAGACCGTGGAGGGTTTTGGCAACGGAGTCGTGCATCTCGCGGGCGAGACGGGCCCGCTCCTCCTCCACCGCGCCGCTGACCGCGAGACGGGCCCGTGTGTCCGTCAGCGCCTGGGAGGCCGCACCGAACCGGAGCAGCAGACCCCGCAGGGTGCTGCCGACGGCCCCGGCCATGATGCAGAGCCCTACTACCAGGAGCGCCGAGGCGTCGGCTTCGACCTTCTCACTCACTCCGTACGCAGCAGCCAGCAGCAGCGACTGGAGTGCGGCGAAGATCGCACCGCCACGCCAGCCGTAGACCAGGCCGGCAAGGAGCGGGGTGCAGACCGTGACGTAGGACAACGTGGAGTCCGGAGAAGCCGCGAAGAGCAGGAGCGCGCCGAAGAGCATGTCCGCGGCGAGCAGCGTGGGGTGGCGCAGGAGGATCGGGCCGAAGCGCTCCCAGTCGCGCATCAGCACGTACGACACCATGACGGTGACGAGAACGGCGGCGCCCACGAGCCAGCTGCCGAGCTCGTCGTCGACCCCGCTGAGCGCGAACGGCGCGGCGAGCGCCGTCATCGCGAGCCGGAAGCCGAACAGCTGACGACACAGCGCCTGGAGCGCGTTCACCTGAATCGGCAGGGCCGGCACATGGCCGGGCGTACCTGCCACCGTGGACGCGTCCGGGCCTCCAGTCAGAGCGAGTTGCGCCGTTCGTGGTCCCATGGTTGGTTCACCTCCTCCTTCTGTAGTCGTCCCTTTGCACGCTCAGCCTCCGAAGACATCTCCGATGTTGACGTCGGCCGCGTAGTAGAAGCCCACGGCAATGAGGATCATCGTCCCGGGCAGCATGAAACTGGTGACGATCAGCGTGGCCTTCGGCACGGCCTTGGAGGCCTTGCGGCGGGCGTTCTGGGCGTCCGTGCGGCGCATGTCGTTGGCAATCTGGATCAGGGTGTCCACGATGGGTGCGCCGAGTTCCTCGCCCTGCTGGAGAGCGGAGACGAACATCGAGACCTGCTCCGACTCGTTGCGCTTGCGCAGCTGGTCGAAAGCGTCGCGTCGGCTGACACCCATGTCCATCTGGCGCAGTGTGATGCGGAGTTCGTCCGCCCAGGGGCCCGAGTACTTCTCGGATACCCGCTCCAGCGCCTGCCGGAAGCCGAGGCCGGCGGAGACCACGACCGCGAGGACGTCGAGAAAGTCCGGAAGGGTCCGGTCGATGTCGTCCTTGCGGCGACCGATGGCGGCCCTGATGATCACGTCGGTCCAGAAGAAGCCGTACACGGCCAGCAGGACGGCCAGAATCGGCTGCCCGTTCATCAGCATGGCCAGCGCCGCGATGGCGCCGAGGCCCCCGTAGACAGCACGGCGAGCCGCGTAGCGGTCGACGGTCATGCCGCCGGGGTTTCCCGCCATGTCCAACTTGCGGCGCACCTTGTCGACCCGCTTGGGCCCCATCATGCGCAGCACCCTGGGCGCGTATCGCATGCCGAGGCGGTCGATCGCGGAGCCGGTCGCTGTCGTGCGGGTGGCACCTACTTCCAGCGCGACGGCCAGGTCCCCGGGCAGCTTGGCGTCGGCTCGGTACATGCGGATGCCGTGAAAGGCTCCGTAGACGGCGAGTCCGAAGACGGCCGCGATCAGAAGATCCATGGTGTGTCCTCTCTCCTAATTCTTCGGGGCCGTCGGATTCAGATACGGACGCGAGTGAGCCGGTTGATGAGGAAGAAGCCCAGGCCGTACAGGCCTGCCGCCGCCAGTACGGCGATCCGGCCCGTTGTCGCGGCAGTCATGTCGTCCAGGGCCCCGTCCCGCATGCCATTGATGATCAGCAGGAAGCCCATCCCGAGGATGGGGACCGCCACCGCTGTCACCTTCACCTGCGACAGGAGCGTGGTCACTTCTCGCCGGGTCTCCTTGCGCTCCTCCAGCGTCTCCGTGAGGTTGCGCAGCGACGAGACGATCGTGCCGCCGGCCCGGTTGGAGAGGATCAGGGTGGAGACCAGGACGGTCAGCTCGCGGGAGGGCAGCCGTTCGACGAGTTCGTTGAGCGCGTCGTCGAGGGAGTGGCCCACGGCGAGCCGGTCGGCCACCCGCCGCAGCTCCTCCCGTGCCGGGTCGTCGAGCTCCTCGACGGCCATCCCGATCGCGGTACGGAGGGCCAGGCCGGCCTGGGTCGCGTTGGCCAGGACGCGGGTGAGCTCGGGCAGCTGGTTGATGAACGCCTCGGTGCGCTTGGTCCGCTGCCAGTTGAGGAAGGCGTTGCCGCCCCACAGGCCGATCAGAGCGGCGAGAAGGCCGAAGAACGGGGCGAAGATCGACCCGATGACGAAGTAGAGGCCGAGCAACGCGGCCACGACGTAGACGGCGTATTCGCCCGGCGTCAGATCGAGGCCGGTCGCCGAGATCTTGCGCTCGATGCGCTTACCGAGGCTCGTCGTCCGGAGGCGCCGGTCGATCCCGCGGAAGCGCCGGACGCGTCCGCCGATCGTGACCTGTCCGGTCTGGGACATGCGGTCGAACAGGACCTGCCGCTGCGCCTTGCCCGCCGAGTAGCCGTGCACGCCCAGGACGGCGAACAGGCCGGCAAGCAGTGTGACTCCGATCGTCAGGAGCGGAAGATTATCCATGTCGGGCGGGGACCTTCTCAGTGAGCGGCGGGCAGGGGCGGGGACGGCGGGACCGGGTCAGGCGGTGGATCGGCGTACGACGAGCTGCTCCTCCGTCTGGGCGACACCGAACGCGGCCGGGACGGCCTCGCTGGTCATGTAGAAGCGCTCGGCGACCCGCCGCGGCAGCGGGTAGTACTCGAACTTGCCGACGACGCGTCCGTCGGCGCCGATCGGCTGGGCGGCGAAGCGGCAGACCGAGACGATGCGGTAGTCCTCGCGGCCGTGGGAGTCGACGACGGCGATCTCGGTGATGCGGCGGGAACCGTCGGCGTGACGGGTCAGCTGCACGATCACGTCGACGGCACTGTTGATCTGGTCGTGGATCGCCACGAACGGGATCTCGACCTCGGACATGGAGCTCAGGGTCTGCAGACGCATCAGCGCGTCCTCGGCGTTGTTCGCGTGGACGGTGGCGAGCGAGCCGTCGTGACCGGTGGACATGGCCTGGAGCATGTCGAGGGTCTCCCCGCCACGGACCTCACCGACGATGATGCGGTCGGGGCGCATACGCAGGGAGTTCCGTACCAGGTCGCGGATCGTGATCTGGCCCTTGCCCTCCACGTTCGAGGGGCGGCTCTCCAGCGTGATCACGTGGGACTGCTGGAGCTGGAGTTCGGCGGAGTCCTCGATGGTGACGATGCGCTCGCCGTTCGGGATCAAGCCGGAGAGTGCGTTGAGCAGGGTGGTCTTTCCGGTACCGGTGGCTCCGGAGACGATCACGTTGAACTTCGCGCGGACGAGTCCGGCGAGCAGGACGAGCATGTGCTCGTCGAGCGAGCCGAGGCCGATCATCTCCTGAAGCGTGAACGCCCGGGGGAACCGGCGGATGGTGAGGATCGGGCCCTTGAGGGAGAGCGGCGGGATGATCACGTTGACACGCTCACCGGAGGGCAGCCGGGCGTCCACCATGGGGTTCGCCTCGTCCACACGGCGGTTGACCGTGGAGACGATGCGCTCGATGGTCTGCATCAACTGGTCGTTGGACGAGAAGCGCATGGGGAGGAGTTCGAGTCGGCCGCCTCGCTCCACGTACACCTGCTCCGGCCCGTTGACCATGATCTCGCTGATGGACGCGTCCTCCAGCAACGGCTCCAGGATGCCGAGGCCGAGAGCTTCGTCGACGACCCGGCGGATGAGCTGCGAGCGCTCCGTGGAGGAGAGGACGGGTCCCTCACGGCTGATGATGTGGCCCAGTACGCGCTCCAGGCGCGCCCTGCGCTCGGCCGCCGCGAGGGCGGACATCTCGGCGAGGTCGATCTCCTCCAGAAGCTTGGCGCGGTAGACCCCGACCAGCTGGCTCTCCTCGCTCAGCCCGTTCGTCGGCTCGGGACTGGTGATGCGCGCCCGCAGACTCATGCTCTCAACTCCCTCTGATGGTGCTGTGGCACGGAGATCAACCGCGCGGCATGGTGGCGCTCTTGGTGACGGACCCGAAGTCGAACATCGGGATCACGGCGGGGATGTCGATCTCCACGGTCACGGTCACCTCGTCGAAGCCGTGCCGTACGTCGACGTCGGCGTCGTCGGTCAGCCAACCGCTCATGGAGGCGAGCGCTGCCTGCTGCGCAGGCATGGAGGCGCGGTCGTACGAGCCGACTCGGGCACCCGACCGGGAGGCCGTGCCTGCCTGCTGGGCCGCGTACACCGCGATGCCGAGCTGGACCACCGCCATGGCGACGACCAGGAGGAGGGTGAGGACGCCTACGTACTCGATGGCGGCCTGGCCCTTCTCGGAAGCGCTACGCGTCCGGCGGCCGCGCATTGGGATGTGCGGTGCGCGGGTCACCATCCCCAGCCCCTCTCCAGGTTTGCCGAAGCCTCGCCCGTCAGCGTCATCGGTGTGTTGAACCCTCCGGGGAAGAGCAGCGGCACCTTGACGTCCACCCGGGACGTCATCAGGTCACCCGAGGGGTGGCAGTTGATGTTCGCGTCCCAAGCGCTGGGCAGGTCTTCCCGCCCGGCCTGCCTGCACGCCAGCAGCACGCTGCCGTTGGCCGTCGTGGCCGCGGTGACCGCCTTGTCGGCCGCGTTGCCCGCGAGCATGAAGGTGTATCCGACCACGGCCGCCTGCCAGAGCAGAGCCAGCGTGATCAGAATCAGTGGGAGGGTGCCGGTGAACTCGATGGCCGCCTGGCCCCGGTCACCCCGGAGTCCGCCCCGGCGGCCCGGCGCGGCGCGCAGGACCCCGTCATCCGGCGGCTCGAGTGCGCCGGGTATGAGGTGTTCGGCCGCGCCTCCTGGGCCCGTGACAGGTCCCGTTCCTGGAAGTCTCATGGTTCAACTGTCCCCCTCGGTCGCATCGTTTCGCTCGTCACTTCACACGTCCGCGCCGGCCACCGATGGCACCTCGGTCACCCTTGAACTTGCCTTGCTTGTCCGGGTTTTCGGCGTTCTTGACCAGTCCCAGATCTCCCGCGAGTCCCCACAGTGCCTGTTTCACCGTGGACTTGGCCTCCAAATCCTGCATTCGGCCCGCGTCCACGACCGCCTGCAGTTCCTTGAAGTTCGCGGGGATGACGATCCGGGCCACCTTCGTGGCCGTGATCTTCTCGATCAGGGGCGGCTGGATCTCCGTGTTGCGGGTGTAGCGGTTGACGACCGTGATCGTCTCCTCCGCCTTGCGGATCTGCAGCCGGTCCCAGAGCCGGACCATGCGCTTTGCGGCGCGGACCGTCACCACGTCCGGTGTGGTGACGAGCAGGGTCCGGTCCGCCATCTCGATCGCGGCGGCGTTGGCGGTGTTCATGTGCGTACCGCAGTCGATGATCACGATTTCGAAGCGGTGCCTCAGTGCGCTGATGGTCTGGCGTACGACCCGGTCGCTGACGTCCTCGCCCCGCTCGCCGTCTCCCGGAGCGAGCAGGAGCCCGATTCCGGTGTCGTGGTTGAACAGGGCATCCTGGAGCACGCGGGGCGAGATGTCCTGGATGGTGGAGAGGTCGACGATCGACCTGCGGAACTGGACGTCGAGGTACGAGGCGACGTCGCCGGACTGCAGGTCCAGGTCGGCGAGTGCGACGGTGTGCCCGGATGCCTTGGCCGCGAGGGCGAGCTGGACGGCGGTGACCGTCGTACCGACGCCGCCCTTGGCTCCGCTGACGGTGACGACCGTGCCGCCCGGGCCGGTGAAGACGTCCGCTCCCTGGCCCAGGTGCCGGCGGACGCCCACGGACCAGGCCGCGGCGGCCTGTACTCGCTGGGCCAGTTCCTCGTACGAGATCGGCAGGCCGACCAGGCCTCGTGCACCGGAGTCCATGGCGGCCGAGTAGAGCCCCGGGCTCGCGTCGGTGGTGACCAGCACGACCCCGACCGCCGGGAAGCGGAGGGCCACCTCCCGGATCAGCTCGAGGGCTGGAACCGGACCGATCCGCTCATGTACCAGCACGACCTCGGGCAGCTCGTCGAGGGACTCGCCGGCCAGCCGTGCCAGGGTGTCGAGCAACGAGGTCGAGTCACCCAGAGGCCCGGCCGGCTCCGCGTCGGGGAGCTGGCTGAGCAGTGTGGTGATGGATCGGGCGGCGTCGGCATCACCGACGGCCGGGAGGATTCTTGTGCTCATCCGGCCCTCACTTGTTCTTGTCTTCGTCGAGGTTGTAGCTGCCCTCGCCCGGACGGAGCGTGGTCGGACTGTTCTCCGGGAGAAGTGCGAGACGTACGTGCTCGGCGAAGGACTCGGCGTAGGCGACGCGCTGGGCGTCCGTGGTGTTGAGGGCGAAGGTGATCGGCACCGCCTCGGACGGGCCGCTGTTGCGGTCGTCCCGCTTCGGGTCCAGGGCGGTCAGCTCGCCCACGTCGATGACCTTGGCGTTGGGCACGATGACGCGCGAGGTGGCCTTGTCGCCCTCGTTCTCGGCGGCGAAGGTCGCGAAGATGTTGACGAGGTTGCCGGGGCGGATCTTGCCTGCGACACCGGTCGCGGCGTCGATCATGATGGCTATCTCCTGCTCGCCGTTCTCCACCCGGGGGCGCTTGACGAGCATGTCGTCCTGGAGGAGGGAGCCCTTGCGCAGCTGGGTGACGGCGATCTTGCCGTTGATGATCGCGAGGTCGGTGACCGCGTTCTCGGACAGCCAGCGCTTGGGCATCTCGACCTTCTCGAACTGCCCCGGTTCAAGTGCCGTGTACGGGGCCACGTCCGTTTTCACCTGGTAGGCAGTCACCTCCGGACCGACCTTCGAGTTGACGTCGCTGATCACCGAGAGCACACCGGCGAAGGCGCCGAAGGCACAGAGGACCGACAGGAGCAGAAGGATGACGCCGCGGCGTTGCCGTGAGTTCATGAGCGGAGCAACCTCGTTGGGAGACGTGGGCCGATGAGCGGGCAGAGGGGCGGAGCGGTTTCGTGCCGTTTCGGATCATGAGGCGGAGCGGGGAGGAGCGGGGTCGTTCCGGACGGGCGCGGGGACTCCGGAGCCTCTCGGTCCGGCTGTCCCGTCCGGCTGTCCCGTCGGGTTGACCTGTCCGGTTGACGACAAGCACGGCGGGGACGCACGGTGCGTGCGGTGTTCTACGACCCTTGGCGCATGGGTGTTCCTTGGTTCAGGACACCGGAAGCGCGCGTTTGGTTCTCCTGCGGCTTCAGTGGCGCCGAGCACAACCCACAGCGGTCGCCGATGAGTTCATTTCCGCACCAGGTGCAGACCTCCCTGCGGACCGAAGAAACCAGCTGGTAGATGACCGAGATATCAGGCAGGAAAGCAGCGAATTCGATCATCTTCGACGTGCCCCACCAGCCCGGCGAATCCGAGGGCAGCGCGACTTCGTGCACGGCCTGGACCTGCCAGGCCGGCGCGATCGTGCCAGTCACCCAGTCCGACTGCAGCTGCCCCTTGGCGACCAGCAGGTGCGTCCCGAACTCGGGGCCGGCCAGCTCTCCCGTACCGATCTTGATCAGCTGGGGGTTCGGGTTGGCGAGCACCCCGAACTGCGATCCGGGCACCCAGGACTTGGCGTGGGCCTTCAGGCTGACGGGGACCCGGTCGAGCTTGGTGACCGAGTTGAGGAGGGCGCCCGCGTGGATGTAGTGGGCGAGCAGCCTGGCGGCGGATGCCACCACTCCGGCGCTGAAGTCGCAGATGGACAACTGCCGCAGCTGCCGCACCAGGACGGCGAGTCCGAGGGGCGGAAGATCCACCTTGAGCAGGGCGATCCGGTCGCTCTCGAGCATGTTGCGGATGGTGTGCAGCCGCCGCTCGTGGGCGGTCGCGATGTTGGCCGGATAGACGGCGATGACGTAGCCGTGCTGATCGAGCAGCACCTGCATGTCCACCAGCGCCTGGTCCAACGCCTGGTCACCGGGCGCCTGCAGGAGCGCCGCGGGCGGCGTCTGCTGGTCGGTGGGCGGTAGGACCAGGTCGGCACTGGTCACTGCTATTGCGGTCGGCACGCTGTTCCCCGTTCGGCTCCGGCCGCCGCGTACCGCCGGCCGCAATCGCTCCCTGCTCCGTGCTCCTGATCCAGCACTTTATCCACGTACCCGGATGCAGAGAACACCTTTCAGCACCCAGTAAGTCACTCCACAGGAGTTCCACACAGGGCCCTCGTACCCAAATCGGGAGATGTGACCGGTCGTTAAATTCCGTACCAGCAGAAGGTTTAATCGCGTACTTCACGATGAGGCGTGATCCACTCGCTGTTGTGGCACGTCAGCAATGGTGAGAGCGCCGACCGTTCCGTCACGGGACGCGGAATCCGGGCCCAGCTCGGACTATGGGCCCGGATTGGGGCCCCAGGACCCACGCCCCTCACCAGCTTCCCTCCGTAGTCTCCGGTTCCTGCCGGCGGTGGCTGCCGGGTGCGAAGGGAGCTCCTCGAATGGATCAGATCGGGCGAATACCGTCGCTTTCCGGGCGGCGGGGCAACAGGAGCTGGTACGGCCTGCCGCTCGACGACCGCGGCGCCACCGCGACGGAGTACGTGGGCATGGTCGTGGTCGTGACCTCGATCATCGGCGCGCTCACCGCGACCCAGGTCGGCGGACGCATCGCCGAGCGGTTCAAGTGCGCCGTCACCTTCGGGGAATGCGGCAGCGGCGGTGAGAACGAGGCGGCCCCCAAGACCGACGCCGACTACGAGCCTCCGCTCTGCCAGCTCTCGTCCATCTCCGACAAGGCCGGGGCCAAGGCCAAGGTCCTGTTCATCGAATGGGGCGAGGAGTACGGCTTCCAGCAGCAGACCTTCCAGTCGAAGACCGACATGAACGGTGACGGCAAGGTCGACGAGAACGACCAGCAGGTCACCATGACCTTCACCGACGCCGCTTCCATCGCCGCCAAGAAGGACTGGAAGCCGGGTGCAAAGGTCGGCAAATTCGGTTCGGACAAGGTGGAGCTCGGGGCCGGCCTCAAGGTCACCAACGGTGACACCTGGGTCTTCAAGAGCGAGGAGGAGGCCAAGTCCTTCCGCGACGACATCGAGCTGCTCAAAACGTACGAGCTGACCAACCGGCACGCCAACTCCCAGGGGGCGGGGCTCGGCAACGGCATCCTCTACCTCTTCGGCAAGGGCCCCATGGCCGAGGAGGAGAAGCTCCGCAACAGCATCGACGAGAAGCTGGGCGACCGCCACATCAGCTACGGCAAGGTCGGCTTCGAAGCCAGCGCCGCCGCGGGTATCAAGATCGGTGCGGGCGACGACAAGAAGCTGAGCGCGGCGCTGGGCGGCAACTTCAAGTTCTCGCCCGAGGTGACCTGGACGGACAACAACTTCAAGGGCACCAAGGCGTACACGTACTCCGCGGCGATCGAGTACGGCACCAAGGCCTCGTACGAGGCCGGGCCGATCAGCGGGGAAGCCGGCGCCTCCACCACGCAGACCGGTTCCATCACCGTCACCCATGACAAGGAGACCGGTGAGCTCCTGCGCATCGACATGACCCGCACGGTGGAGAAGGGCAGTGTCAAGGACGGCGTCAAGGTCGGCGGCGACAACGGGAAGTCCGGCGACGACAAGCGCGGCGGGAGCGGAAGCGTCAAGGGCGGTGACTCCGAGACCGGCATCGAGGTGGTCACCAACTCGGTGGTGCTGAAGCCGGGCCCGGAGGGTGACGCCGACCGGGCGATCGCGCAGAACTGGCTGGACGGGAACGGCAAGTACGGCATGCCCTTCAGCTACATGTTCAGCGACCACGCGCCGACGTCGCGACCGGGCGCCGACGACCCGTTCGGGCAGTTGCTCTTCGACAACGGGCTCTCGAGCCGGACGACGTACACCGGCCAGACGGAGGCCGCGGAGTACGGCTTCGAGCTGAACCTCGGCCTCAGTGTCGGCTTCTCGGTGTCCACCGAGAAGAAGGAGGAGATGCTCAACGATGCCGAGTTCCTCGGGGCACCCAACGGAGGCAGCCGGAGCTATGTGCCGTACAGCTACTGTGCGAACTGATCACGGCCGACAGGAGCAGCCAGCCATGAACAGCAGCGGAATCAAGCAGGACAGGGCACCTCGCGGCGGACGTACCGGGCGCGGACTGGTCGCCGGGGGTCTGGTCCTCGCCCTGGGCGTGTTCGCCGTCGGATGCGGCGACGACGCCGCCACCGGCAGGACACCGCAGGGGTGGGGCAAGCTCACCACCCCTGCCGTCTCGGTGGCGCACCCGGCCGACTTCAAGGCGCAGAGCGATGCCGAGCGCAGCAAGTTCAACGCCGCCGGGGCCCGGCTGACACAGGAAGGCAGGACGGTCGGCACGATCACCGTGCAGTTGGACTTCACCAATGCCGATTCGGTGGAGGAGGCGGCGATCGGCGCCGAGGCCGGTATCGCGCTCGGGGCGACGCTCAAGAAGCAGTCGGACGTCTCCGTCAAGGGCCCGGAGGAGGTGCGGGAGGCCAAGCGCGTCGAGTTCGAGTTCACCTCCGGCGGCGAGGACGGGACCCCCGCGAAGGGCACCCGCGTCAAGGGCGTGATCATCACGGGCCTGGACTCGGAGAAGAAGACGTACGCGGTCCGTATCGATGCCGCCAAGGGCACGCTGGCCGCATCCGACCTGGACCGGATCATCGAGAGCATCACGGTGAAGTAGGTCGATCGATGCTGTTCACCGGCCGAGACGGAGGCACACCCGCATGACTCGCTACAGCTACCCCGGGACCCCCACCCACCGGGACGACGGACGCGGGGCAGCCGTCTTCGCGCTGGCCCGCGCCTGGGCTGCCGGCATCGTCGTGCTCGTCGTCACCGAGTACGTGCAGGCCACGGTCGTGTACGAGCACGTGGCCACCCCGGAACGGATGGAGACCTTCGGCGGCCGTCTCCTGCTGATCCACATACCCAACGCGATCTGTCTCGCCCTGGCCGCATGGGCGGCGGCCCGGGTGCACCGCGAGCCCTTCCGCGACTCGCTGCCGCAGCACGTGACCGCGGCGATCGCCGTGCCCATCGTGGCGCAGCTGCTGAACATGGCGGTGCAGTGGGAGGAGATGGCCGCGGAGGGGCTGTTCATGTCGAACGCCGTCCTGGCTGTGGGGTGCGTGAGCGGATACATGGTGGCACGGCTGCAGGACGACGCCTGAACGCCTCCGTTCATTGTGCGGGTTGGGACGAGCTGCCGCCAGAGGTCTTGACAACTTGATTGGTCTGGACCAGTTTATGGCCAGCGGTGGCCACCGTTTCGCGCCAGCACCCCCAACTCCCCCACCGGAGGCAGCAAGTGGAACGCTCCGCAGGCAGCAGACACAGAAGAGGCCGTTCCCGGGCCCTCCTCGGCGGGGCGGTCGCCGTCCTCGCGGCCGGCGCCCTGACCGTCACCGGGCTCGTCAGCAGCGCGCAGGCGGCCGACGTCAACGTCGCCAAGAACGCCGGATTCGAGTCCGGGCTCTCCAACTGGACCTGTTCCGCCGGGAGCGGGAGCACCGTCTCCTCGCCCGTCCACGGCGGTGCGTCCGCCCTCAAGGGCACCCCGGCCGGTCAGGACCACGCCAAGTGCACCCAGACCGTGGCGGTGAAGCCCAACTCCACGTACGCGCTCAGCTCCTGGACGCAGGGCGGATACGCCTACATCGGCGCGAGCGGTACCGGGACGACGGACGTCTCCACCTGGTCCCCCGGGTCGAGTTCCTGGACGCAGCTCAGGACCAGCTTCACGACCGGCGCCTCCACCACGTCGGTGACCGTCTACACCCACGGCTGGTACGGCCAGACGCCCTACATCGTGGACGACGTCGCGGTGACCGGTCCCGACGGCGGCGGCGGTACGGACCCCGAACCGGCGATCCCCGGCACCCCCGCCGGCCTGACCGTCGGTACGACGACGTCCTCCTCCGTGTCCCTGTCCTGGAACGCGGTGTCCGGCGCCACCGGGTACACCGTCTACCGGGGCGGCACGAAGGCGACCACCTCCACCGGCACCTCGGCGACCGTGACCGGGCTGGCCGCGGACACCGCGTACCAGTTCTCCGTGAGTGCCACCAACTCCGCCGGTGAGTCGGTCAAGTCGGCGGCGGTCAGCGGCCGTACGGCCAAGGCCGACGACCCCGGCCCCGGCCCCGTGACCTCCGTGCCCAAGCACGCGGTGACCGGCTACTGGCAGAACTTCAACAACGGCGCGACCGTCCAGAAGCTCAGCGACGTACCCGCGAACTACGACATCATCGCCGTCTCCTTCGCGGACGCCACGGCCACACCCGGTGCCGTCACCTTCAACCTGGACTCGGCGGGCCTGAACGGCTACACCGTCGCCCAGTTCAAGGCCGACATCAAGGCCAAGCAGGCCGCGGGCAAGAACGTCATCATCTCCATCGGCGGTGAGAAGGGGACGATCGCGGTCAACAGCGACGCCTCCGCCACCGCGTTCGCCGACTCGGTGTACGCGCTCATCCAGGAGTACGGCTTCAACGGGGTCGACATCGACCTCGAGAACGGCCTCAACTCGACGTACATGACGAAGGCGCTGCGCTCCCTGTCGTCGAAGGCGGGCTCCGGTCTCGTCATCACGATGGCGCCGCAGACCATCGACATGCAGTCGACGTCCGGTGAGTACTTCAAGACGGCGCTCAACATCAAGGACATCCTGACCGTCGTCAACATGCAGTACTACAACAGCGGTTCGATGCTGGGCTGCGACGGCAAGGTGTACTCGCAGGGCTCGGTGGACTTCCTCACCGCGCTCGCCTGCATCCAGCTGGAGGGCGGCCTCGCCCCGTCGCAGGTCGGCCTCGGCGTCCCGGCGTCCACCCGCGGTGCGGGCAGCGGCTACGTCGCCCCGTCCATCGTGAACGCGGCCCTGGACTGCCTCGCCAAGGGAACGAACTGCGGTTCGTTCAAGCCGTCCAGGACCTACCCGGACCTGCGCGGTGCGATGACCTGGTCCACGAACTGGGACGCCACGGCGGGCAACGCCTGGTCGAACGCGGTCGGCCCGCACGTCCACGGGCTTCCGTAACCGGATCGGACCTCCGAGCCAGCAGCGCCGCCGCTCCCCCGGCGGCGCTGCTGCGTTCCCGCGGACACGTGACCCGCGCTGTCACCAGGGCAGGTCGCGCACCTGCTGGACGCACAGCACGACGAACAGCAGCCCGGCCGCGGCCAGCATCCCGTTGCTGAGCCGGCCGTTGCGCCATTCCCTGGGCGTACGGGAGGAGTTGAGCAGCATCAGCAGGGTCAGGGCCAGGAACGGCATGAAGAAGGCGCCGAGCACTCCGTAACCGATGACCAGGCCGAACGGCTCGTCCAGCCAGAGCAGGGACATCGGCGGGAAGGTCAGCCATAGCAGGTACACGCGGAAGGGCACGGACCGCTCCTGGCGGCCGATCGTCTCGCTGCCCGCCCTCTCCGCTTCCCCGCCGCGGCGACCGGCCCGCATCCTCTCGACGAAGTCGGCGAACATCAGGCTCACGCCGTGCCAGACGCCGATGAGCGACGAGAACGAGGTGGCGAAGAAGCCGACGAGGAACAGCTTCGCGGTGGTCGCCCCGAAGCGGTCCTCCAGGATCCGGCCGAGGTCGATCAGCCCCCGGTCGCCCTTCGTCAGGGCGATCTGCGAGGAGTGCAGCAGTTCGGCGCCGACGATCAGCATGGCGACGACGAAGACGCCGGTGGTGAGGTAGGCGGCTCGGTTGTCGAGCCGCATCACCTTCATCCAGGAGGAGTTGCTCCAGCCCTTGGCGTTCACCCAGTAGCCGTACGCCGCCATGGTGATGGTGCCGCCGACCCCGCCGATCAGTCCGAGCGTGTAGATCAGCGAGCCGTCGGGGAGCACGGGCAGGAGTCCCGCGAAGGAGGCGCCCACGTCCGGCACCACCCGGATCGCGACGTAGACCACGACGACGAACATGACGCCGATCAGGACCGTCATGACCTTCTCGAAGACGGCGTACTGGTTGAACCAGACGAAGACCAGGCCGACCAGTCCGGTGATGATCGCCCAGGTCTTCAGCCCCGGCCCGTCGGGGAACAGCGCCACGATGGGCAGGGCGCTGGAGGACATGGCCGTCGCGCCGTACACGAAGCCCCAGACGACGACGTAGATCGAGAAGTAGACCGTGGTCCATCCGCCTATGCTGCGCCAGCCGTCGAAGAGGGTGCGGCCCGTCGCGAGATGCCAGCGGCCCACCGCCTCGGCCAGGGAGATCTTGACGAGGCAGCCGATGACGGCCGCCCACATGAGGGTGTAGCCGAACTTGCTCCCCGCGATGAGCGTCGCGACGAGGTCCCCGGCGCCGACGCCGGTGGCCGCGACGACGATGCCGGGTCCGATGTACTTCCAACTGGATTTACGTAGGTGGGAGGCCGGCTCCCCTGTCCCTGTGGTTGCACTTGTCTCCGCCATGCCGATCAAGGAAGCGCAATCGGCGG
The DNA here is from genome assembly GCF_040605575.1 of Streptomyces sp. NPDC005566. Classification (NCBI taxonomy): domain Bacteria; kingdom Bacillati; phylum Actinomycetota; class Actinomycetes; order Kitasatosporales; family Streptomycetaceae; genus Streptomyces; species Streptomyces sp. NPDC005566. The sequence goes on along the minus strand of NZ_JBEXDB010000007.1, from coordinate 52,138 downwards.
GGCGGCACAAGGGGGCGTGCACGGAATCGGTGAGCGGGAGGATCACCGTGAGGTAGCCCCAGGTAGCCTGAGGTAGGCTTAGTCCATCACTTAGTCCACCCTTTCTCCTCTGGTGAGGCAGCAGTGGAAGCAGCCCGTCAATACAACGTGCACGAGGCCAAGACGCACTTCTCCCGGATCCTGGAGCAGGTCGCCACCGGCGAGGAGGTCGTCATCAGCAAGGCCGGCGAGCCGGTCGCCAAGGTGGTGCCTCTGCGTCCGAAGGTCAGGAGGACCGGGCGTGGGTCGCTGGCGGGGCGCATCCGCATCGCTGACGACTTCGACGAGTTGCCCGACGACATCGCCGACGCCTTCGGGATGCGCTGATGCGCCTGCTGCTCGACACCCATGTGATCCTCTGGTGGCTCGGGGATTCCGACGAGCTCTCCGACCAGGTCAAGGACCTCCTCGACACGGAACCCTCCGTCCACCTCAGCGCGGTCTCCGCATGGGAGATCTCGATCAAGCAGTCCCTGGGGAAGCTGGACGGGCCGGACGACCTGGCGGAGCGTGTGCGCGACAGCCAGTTCACCGCGCTGCCGATCACGGCGGGACACGGCGTGCGGGCGGGCAAGCTGCCTCCCCTGCACCGTGACCCCTTCGACCGGATACTGGTCGCCCAGGCGCAGATCGAAGGGATGACCGTCGTGACCCGCGACAAGTGGATCCCGCAGTACGACGTCCCGGTCATGACCGTCTGAACGGCCCGGCGGGTGCGCGCGGCCGCTCAATGGCTCCGTACGCCCGCCGGGCGATCCGACGTCGAGGGATCTGGGGTCATCGTCTGGATCAGGCCGGATCAGGGCGCGGGGTCCGGCACGATCCGGACGAGAGGCCCTAGATCACCAGGCTGAGCAGCGCCGCGACCACGAAGCCCGCGACCGACAGGACCGTCTCCAGGACCGTCCAGGACTTCAGGGTGTCGCGCTCCGAGATGCCGAAGTACTTCGAGACCATCCAGAACCCGCCGTCGTTGACGTGCGAGGCGAAGATGGAACCTGCGGAGATCGCCATGATGATCAGCGCGAGGTGCGCCTGCGACATGTCCTGGCCCTCGACCAGCGGGACGACGATGCCCGCAGTGGTGACGATCGCGACCGTGGCGGAGCCCTGGGCGACCCGCAGCACGACGGAGATCAGCCAGGCGAGCAGGATGACCGGGAGGCCGACGTCGTTGAAGGTGTCGGCGAGCGCGTCCGCGATACCGCTGGCCTTGAGCACGGCGCCGAAGATCCCGCCCGCGCCGACGACCAGCAGGATGTTGCCGACCGGCTTCAGCGAGGACGTGGAGACCGATTCGAGGGACTTGCGGGACCAGCCGCGCCGGATGCCCAGCAGGTAGTACGCGAGGAACAGCGCGATGGTCAGCGCGACGAACGGGCTGCCGAAGAACTCGATGACGGAGCGCAGGGTGGAGGGGTCCAGCGCGATGGAGGAGAACGTCGCGGCGAGGATCAGCACCAGCGGGGCGCCGATGATCGCGAGTACGGTGCCGAGCGCCACGGGCTTCTCGCGGGGGGTCACCCCGTCGGCGCGCTGTTCGGCGGCGACGGCGGCCTTGGCCTCCTCGGCGGCCTCCACCATGTCCTGCGGGACCTCGACGAAGATGCGCTTGCCGATCCAGGCGGCGTAGACCCAGGCGGCGAGGACGGACGGGATGCCGACGACGGCGCCCATGAGGATGACCCAGCCGAGGGAGACGTCGAAGAGTCCGGCCGCGGCGACCGGTCCGGGGTGCGGCGGCAGGAACGCGTGGGTCATGGAGAGGCCGGCCAGCAGCGGCATCGCGTACAGCAGAATCGATTTGCCGGAGCGCTTGGCCGCGGCGTAGACGATCGGCGCCAGGACGAAGATGCCGACGTCGAAGAAGACCGGGATTCCGAAGATCAGCCCGGTCAGGCCCATGGCGAGCGGGGCGCGCTTCTCGCCGAAGAGGTTGAGCAGCCGGGTGCTCAGGACCTCGGCGCCACCGGAGACCTCGAGGATCGCGCCGAGCATCGTGCCGAGGCCGATGATGATCGCGACATGGCCGAGGATGCCGCCCATACCGGCTTCGATGACGGAGACGGCCGCGGACTTCTGGACAGTGCCGAAGAGTTCGGTGACGGAGAGACCGGCACCCAGGCCGACGGCTATGGAGACCGCGAGCAGCGCGACGAACGGCTGCAGCCTGACCTTGATGATCAGGAGGAGCAGGAGCGCGATTCCGAGGGCGGCGACGGTCAGGAGTCCGGCGGTGCCGTCGATCAGGAGCAGCAGTCCACCGGTGTGCGGTGGTATCTCGGCCGGCGCCGGTGGGGCAGCGAGCAGCATGTTCGGTCAACTCCGGGGGTGCAGGGGGGTCCTTCGGGGCAGGGGGGAGCGCGGCACGGCGCTCCGCGGAAGGGGACGGGGCGCCGGGCCGTGATGCGGGTGGGGCGGTGGGGGAAGCGGGTCAGCCGAGGACGGCGAGGGCGTCGATCTCGATGAGGAGTCCCGCGGGGAGGCCGACGTAGACCGTCGTACGGGCGGAGGCGGGGGCCTTTAGCCCTTGCTCCTCGAAGTACGCGTTGTAGATGGCGTTCATCTCGGCGAAGTGGTCGACGTCCGTGAGGTAGACGCGCATCATCATCACGTCGTCCCAGCTCGCGCCGCCCTCCTCAAGGATGGCCTTGACGTTGGCGAAGGTCTGCAGGGTCTGCTCGCGCAGCGTCGGGCCGGCCGGGGTCGGTGCCTGGCCCTCGACGGCGGGCAGGAAGCCGACCTGTCCGGCGACCTGGAGGATGTTCCCCTTCTTCACGCCGTGCGAGAACTTCGCGGGCGGGGCGGTGTGGGTGCTGGGGGTGAGCGCGGTCTTCTCGGTCATGACGGTTCAGGCTTTCTTGGTGGGGGTGGCGCCGGAGTACTCCCGGCTGATGGTGTCGGCGGTGCGGCGCACCAGGGGGAGCAGGGTGAGGAGTTCCTCGGCCGTGACGACCACGTTCGGTGCGGACACCGACATCGCGGCGACGACCCGCCCGTCCGCGCCCCGGATGGGGGCGCCGATGCAGTTGATGGACTCCTCGTGGCCGCCGAGGTCGGTGGCCCAGCCCTGTTCGCGCACGGCGGCGAGTTCCTTGAGGAACGCGCCGGCGTTCGGGATCGAACGGGACGTGTACATGGGGTAGTCGAGCCGTTCGGCGATCGCGCGCCGCTCCGGCTCGGTCAGGTCGGCCAGGAGCAGCTTGGCGACGGCGGCGACGGTGATCGCGACGGGTTTGCCGATCCGCGAGTACATCCGCACCGGGTAGCGGCTCTCGACCTTGTCGATGTAGAGGACCTCGTTCTCCTCGTACACGGCGAGATGGACGGTGTGCCCGCACTGCTCGTTGAGCTCGACGAGGTGGGTGTGCGCGATCTCACGCACGTCCAGGTTCTCGACGGCTTCCTGCGCGAGGGCGAAGAGCCGGGCGCCGAGGCGGTAGCGCTGGTCCTGCTGGCGGTAGACGAGCCCGTGCTCGTGGAGCGTACGCAGCAGGCGCAGCGCCGTGGACTTGTGGACGCCGAGCCGCTCGGCGACCTGGCCGAGGTCGGCGGGGCCCTGGGCGAGCAGCGGCAGGATGCTCAGCGCGCGGTCGACGGTCTGGCTCATCCGCGTGCCTCGCTGCCTTCGGCCCGGTCCTCGCCCGGGACGCCCCTCTTGTCTGTGCTCTCGCTGCGCTCGTTCACGGCGTACGTACCTCCGGATCGTCCCCCGTCCGCCCGGGGCCGAGACGAAGTCTCCCCCAGGCGTCGTCGTCGAGGTCCGCGAGACGGTCCGCGTGCGCGCGGGCCGGGGGGGCGGTGAGGTCGCCGGGGACGGTGAGGACGGCGGCGGCCATGAGGTGGCCGTGCCGGATCCGGTGCCGTACGGGCAGTTCGCGCAGGGTGGCGGAGAGGAATCCGGCGGCGAAGGCGTCGCCGGCGCCCACGGGGGCGACGACGTCGACGTGGAGGGCGGGGACGGTGGTGGCGGTGTCGGTGCTTCCGGCGCCGCGCGAGAACACCGTCGCGCCGTCGCTCCCCCGCTTGACGACCAGGACGGCGGGCTCCGGCAGTGCTTCGCGGATCTCGGCTGTCCCGCGTACCCCCCACGCCTCCTCGGCCTCGTCCTCGCCGACGAAGACGAGGTCGCAGCGGCGGGCGAGGTCGAGCAGTACGTCCGGTCCCGCGGCGCCGTTCCGCCACAGGCCGGGGCGGTGGTTGACGTCGAAGGAGACCAGCGGGCGGCCGTCCCGCGGGGCGGTCAGGTCGTGGAGCAGCGCCAGGCAGTCCGCGGAGAGTGCGGCCGTGATGCCGGACAGGTGCAGGATGCGGCCGGCCAGGAGGTCCTCGTACGGCACGTTGTGCGGGGACATCGCGGAGGCGGCGGATCCCGCCCGGTAGTAGGCGACCTCGTGGGTGTCGGTGGCCCGGTCGGTCGCCGTGCGGAAGTAGATGCCGGTGGGGCGGTCCGGGTCGCGTCGCACGGCGGAGGTGTCCACGCCGTATCCGGCGACGGCGGCGACGAGGTGGTCGCCGAAGCCGTCGGCGCCGACCCGGCTGACCCACCTGGTCCGGTGGCCGGCGGCGGCGAGCGCGCAGGCGACGTTGGACTCGGCGCCGCCGATGCCGCGGCCGAAGGTGGGTACGTCGGCGAGACGGCCGGGCCGCGAGGGCAGGAACGTCACCATGGACTCACCGAGACAGACGACGTCCGCGTCTGCGGTGCTTGTCCCGGCTGCGGATCCGGACACTCTGGGCTCCTCGTGGTCGGCTGTCGGCGCCGGTGCTCACCATTGACCCGGCATCGGCTCGGATGTTAGACACCGTCAAGCGATATGCGCAATGGCTGTTGCACATGATGCAACGATCACTTTCGAGGAGGCTCCCTTGGCTGCCGAGCAGTCCGTCACGGCACTCAACGACGAACGGGTCGACCACCGCTTCAAGGCGCTCCCGCCGGACGCGGAAGGGCTGAGCGTCGGCGCCCTGGCCGCCGAACGCCGGAACCTCTTCACCGGCGGGTTCACCACACCGGTGCTGGCTCTGTCCGCGGAGTCGGTCGAGGCGAACCTCGCGCTGCTCGAGACGTACGCCGAGCGGCACGGCCTGGCCTTCGCTCCGCACGGCAAGACGTCGATGTCCCCGCAGCTCTTCGCCCGCCAGCTGGAGTACGGCGCCTGGGGCATCACGGCCGCCGTCCCCCACCAGGCACGCGTCTACCGGGCGCACGGCATCCGGCGGATCTTCCTGGCCAACGAGGTCGTCGACGCGGTGGCACTGCGCTGGCTCGCCGCCGAGCTCGACGGCGACCCGGAGTTCACGTTCGCCAGCTACGTCGACTCCGTACGCGGCGTCGAGCTGATGGACGAGGCCCTGCGCGCCGCGGGCGCCGTCCGCCCCGTCGACGTCGTCGTGGAGCTGGGCGCGGGGCACGGCGCACGCACCGGCGCCCGTACGGAGGCCGACTGCGCGGCCGTCGCCGACGCGGTGGCCGCCACGGCCACGCTGCGCCTGGTGGGCGTCGCCGGGTACGAGGGCGAGGTCCCGGACGCCTCCCCCGAGCGCGTACGGGAGTGGCTGCGCCGCCTCGTCGCACTGGCCGCCGGTTTCGACGCGGCAGGCCGCTTCGCGAAGCTCGCCCCGGCCGACGAGATCCTGATCAGCGCGGGTGGCAGCGCCTGGTTCGACGCGGTCGCCGACGTCTTCGCGGGGATTCCCGAACTCTCCCGTCCCGTCTGCAAGCTGCTGCGCTCCGGGGCGTACGTCTCGCACGACGACGGCCACTACCTGCGCATCACCCCGTTCAACCGGGTCCCGGAGGAGGGCGCCCTGCAGCCCGCCTTCCGCCTCTGGGCCCAGGTGGTCTCGCGCCCCTCCGGCGAGCAGGCGTTCCTCAACGCGGGCAAGCGGGACGCGGCGTACGACCTCGATCTCCCGCAGGCGCAGGTCGTACGGTCCGGGCGCGACGGCTCGGTGCGGGCCGCCACCGGCATCACGGTCACCGGACTGTCCGACCAGCACACCTGGGTCGGTACGGAGGAGGGCGCCGAGCTGGAGGTGGGCGACTGGGTCGGGATGGGGCTGTCCCACCCGTGCACGAGCTTCGACAAGTGGCAGCTGATCCCGCTGGTGCAGGCGGACGGCACGGTCACGGACTACATCCGCACCTTCTTCTGACCCCTGCGGGACGCGCCTCCCCGCCCGCCCCTTCCCGTGCCCCGGGGGTCCGCCCCCGGGCCGGGCCGGGAGGCAGACGCCCCTGAAAGGCGAGCCACACCATGGACCTGGTCATCCGCGACGCGACCGTCATCGACGGCTCCGGCGCCCCCGCCCACCGAGCCGACGTCGGCATCGACGACGGCCGGATCGTCGAGATCCGGGGCGAGGGCGACGGCCCGCGCCCCACCGCCGCCCGCACCCTGGACGCCGACGGCCTCGCGCTCTCCCCGGGCTTCGTCGACATGCACGCCCACAGCGACCTGGCCCTGCTGCGCGACCCCGACCACAGTGCGAAGGCCGCCCAGGGCGTCACCCTCGAAGTCCTCGGCCAGGACGGGCTGTCCTACGCCCCCGCCGACGACCGCACGCTCGCCGAGGTACGCCGCTCCATCACCGGCTGGAACGGCGACGGCTCGGACATCGACTTCGACTGGCGCACCGTCGGCGAGTACCTGGACCGCCTCGACCGCAACTTCGACGGCCGGGGCATCGCCGTCAACGCCGCCTACCTGATCCCGCAGGGCACCGTACGGATGCTCGCGGTCGGCTGGGAGGACCGGCCGGCCACCGGCGCCGAACTGATACGGATGAAGGAACTCGTCGCGCAGGGCATGGCCGAGGGCGCGGTCGGCATGTCCTCCGGCCTGACGTACACCCCGGGCATGTACGCGAACGACGCCGAACTCACCGAACTGTGCCGGGTGGTGGCCGAGCACGGCGGCTACTACTGTCCGCACCACCGCTCGTACGGTGCCGGGGCGCTCGCCGCGTACGAGGAGATGGTGCAGCTCACCCGTAGCGCCGGCTGCGCCCTCCATCTCGCCCACGCCACCATGAACTTCGGCGTCAACAAGGGGAAGGCACCGGACCTTCTCTCACTCCTGGACGACGCCCTCGCGTCCGGCGCGGACATCTCCCTGGACACCTACCCGTACACCCCGGGCTGCACGACGCTCGTCGCGATGCTGCCGAGCTGGGCGGGCGAGGGCGGTCCCGAGTCGGTCCTGACCCGGCTCGCGGACGATGCGACGGCGGAGCGCATACGCCATCACCTGGAGGTCGTCGGCTCGGACGGCTGCCACGGTGTCCCGATCGAGTGGGACACGATCGAGATCTCGGGCGTCGGCGCACCGGACCTGTCCGGATACGTCGGCCGAACGGTGGCCGAATCCGCCCGGCTGCGCGGCGAGGCCCCCTGGGTGACCGCCCGCCGGCTGCTCACCGAGGACCGGCTCGGCACGACGATCCTCCAGCACGTCGGCCACGAGGAGAACGTCCAGCAGATCATGCGCCACCGGGTGCACACCGGAGGCAGCGACGGCATCCTCCAGGGCGACAAGCCCCACCCGCGCGCCTACGGCACCTTTCCCCAGTACCTCGGCCGGTACGTAAGGGAGTTGGGCATCCTGACCCTGGAGGAGTGCGTCGCCCACCTCACCTCCCGCCCGGCCGCCCGCCTGCGCCTGCCGGACCGCGGCCTCGTCCGCGAGGGTTACCGCGCCGACCTGGTCCTCTTCGACCCGGCCACGGTGGCGGCGGGCTCCACCTTCGAGGAGCCGCGCACCCTGCCGGTGGGCATCCCGCACGTCCTGATCGACGGCCGCTTCGTCATCGAGGACGGCAGGCGGACCACCACCCTGGCCGGACGTGCGGTACGGGGAACGGGGCGGGCGCGGGGCTGAGGGAGGCCGGATCCTGCCAGGGCCGGACCGGAAGATGCCAGGGCGGCAGCGGTCCGTGCGTCTCGCGGGGTGGAATCGTCGTGTCGTCCGACTCACGCACCCGCGCACGGTTCGGAGGAGCCCACGATGGCACAGACAGACGGGGCCGTCATGGTTGCGGTCACGGCCCTCGGTGCAGGGGACTCGCCACGGCTGCGGGGGCTGGACCTCGCGCATGTCCAGTTGCTCGCCGAGAACTTCGACGACCTCCCGCCCCTCCTGGTCCAGCGGTCGACGATGCGGATCGTGGACGGCACGCACCGCCTCGCGGCCGCCAGGCTGAACGGGGCGGAACTGCTCCCGGTGCGCTGGTTCGAGGGCTCCGACGCGGACGCCTTCGTGACGGCCGTGCGCCTCAACACCGGTCAGGGACTGCCCTTGGCCGGGCGCGAGCGCGCGACGGCCGCCGCACGCATTCTGGTCTCGCATCCCGACTGGTCGGACCGCTGGATAGCGTCGGTGTGCGGGGTCGCTCCGCGCACGGTGGCCGCGTTGCGCCGTCGTCCAACCGGTGACCGGCAGCGGTCGGACGTGCGGTCCGAGATGAGGACCGGCCGTGACGGACGACGCCGTCCCCTCTCGGCGGAGGCCGGACGCCGGATCGCGGCGGAAATCATGCGGCGTCACCCGCAGTCCAGTCTGCGGGCGGTCGCCCAGCAGGCCGGCATCTCGGTGGGGACGGCACTGGACGTGCGGCGGCGCCTCGCCGAGGAGGACGGCACGGCGGTGCCCGAGCCGGTCCGGGTGGCGGCCCCCGCGCCGGTGGCCGTTCCTCCGGCTCTCCCTGGGCCCGCCCGCCCGGAGACGGCCGGGGAGCAGCTGGCACACCTGGTGCGGGACCCGTCGCTGAAGTACAGCAGCCAGGGGCGGGCGCTGCTGCGGCTCGCGTCCGCGACGCTGGCGTTCACCGAGCAGGCCGAGACGATCGCCGGATCGACGGCGGGGCACACGCGGGAGTCGCTGCGGCTGGTCGCACGAGCCTGTGCGGAGGGGTGGGCGCGCTTCGGGGAGTACGTCGCCTCGGAGGCGGACAGCGTGGCCTGATGCCGGGGCGCCTCCTGGTGTCTCCCGGCATCCTCGCCGCCTCCTAACCCGTCGTCGCTCCCATCCGGCCCGGGACGCGGCCCGGGGGCCGGTCCGCCGCCAGCAGCGAGACGCCCAGCGGGGTCAACGTGTGCAGGACCAGGGCGGCGTGGCGGTGGCTGACCAGCAGACCCGCGTTGCGCAGGGCCGTGGCGTGCTGGCTGGCGGAGGAGGCGGAGGCCCCTGTCACACGGGCGAGTTCGCCCGTTGTGGCGCCGGTCCCGGAAGCTGCGGCGCGCAGGACGGCGGCGCGCGTGCGGCCCAGCAGGGCCGCGAGGGGCTCGCCGGGTCCCAGTCCTTCGGGCAGAGGCTGCCGAGGCGGTTCGTGCACCAGCGGGTACACCAGGACGGGCTCGAGACCAGGGTCGACGAGGGCCACCGGATTGCCCCAGCAGAAGTACGAGGGGATCAGCCGGAGCCCTCGCCCCTCCAGATACAGATCGCGGTCGACCGGATAACCGACGTGCAGCACCGGCGGTCTCCACTCCGTGCCTGTGCCCGTGCTCCGCAGCAGCCCGTCGATCCCGTGGTCGAGCAACGTCCTGGCCCGGGCGGACCGTTCGGCCTCGAACCGGCCCTGGATCTCGTTGCCGTGCGGGGCGATGACCGCGTCGTGGTAGGCGCGGATCGTCCGGGTCAGACGGGTCCGTCCGTCCTTCTCGGCCAGGTGTGCGCCCCACGAAAGACCGACGCCGGTGCGGGCCGGCACTCCCAACTCGGCCCGCACCCGGTCGGGCTCCGTCGCCAGGATCTCCTTCAGCCCGGCACCGAGGCCTTCGGCGGACTCGGCGGGGGTGAGGAAGTCGGGGAAGTACCCGGCCTGCGGGACCAACGGCAGCAGCAGGCTGCGCACGGATCCTGCGAGGCCGCCCTCGTGCAGCCGGGCCCGGGCCGCGCGGTACCAGGGCGCGTAGGCCCGGCGGCCCTGACGGGCCCGCAGCCGGTGGAGGCTCAGGCAGACCTCCCACAGCGGGTCGGGTGATGCCGCCACCCGGACCCTGACCAGATCCGCGTCGGTGAAATGTATGCGCAGCATTCGCGTCCCCCGGTTTTCCTGCGGTTTTTAAGCAGAACGAAAAACTCTGTGTCCGCATACTCGCGGCCGAGATACTTCCAGGGCAATTGAACGCGGCTCGGACGCCGCATCGCCGTAGGGAGCGGGCGCACATGAGGCGGAAGTTGTCCATCACCGTTGCCGTCGCGACGGCTGCCTGCACCGTGGCCGGATGCGGGGCCGGGGCAAGGGAATCGACAGCCCCGGCCGAGCAGCCGAAGAGCGGCTCGGTCGTGATTTCGAACAGCGAACTCCGGGACCTGACCGTCCCCGAGGAGATGGAAATCGAGTACGCCGAGTACGCGCTTGTCAAGGAGTGCATGGAGAACAAGGGATTCGAATACTGGGCGGGGCCGGTGGCGAGCGCCGACGCCCGAAAAGCGGGCCGCTACGTGAACGACGACATCGCGTGGGCGAGGAAGTACGGCTACGGCCGGCCCTTCGACGAAGCGGCCGAGAAGGACCGCCGTGAGCATCCCAACGTCCGGTTCCCCAACGCCCTCCCGCGGAAGGACCGCATCCGCTACAACACGGCTCTCAACGGCGACTACGACAACGTACTGCGCGTGGACCTGCCCGCCGGCGGCACGATCGAGACCCCTCGGGAGGGTTGCTGGGCCGGGGCACGGACCCGGCTCTACGGCGACCTCGAGGACTGGTTCAAGGCCAAGAAGACCGTCACGAGCCTGACACCGCTCTATGTGCCGGACATTCTCGCGGACGAGCGGCTGAAAAAGGCGATCACAGCCTGGTCCCAGTGCATGGGAGAGGCCGACCGGGCTTTCTCCTCTCCGGATGACCTCCGCGAGAAGCGGATCACGCTGACCGCACAGATGAGTTCCCGAGATGCTCAGGAATTCGAGGTCGAATTGGCGGTGAACGAGGCCACATGTGCCACGAAGACGTCGCTCGGGAAGATCTCGCGCGACCTTGAGCGTGAATACCTGTCCGTGATGCTGAAGAAATACGGCAAGGAGAACACCGCCTACCAGCGTATGAGACTGACCGCGCTCTCCCGGGCCCGGGATCTCGAAATCCGGTGAACCCTGTCACCGGAACTCTGGGCACCCCATCAGATTTCCGCGGCACAGCAGCCGCGGATGGATCCGAAGACCGACACATGAAGGAGCACTACCTCATGCGCAAGACTTTCGCAGTCCTGACGACCGTCGCCGTGGCCTCCCTCGGCGCCCTCGTCCCCGCCACCTCCGCCCAGGCGGCGAACTGCTCCGACGCCATGGCCGGCGCCCTCTCCGGCTACATGTACGCGTACGACAGCACCAACTGCAACGGCCACCTCGGTCACGCGTCAGGCAACGACTCGAACTGGGGGGACTCCGCGCTGAGCTTCCAGGGCGGCGACACGAACAAGGCGTCGTCGATCCTGAACAACGGCAACAACTCCGAGGTCGCGTTCTACAACGGCACCGGCGGCAGCGGCGGGCACATCTGCCTCAGCCGGTCCGAGGGCTGGGCCTCCACCCTCTCCGACGACACCTACACCACCGGCGTCTCGGCGAACAACTCCATCAGCAGCCACGCCTGGTCCGCCGCCTCCAGCTGCAGCAAGTGGGCGGTCTGACCGCTCCCTTGCCCGTGAAGGCACCGCCCCTCGCGCGCACCTGACCCGCTTCGGCCCGCCGGCTCGTTCCCCGGCGGGCCGAAGTGCGCCACACCGCATCAACTCGCTTATGTCCGCGATCTGTTCGCATCCGGTACCTGTCCTCCCACCGCTCCCCGCGGAAGCTTTACCGGGCAGTCGCGCCACTCCTACACTCCGTCGAAACGCTGCAGGTCACTCGGTCGCGCGCCGAGCCGACCGGTTGACCACGGAGTGTCCCCATTGGCTGAGCACGAAATGCTCGTACTCGGGCTGTCGAACATCGAGGAAGACGTCTACCGGCATCTGCTCCGCAACCCGGGGATCGAGGTCGAGGACATCCATGTCCTGCTCCGCCACGAGGCCGAGCCGACCCGCCGGTCCGTACAGAGGCTGCGGGAGTTGAAGATCATCCAGGAGGTCGACGGCCTGGCCCGGGCCTGCGAGCCCGAACTCGTGGTGGCACGCCTCGCCGAACAGCGGCTCGAGGAGCTCTACGACGGCATCCGTTCGCTCACCCATCTGCGCCCCCTCGTGGACTCGCTGGGCCGCGAGGTCCCGGAGCCGGAGCTGGGCGAGGACCTGAGAACCGTCGAGCGGATCACCGGCCTGGAAGCGATCCGCACACGTCTGGACGAGCTGGCGTTCTTTGCCCGTGACGAGGTGCTCGCCGCCGAGCCATACGACGCGCTCACCCCCGAGAACATCGAGAGTTCCCGGCCCCTGGACATGCGCTGCCTGCGCCGCGGCGTCAGCTGCCGCAGCCTGATCCGCCGGACAGCGCTGGAGGACGGACCCACCCGCGCCTACCTCCAGGAACTCACCGCCGCGGGTGCGCGGATCAGGGTCCTGGACGAGCTGGACGAACTGATGCTCGTCTACGACCGTCACACCGCTCTGGTGCCGCTCGACCCCAGCAACACGGCCAAGGGGGCTCTGTGTTCGCAGGAGGAGGGCATCGTGACGACCGTCGTCAACAACTTCGAGCGGCTCTGGGCAGGGGCGGACGACTTCACGGCCCTGGTGGAACAACGTGGTGAAAGCCTGCGCGGCCCGGAACTCACCGAGATCCAGACGAAGGTGCTGCACCTGATGTGCACGGTCGGCAAGGACGAGATCGGCGCACGCGAGGCGGGCATCGCCCTGCGCACCTACCGTCGCCACATCTCGGATCTGATGCAGCTCCTGGGAGCGGAGAACCGCGCCCACGCGGCGCTGCTCGCCCGCGAGCGCAGCTGGATCTGAGGACGGCCGCGGCTCCCCCGGGCGTGCCGGGGGGCCACGACCTCCGGCCTCGGCGCCGGTTCGCCCTCAGCCGTGCGCGCAGATGGCGGGCGGCTTTCCCTGCCAGCCGTTGATCGGGTCACGGCACGGATCGCTCAGAGGAGGATCGACGGCCAGGTGCCGTACCTCCCTCTCCGCGCCGCCCGCCTGCCCACCCGGCCCGGACACCACCCAGGTCGCCCCGGTCAGCGTGAGGGCCACGAGAGCCGCTCCCGCAATCGCTCCACGAGTACCGCCGAAGATTGTGCGCATCTGATTCCCCGCCCCCCGCCCGGCACCCCAGTCCCCGTTCAGCTGGGGCGTCACGGTTGAACAGCCGTCAGTCTGGCAGCCGGGACACCCGCGCAGGACGGCCCTGCGGGGCAGCCTCCTGCCAACCTCGGGGCAGGATCCTGCACGCCCGCAGGTGAACCTCCGGCGGAAGGGGTCGTCGCGGCCGGGGTGGCGACCCCGGCCGCGACGACCGCTTCCCCTACGGCTTGGGCAGCGCGCAGCCCGCACGGTTGAGGTCGATCTGGTTGCCGCTTCCGATGCACGGCACGATGCCGTAGGTCTGCTGGGCGTAGTTGATGCCCTCGCGGACGGTGACGGTGCCGTTCTCGTCGACCTCGCACGGGTTGTTGTCCGTGCACTGCTGCCCGTCCTCGTTACCGGTGTTGTTGACGGCGACGACCTTGCGGGTCGCGTCGTCGATCACCGGGGAGCCGGACGTGCCGCCGATGGTCTGGCAGGCGGAGGTGTAGCGGATCGAGTCCTTCCAGGTCCAGGCGCCTTCCTTCAGGCGGTAGGCGAACCCGTCGACGTTGCAGCTGTAGGTGCGCTTCCAGTAGCCCGAGGCCACCGTGATGGCGGAGCCCTGGACCGGGCGCGCGGCGTCGAGTTCCAGGGCCTCGATGCCGTACTTGGTCTTTATCTGGGCGTACGTGCTGGTGAGCTGGTAGAGCGAGACGTCCGTGTCGGTCATCGTCCCGTAGGCGACCTTGCTCGCGCGCAGGGTGCCGAGTCCTCTGCCCGTCCCGTTCAGCAGCGTGAAGCTGCGGGTCGAGGCCTTGTTGAGCACGACCTCGCCCGGGCCGGGGAAGCCGCTTTCCAAGCAGTGCCCGTTGGACATCACGAGGGCCGGGTCGCCGGGCTGCGAGGACGGTGCCCGGACGACCGAGCCGGAACAGTTGCTGAGCGCGACCGTCCCGGCGAGGTCGACCGCCTTCACCCGGACTTCGGTGGCGTCGGGGCCGGTGGCCGCGGTTGCGGGTGCGATGCCCGCGCCGAGGAACAGGACAGCAAAAAGTGCGCCGATGAGAGGCTTGTTCATGTGGGGGTCCCCTCCGTATATGCCTGTGACCGGAGTTCTTCCGGTTTTTGACATGCGCATGTTTGCGTACGGAGACGGACCCCACAAGGGGCGAATTCAAGCCGCTGAGCGGATCAGCGCACGGAGCTCACCGCCCGCACCGCCCTCACCTTCCTGACGACGGGCCTGCCGAGGAGGACTCCGGCCAGCACCAGGACCAGTCCGCAGAGCTGTCGCACCGAGAGCGCCTCACCGGCGATCACCGTGCCCAGCAGGACGCCGGTCACGGGATTGAGCAGGCCGACCAGGCCCACCGTCGCGGCGGGCAGATGACGCAGGCCGGCGAACCAGGCGGCGAAGGCCACCGCCGTCGCCACCACGGAGACATAGCCGAAACCGAGCAGGGCGGGCCCGTCCAGGTCCGGCGGCGCACCCTCGACGACGACCGCGAACGGCAGCAGCAGGAGCCCGCCGGCGATCAACTGCCAGGACGTGGAGGCGAGGACATCCACCTCGCCGCCCCACCGCTTGGCGAGGATGTACCCCAGGGACGACAGGAGCATGGCCGCGACGGAAGCGATCACACCCAGCGGCGCGACCGAGGCCGCACCCGTCAGGAGCATGAGCGCCACTCCCCCGGCGCCGACACCCGCACCGGCCAGGTGCCGTGCGTGCGGGCGTTCCGCGACCAGCCCCCAGGCGATCATCATCATGACCATCGGCGATGTCGCCATGATCGTCGAGGCCAGGCTGGTCGGGAGCACCTGGGCGGCGACGTACACCAGGGCGAAGAAGACGCCCGTGTTGAGGAACCCCAGAACGGCGCTGCGCCACCACCACGACCCACGCGGCAGTTCCCTGCGCACGGCGAGGAGCAGCAGCCCCGCGGGCAGTGCCCTGATCGCGGCGCCGTACAGCGGATCACCGGCAGGCAGGTACTGGTGGGTGACGAAGTACGTCGTACCCCAGGCCACGGGAGCGATCGCCGTGACCAGCGTCCATCGCACACTGGCTTCCATGGAAACTATTATGCCTTCCATGGAAGCTATAGTGAAGTCATGCAGGAAGACTCCGAAGCGCCGCTCGACCACGTAGCCCGCATCCAGGCCGAGTGGGCCCGCGAACGCCCCGACCTCGACGTGCGGCCACAGGCCGTGATCGGACGGCTGCACCGGCTGGGCGCGCTGCTCACCGAGCAGCTCTGCACCGTCTACCGGCACCACGGCCTGAGCGAGGGCGAGTTCGACGTGCTCGCCGCTCTCCGGCGTGCCGGTGAGCCCTTCGAGCGCGCCCCCGGGGAGCTGGCGGCGCACACCATGGTCACGACCGGCGCCATGACCAAGCGGATCGACCGCCTGGAACGCGACGGCCTCGTCAGCCGCCGCCGCTCGGCGGCCGACGGCCGGGGCCGCGTCGTCGCGCTCACCCCGGCGGGGCGGAACGTCATCGACCAGGCGTTCGGCGCGCACATGCGCAACGAACGCGGGCTGCTGGACACCCTGTCCCCCGAGGAAGCCGCACAGCTCGAAACGCTCCTCACCGCCTGGCTGGCACGCATCGAGCCGCCGTCCGGCACCTGATACCCCGGGAGGACCCGCCCCGCCCCGCCCACTGCGACGCACGCAGGACCGGGAGCGCCCCGAGGGCGGCTTTGTAGGGTCGGTGCATGACACTCGACCTCGACGCCTACTTCGCCCGCATCGGCTGGTCCGGGGAGCGCCGCCCCACACGGGAGGTGCTGCGGTCCGTGCACCGCGCCCACATGCTGGGCATCCCGTTCGAGAATCTGGAACCCGTCCTCGGCAGTGCGCCCTCCCTGGCGCTTCCCGACGTGGAGGCGAAACTCGTCCGCAGCGAACGCGGCGGGTACTGCTACGAGCACAACACCCTCCTCGCCGCGGCCCTGACGCAGCTCGGCTTCCGGGTGACGCTGCTGGCCGCCCGGGTGGTGCTGGGCGCCGCCCCCGGCGACATCAGGCCCCGTACACACATGCTGGTGAAGGTGGAGACGGAGAACGACCCCGCCGACCCCACAGCCCCCACCGTCTTCCTGGCCGACGCCGGCTTCGGCTCGAACGGCGCCCTGCTGGAGCCCATCCCGCTGATCGTCGACACCGAACTGCACGACACCCCGCGCCACCACCGGCTCGTGCACGCCCCGCACGACGGGCCGCTGGAGCTGTGGGAACTGCAGGCGGACAAGGGCGGGGTCTGGGAGCCGCAGTACGAGTTCACCCTGGAACCGTTCGAGGCTCCTGACTTCGAAGTCATCAACTGGCACGTCGCGACCAATCCGCGCTCACCCTTCCAGCAGGCGGTGTACGCCCAGCGCACCCTGCCCGGCCTCCACCGGGCACTGTCCGGCCGCACCCTCGTCGAGACCGCCGACGACGGCACCGTCGCGGAACGGGAGCTGGGCGACGCGGCCGAGGTGCTGCGCGTCCTGGCCGACGACTTCGGTGTACGGCTCCCCGGGGGGACCGTCCTGCCCGGGTGAGACCGGTCGTGTGGCGCATCTCACCCGGCTCCGTGCGTCACGCCCGCATTCCAAGCCCCACCGCCGCCCCGACCGGCCCATCCCACGGTGGGCGGCCGTGGGCGGCATGCCGATGGAAGACGGGACGGACCGGCACAAGGCCCCTGAGGGAGCAACGCGGGGCCGCACTCCGCGCACCGGGCGAAACACGGTCGTAGGCTCACAGACATGCAGGTCATCCAGTCCACGAAGCTCTCAGGCGTCTGTTACGAGATCCGCGGCCCCGTGCTCGAAGAGGCCATGCGGCTCGAAGCAGCAGGTCACCGCATCCTCAAGCTCAACACCGGCAACCCTGCCGCGTTCGGCTTCGAGTGCCCGCCGGAGATCCTCGAGGACATACTGCGCAACCTCGCGGGGGCGCACGGCTACGGCGACGCGAAGGGCCTGCTGTCCGCGCGCCGCGCGGTGATGCAGCACTACCAGACCAAGGGGATCGACCTCGACGTCGAGGACGTCTACCTGGGCAACGGCGTGTCCGAGCTGATCCAGATGTCGATGCAGGCCCTGCTGGACGACGGCGACGAGGTGCTCGTCCCCGCTCCCGACTACCCGCTGTGGACGGCCTCGGTCTCCCTGGCCGGCGGCACGGCCGTGCACTACCGGTGCGACGAGCAGGCCGACTGGATGCCCGACCTCGCCGACATCGAGCGGAAGATCACCGACCGCACCAAGGCCATGGTGATCATCAACCCGAACAATCCGACGGGTGCGGTCTACGGCGACGAGATGCTGCGCGGGCTGACCGAGATCGCCCGGCGCCACAACCTCGTCGTCTGCTCCGACGAGATCTACGACCGGATCCTGTACGACGGCGCGACCCACACCCCGACCGCCGCCATCGCCCCCGATCTGATGGTGCTCACCTTCAACGGGCTCTCGAAGAACTACCGGATCGCCGGATACCGCTCCGGCTGGATGGCGGTCTGCGGCCCGAAGGCGCACGCCACCTCGTACATCGAAGGGCTCACGATCCTGGCCAATATGCGGCTGTGCGCCAACATGCCGGCCCAGCACGCCGTGGCCACCGCGCTCGGCGGACGGCAGTCGATCAACGATCTGGTGCTCCCGGGCGGGCGGATCCTGGAGCAGCGGGACACGGCGTACGACCTGCTGACGCAGATTCCCGGCGTGACGTGCGTGAAGCCGAAGGGGGCCCTGTACCTCTTCCCGAAGCTCGACCCCAAGGTCTTCAAGATCAAGGACGACCGGCAGATGGTGCTCGACCTGCTGCGGGCCGAGAAGATCATGGTGGTGCAGGGCACGGGCTTCAACTGGCCGGAACCCGACCACTTCCGGGTCGTCACCCTGCCGTCCACCAAGGATCTGACCGACGCCATGACCCGGATCGGGAACTTCCTGGACGGATACAGCCAACCCTGAGGCAGGGATTCCGGCTCCGACGGTCCGCCCTTGACCCGGATCGGCCGCCCTCCGGACCGCCCATCCCCCGGATCGACCGTAACTTTAGACTGAATCCAAGCTAGGATGGCCTTACAGCAACACCAGGAGGCCATCCATGTACGAGCCGATCCGCACCAAATCGGTCCACACACCGGCCGACGACGCCGATTTCCCGCACCGCACCCGTGAGGAGGAGCTGGACATCCAGCTCGCCGGCCATCTGGCCGCCCTCCTCGCGGTCACCGACGAACTGGGACTCGGCACCGCGGGCGACCGCATCGCCGAGCAGGTGGCCCGGCTCCGCGGAACACCGCCCACCCGGCACGCCGGCCCGAGCGACGCACCCGCGGCCGCTCTCCACCGCCGCGCCCACGCCCTCGCGGGCCGGGCCCTGGTGGTGGCGGCGTCCCGCGCCGACACGGCTGTGGCGATCCTCTCGGCCGAGCGCATGGACGCGCACACGGCCGCGATGCCCGCGGCCACCGCACCGGACTCCACCGCGCCGCCCGAGCTGGTCGGCGCCCTCTGACGGCCCCGGTCCACGGGTCGCGAAGACCCGTGGACCGGGTGCCACAACCGTGAGCCCCCCGCAGGATCCCGCGCCCGGCCCTGTCCCGTGAGGGTGCCCGCGCTCTCCAGGCTCCGGTTCCTCGTCCCCTCCGCCGGGGCGGTGAGCACGATCGCCGTCGGCGCCCTGTCCACCGCGACGGCAGGAGTGACGTCCTCGGCCGGGGTGGTTCTCCCGTCGACGATGGCGTGTACGTGGCGTCGCCCGACCGGTGAGGGGACGTCCAGGCCGTGAACGAGCCGTCCGCGCCCACCTCCACGGCCGCGGGCCTGCGGTCACCGTTTGCGTCGTGGCGCACGGCCGAGACCTTCACCGGCTCGTCCGGGGCGGGCCCGTCGAGCTCCAGCCGCCTGCGCAAGTTGTCGGTGTGACACAGGCGCTCCTGCTGAAAAGGGACAGCCCCCGAAGCCGTGAGGGGCTCCGGGGGCCAGGGGCGTGTTCGTGCACGTCCCTACCGCGGCGGGCAGTTGACCCCCACAGGTCAGGGCGGATGTCGGGATGCCCGGCCACGGAGATCGAAGGGGCGTCAGCCCAGGCGCTGCACCAGCGCCCGGTACTCGTCCCACAGTTCCGTCGGCGTGTGGTCGCCGAAGGTGTTGAGGTGCTCGGGGATCAGCGCGGCCTCCTCGCGCCAGACCTCCTTGTCGACGTCGAGCAGGAAGTCCAGGTCGGACTCGGAGAGGTCCAGCCCGTCGGTGTCCAGGGAGCCCTTGGCCGGCAGGATGCCGATCGGGGTCTCGACGCCCTCGGCCTTGCCCTCCAGGCGCTCGACGATCCACTTCAGGACGCGGCTGTTCTCACCGAAGCCGGGCCACACGAACTTGCCCGCCTCGTTCTTGCGGAACCAGTTCACGTAGTAGATCTTCGGGAGCTTCGACTGGTCCGCCTGGTCGGCGCCCACCTCGACCCAGTGCTTCATGTAGTCGCCCATGTTGTAGCCGCAGAACGGCAGCATGGCGAACGGGTCGCGGCGCAGTTCGCCGACCTTGCCCTCGGCGGCGGCGGTCTTCTCGGAGGCCACGTTGGCTCCGAGGAAGACACCGTGCTGCCAGTTGAAGGACTCGGTGACCAGCGGGACGGCGGAGGCGCGGCGGCCGCCGAAGAGGATGGCCGAGATCGGCACGCCCTTCGGGTCCTCCCACTCGGGCGCGATGATCGGGCACTGCCCGGCCGGCACCGTGAAGCGGGCGTTGGGGTGCGCGGCGGGCGTACCGGACTCGGGGGTCCAGTCGTTGCCCTTCCAGTCCGTGAGGTGCGCGGGAAGGTCCTCGGTCATGCCCTCCCACCACACGTCGCCGTCGTCGGTGAGCGCGACGTTGGTGAAGACGGAGTTGCCCCACATGGTCTTCATGGCGTTGGCGTTGGTGTGCTCGCCGGTGCCGGGCGCGACACCGAAGAAACCGGCTTCGGGGTTGATCGCGTACAGCTGGCCGTCCTCGCCGAACCGCATCCAGGCGATGTCGTCGCCGATGGTCTCGACGGTCCAGCCGGAGATCGTGGGCTCCAGCATGGCGAGGTTGGTCTTGCCGCAGGCGCTCGGGAACGCGGCGGCGACGTACTTCGACTCACCCTGCGGCGGCGTGAGTTTCAGGATCAGCATGTGCTCGGCGAGCCAGCCCTCGTCACGTGCCATGACGGACGCGATGCGCAGCGCGTAGCACTTCTTGCCCAGCAGGGCGTTGCCGCCGTAGCCGGAGCCGTAGGACCAGATCTCGCGGTCCTCGGGGAAGTGCGAGATGTACTTGGTGGAGTTGCACGGCCACGGAACGTCCTCCTGGCCCTCCTCCAGCGGAGCGCCCAGCGTGTGGACGGCCTTGACGAAGAAGCCGTCGGTGCCGAGCTCGTCGAGGACGGCCTTGCCCATGCGCGTCATGGTGCGCATGGAGACGGCGACGTAGGCGGAGTCGGTGATCTCGACGCCGATCGCGGAGAGCGGCGAGCCGACGGGGCCCATGCAGAACGGGACGACGTACATCGTGCGGCCGCGCATGGAGCCGCGGAAGACACCCTTCTCCCCCACGAAGATCTCCCGCATCTCGGCGGGGTCCTTCCAGTGGTTCGTCGGACCGGCGTCCTTCTCCTTCTCGGAGCAGATGAACGTCCGGGTCTCGACGCGGGCGACATCGCTCGGGTCGGACGCGGCGTAGTACGAGTTCGGACGCTTGACCGGGTCGAGTTTCGTGAAGGTGCCCTTGGCGACGAGCTCCTCGCACAGGCGCTCGTACTCGCTCTCGGAGCCGTCGCACCAGACCACACGGTCCGGTTCGGTGAGGGCTGCGATCTCGTCTACCCAGGAGACGAGCTCCTGGTGCTGGGTGGGAACAGTGAGGGGAGCCGCGATGTCGCGCGCCACGATCGCTCCTTGTCGAGGGTGTCTGTTGTAGGTGCCCCGTGGGGGCTGCGACCCGGATGCTGACCCCTTCGTTTTCCCCTGGCGCTCATCCGGTGCCGACCGCACTCATTTGATCATCCGACCATCGCGCCCATATGTCCAGAGGGCCGCCCACGTGAGCATCGCCACTCGAATTCGTTACCTACGGTTGCGTAGGTAGCATGCGGTCATGACTTCTGCCGCCGCCGCGTCCGGACCCGTCGTCCTCGATGACCCCGTTCCCGAGAAGCCGCGGATGCGCGGCTGGCTGCACGCCGGAATGTTTCCCGCGGTGGTCATCGCAGGGATCACCCTGGTCGCCCTGGCCGACAGCACACGCGCCCGGGTCGCCTGCGCGATCTACATCGCGAGCGCCTGCCTGCTGTTCGGCGTGAGCGCGGTCTACCACCGCGGCACCTGGGGCCCGGTCGGCGAAGCCGTGCTGCGCAGGCTCGACCACGCCAACATCTTCCTGATCATCGCGGGCACCTACACCCCGCTGACCCTGCTCCTGCTGCCCGAGTCCACCGGGCGGCCGCTCCTGTGGGCGGTGTGGGGGGCCGCGGCGGCCGGCATCGCCTTCCGGGTGTTCTGGGTCGGCGCGCCGCGCTGGCTCTACACCCCCTGCTACATCGCCATGGGCTGGGCCGCGGTGTTCTTCCTGCCCGACTTCATGCGCACCGGTGGCATCGCGGTCCTCGTCCTCGTCGTCGTCGGCGGGCTGCTCTACAGCGCGGGCGGCGTCATCTACGGCATCAAGCGCCCGAACCCCTCCCCGCGCTGGTTCGGCTTCCACGAGGTGTTCCACTCACTGACGCTGGCCGCTTTCATCGTCCACTACGTCGGTATCTCCCTCGTCGCCTACCAGCACGGCTGAGCGGTCCCGCCGGTCAGCCGCCCAGCTTCCCGGCCAGCTCCGCCGCGTCCGTCGTCGGCGCGTCGCAGACGAAGTGCCGGCACACGTACGCGGTCGGCACCCCGCCCACCAGCGGCCGGTCCACCAGCAGCGGGAACTCCGTACCGGCGTCGGCGACCTCGCCCGCCGCGACCACCGCGCCCGGCGCCCTGCCCAGCAGCGCGGTCCGGTGGAGCTCCCCGCCGACCGGCCCGGCGACCGCCACCTCGCGGGGCCCGTCCAGCCACGCCTCGGCGACGGCGAGCCCCCAGCCGATGAACCGGGGGGCCTTGGGTCCGAGCGCCCTCACCACCCCGAGCGCGCCCTCGGCCGCCGTGCGGTGCGCCTCGGAACCGGTGTGCGCCGCGTACGAGAGCAGCGCTCCCGCGGCCGCTGTCCAGCCGGCCGGGGTCGCACTGTCGGTGGGGTCCTGCGGGCGGCGGATCAGCTGCTCGGCGTCGTCCGCGGTGTCGTACAGCTGCCCGCCCTCGCCCTTGAACCGCTCCAGGACGATGTCCAGCAGGAAGCCCGCGAACTCCAGCCAGACGCCTTCGCCCGTGACGGAGGCGAGCGCCAGGAAGCCCTCCGCGACATCGCCGTAGTCCTCCAGGACCCCTGCGTTGTCGCCCGCGCGACCGTCCTTCGACGTACGGCAGAGGCGGGCCACGGGGCCCATGTGGACCCGTACGAGCAGGTCGGCGGCCTCCGTGGCGCGTTCGATCAGATCCGGCCGGCCGAAGTACGCGCCGGTCTCGGCGAGCGCCGCGATCGCCAGGCCGTTCCAGGCGGCGACGATCTTGTCGTCCCGTTCCGGCCGCACCCGCAGTTCCCGCGCCGCCAGCAGCCGGGCCCGTACATCGGCGACCCGCGCGCCGTCCTCCGGTGCCACGGTCGCGGGCAGCTGCAGGACGGAGGCCCCCTCCTCGAAGGTGCCCTTCTCGGTCACCCCGAAGTGCTCGGCGGCGAAAGCGGCGTCCTGTTCGCCCAGCACCTCGCGCAGTTGCGCGGGCGTCCAGACGTAGAACGCGCCCTCGACATGCCGCCCGTGCGCGTCCTCGCTGTCGGCGTCCAGCGCCGAGGCGAAACCGCCCTGGGCGGTCCGCAGCTCGCGCACCATGAAGTCGGCGGTCTCCAGGGCCACCCGGCGGGCCAGCTCCGACCCTGTGACGCGCCACAGGTGGGCGTACACACGGCACAGCAGCGCGTTGTCGTACAGCATCTTCTCGAAGTGCGGAACGACCCACTCCCGGTCCACCGAGTAGCGGGCGAAGCCGCCGCCGAGCTGGTCGTAGATCCCGCCGCGCGCCATGGCCACGCAGGTGTCCTCGGCCATCTGCAGGGCGCCCTCGGCCCCGGTACGGGCGTGATGGCGCAGCAGGAACTCGACGGCCATGGACGGCGGGAACTTGGGCGCGCCGCCGAAGCCCGCATGCTTCCCGTCGTAGTCCCGGGTGAGCCCGAGCAGGGCCTGGGCCAGCTCCGGCTCACCGGGCACGCCCTCCCCGCCGTGCGACAGCGAGCGGCCGGCGAGGTCCCGGACGATGCGCCCGGCGACCTCCGCGACCTCCTCGCGGCGGTCGGTCCACGCGGCCACGACACCTTCGAGCACCTGCTGGAAGGACGGGCTGCCGTGGCGGGGCTCCGGCGGGAAGTACGTGCCGAAGTAGAAGGGTTCGGCGTCGTCGGTCAGGAACACGGTCATGGGCCAGCCGCCCTGGCCGGTCGCGGCCTGCACCGCCTCCATGTACACGGCGTCCACGTCGGGGCGTTCCTCGCGGTCGACCTTCACCGGCACGAAGTGGGCGTTCAGGTATTCCGCCACCGCAGCGTCCTCGAAGGACTCGTGCGCCATCACGTGGCACCAGTGGCAGGCGGCGTAACCGACGCTGAGCAGCACCGGAACACCTCGCCTGCGGGCCTCCTCGAAAGCCG
The DNA here is from genome assembly GCF_040605575.1 of Streptomyces sp. NPDC005566. Lineage (NCBI taxonomy): Bacteria > Bacillati > Actinomycetota > Actinomycetes > Kitasatosporales > Streptomycetaceae > Streptomyces > Streptomyces sp. NPDC005566. Next base: position 28,162 of record NZ_JBEXDB010000007.1, on the reverse strand, counting down.
CGGGCGACCACGGCCACCAGTCGACGGGATTGTCGGCGTGCTGGAGGAGGTACGGGGAGGTTGTCTGCGCAAGTCGGTTGGCCATGACCCAATCCTTGCGTACCCGCCCCCACGACGCGGCTGCGCCACGGGGCGGGGTGGGAAGGGGCAGGTGGGGCGGGTGGGCACTGCGAATACCGGGCGGCCCGGCAAGGACGGACAGTAGGCTGGCTCCAGCAGCACCGGAACTGCTGAGGCTCCTCGAAGGAGGTACACCATGACCGCCGAGATGGTGGCGCCCGCGTGGATGCATACGCAGATCAGCGCGGAACAGTACAACTCCTGGTCCGAGGAGCAGTGCGCCGGCATCGAGATCGTGGACGGGATGGTCGTCGTGAGCCCGAGCGCTTCCAAGCGCCACAACCGGCTGGCCCGCATCCTGGCCAATGCCCTGGACGCCGCCGCGGGCCCGGACTGGAACGCCGACACGGACTTCGACGTCCGCCTGCAGGATGTTCCCCTCACCAACCGCCGTCCTGACGTCATCGTCTACCGGGCAGAAACCATCGACCTCACGCCTACTCGACCCGAGCACGTGCTCTTGGTCGTCGAGGTCGTGGCGCCCGGCTCGGAAACCACGGACCGGATCGTGAAGGTGGACCAGTACGCCAGGGCAGGCATCCCGTTCTACTGGCGGGTCGAGCAGGCCGCCACCGGGGTTCCGATCGTCTACACCTACGTCCTCGACCCCGCGACCAAGGCCTACCGGGACGGCGAGATGTTCACCGGCACGGTAAAGGCCACCGCACCTTTCTCCATCACGGTCGATCTCGGGCTCTTGTAAGATGCCGAGAAGCCGCCCCGCTATCGACGCTTGAGCGTCCGCGCCTGCCTCACGGTGCTTCGCGGTAGACCTCGTCCGCGGCGTCTCGTCCAGGCCTTCCCGAATGAGCCCAGTGACGCCGCTGACACCGCCGACGGAGTCCGGCCGGTCGGCCGGATCAGGCAGCAGCCCGCGAAATTTGACTGCGGCCTCCTGGCCGTCGACAAGATACGCACGCTTCTCCGGGGAGTAGGCGTCGACCTGCGAAGATGCCCGACGTCTGCCTCGGAGTTCCAGCCATCTGGCGAGGCAGTCAGCGTCCACACAACCATCCTCCCCGTGGGCGTCTGAGGTGCTCCGCGCGGCTGTGGGCCCGAGCTCCAGGAAGGGCAGCCGGCCGATCAGCCTTCACCAGGCCGCGGCCTGGCCCAACCTTTGGGCCTCTTGGAAAGGGCACGGTCGACATCCCCTGCGGCCAGCACCAGCTCCGCCCCCTTGATGTGGCTGGTGTCGGATGCCTTGCCACACCCGTCAACGTGCAGTCCGCTCGGGCTCAGCCTTACCGCCTCCAGGTAGCCGGCGCCTCCTGAGTGTGTCGCCCGCGCCTCAGACAGACGCGAGGACCGCGGACTACTGGGTTCGCGAGTTCACTGGCACCAGCGGCAGGCGGCGTCACCGACGCTGAGCAGCACCGGAACACCTCGCCTGCGGGCCTCCTCGAAAGCCGCGGGCGACCACGGCCACCGGTCGACGGGATGGTCGGCGTGCTGGAGGAGGTACGGGGAGGTTGTCTGCGCAAGTCGGTTGGCCATGACCCAATCCTTGCGTACCCGGCTCCCCTGCCGGTTGATCGCCTCGCTCTCTCGCGCTGACGCGCCGTACGCAGGACACTGGGTGACCATGACAGCTGGTTGACGGGCAGTCGCTGGAACCTAGGGGGACGCATGCGGGACAGCCATCGGGCGGAAGCAGAACGCCTGTTGGTACGCGCCGTGGAGGACGAAGCGCGGCGGACCGGAGGACGCACGGACTCGGGCGCGCTCATGGCGCGTGCGCGGGGCGCGCTCGACACGATGGCCGCCGGCGCGGCCGAGGAGTACGCCGCCTACACACTCGCGCTCGACGCCGCGGAGGCCGGGCAGAAGCCGCTGTCGGAGCGGTTCAGCAGAGCCGCGCTGGGAACACCCCTGGTGGTGGCGGGGGTTGCCTCCGTCGCCGCCTTCGGCGCGGACCTCGCGCTCGGCACCCCGGCCGGTCTCGCCCTCGGGGCGGGCGCCGTCGTCGCCGTCGCGGGGGCGACCGCGACCGTCGCCCGGGTCACCACGTCGCACTGGCCGGCCGCGCATCGCAGGGCGGGCGCGCTGAGTCAGCCCGGCGGCCCCGAACAGCTGCGCCTGCAGTGGCTCACGGCGCTGGAGGTACGGGGCATCCGCCCGTTCCTCGACCAGCAGCGCATGCTGACCGCCTCCTCCCGCACTCCGAAGAAGGCGGCTGCCTCCGTGGTGCCGCAGCTGCGCGGCGGGGACCGCAGCGCAGCCGCCCGCACCCGGTCACTTCTCGAACAGTCCTTCGGTCATCTGCCCGCAGCCGACGGCCCGTTCGCGGGCCGACGCGGCGAACTGGCGCAGATCGCCCAGTGGGTGCACGCCGCCCGCGCCTCCACGGAGACCAGGCCGACCGTCGTCGTCCTGCACGGCACCCCCGGTTCGGGGCGCACCACCCTCGCCGTGCGGGCCGCTCACGCGCTCAAGGACCAGTTCCGGGGGGCGTGCGTGGTCGATCTCCGCGGCGATGTGTCCGGGGAGGCCCCGCTGCCGACCAGGGACGCCCTGCTGCACCTGCTCAACCGGCTCGGCGCACCGCGCGAACAGCTCCTCTTCCGGGAGAGGTCCTCCGCCGAGCAGCACGTGCGACGCCTGAGCGAGCTCTACCACCAGCACCTCACCGGCACTCCCGTCACGATCGTCCTCGACGACGCCACCGACGCCGCCCAGGTCCGCACGCTGCTGCCGGAGCGCTCCGACAGCCTCGTGCTCGTCACCGCACGCGAACCGCTCGAACTGCCCGCCGGCATCCCGGCCTGGGTGCACCAGCTGCCCGTCGGCGGTCTGGACGCGGCGGGCGCCGAGGAACTGCTGCGGGAGTCGGCCGAGGACGAGGAGGACGGGCCGTACGACTACCCGTCCACCGACGCCGTCGTCGAACTGTGCGGCGGGCTGCCGCTCGCCCTGCGGGTCGCGGGCTCCTCGCTCGGCGCGCGGACCCGCGGTGCCCTCGCGGCCGACCTCGGCGCGTACGGTCCGGTCGCACCCGTCGAACGGGCCCTGTGGCTGCGCTACACCGACCAGCCCGAGCAGGCCAGACGGCTTTTGCGGCGCCTCGCCCTCGCGGGGCGCGCCAGCCTCGGCGCGGCGGCTGCCGCGTCCCTGCTCTCCGCCGAGGAGCAGGAGGCCGCACGGCTGCTGGAGACCCTGTGCCGGGCCGGACTCCTCACCCATGTACGCGGCTCGCGCTACCGGCTGCACGACCTCGTACGGGACTTCGCCCTGGCCCGGCTGCTCGACGAGGAGGAGGCGGCGGACCGTACCGCCGCGCAGGAACGTCTCATCCAGAACTACGCGGAGCTGGCCGACGCGGTGATCCGCATGGTGGACGGCAAGATGTCCACCCGCGCCGGGCAGTTCGGCTCGCACGGCTTCAGCTCGCTGGACGCCGCCCTGCGCTGGCTGGACGACGAGTCGAGCTTCATCACCTCGGCGCTGCGGCACACCGAGGGAGTCGACCAGGGGGCCGTGCTCCATCTGCTGGGCGCCCTGTGCGACTACTGCCTGCTGCGCGGCGACCTCTACCGGCTCGGCGAGATCAGCGAACTGACGCAGGCCGTCGACCAAGGGCTGCTGGAGCGGTCGGTCCAGTGGCGTACGGGCATCGCGGCCCGCCAGCTCGGCGAGCTCGACAAGGCCCGCACCACGCTGTCCTCCGTCGTCGGCCTGTACCGCGAGGCGCAGAACGACGCGGGTGCGGCGCTGGCACTCTGCTCGCTCGGCATCACCCTGCACCACCAGGGCAACCTGACGGAGGCGTCGGCGCGGCTGCGGGAGGCGCTCGCACTGCAGGCGCCCCCGGAGCAGGCCGAGGACCGGGCCTGGTCCCTGCACGCCCTGGCGGCCGTCGAGCGCGACCGGGCCAATCTGGCGGAGGCCCTGACCCTGCTCGACACCGCGCTCGCCCTGCACCGGGAGGGCGAGTCGCTGCACGGTGAGGCCTGGTCGCACTTCCAGCTCGGCCAGGTCTGCCTGCGCATGGGCGAGGTGGCGCGGGCCGAGGAGGAGCTGACCACCGCACTGGACCTGTACGGCCGCACCCGGGACGAGCGCGGGGAGGCCTGGGCCCTGACCCAGCTGGCCCGCGCCCGGCTGATGGATGGGGACGTCAGCAGCACAGCCCCCGCGGTGGAGCAGCTGCGCGGCGCCCTGGCCCGTCACCGGGACAACGAGGACGCGCGGGGCGAGGCGTGGACGCGGTACTACCTGGGTCAGGCCCTGGAGGAGGACGGGGACACCGATCAGGCGGTACGGGAGCTGGAGCGGTCCCGCACGATGTTCTCCCGGATGCGGGACGTCTACGGCCTGGCGTGCGCCCGGCACCACTCGGGGCGCGTCACCCGCGACCAGCGGGCCGCGCAGACGGGCAACCTGCGCAACTCCGGTTTCGCCCGGCAGCTCCTCGTGGACGCGCGGGCCGACTTCCGGCGGATCGGGGTGGCCCACGGTGAGGCCTGGACGTGCCTGGAACTGGCCCTGATCGACGGCGGCAACAACCGAACGGCGCAGGCCCTGGAGCTGTGCGACGAGGCAATCGGCCTGTTCGCCTCGTACGGAGACATCAGGGGTGGCGACTGGGCCGCGTTCCTGCGGTGCACGCTGCTGCCGTACGCGTCGCCGGGGGGCAGCGAGGTGGGTACCGCGGTGGCCCAGCAGGAGCTCGCGGACCTCCTCGGGGCCGCCCATCCACTGCGGGACGGCAAGCTGGAGGACTGCGCGGAGGCGTTCAGGGTCGTCCTGAACCGTGGCGTGGACCTGGACGACGGCTGGCAGGCGTGGCGCCTCGGGCTGACCCCGTCCCGGCATGCGCGGGAGGTCATGGGGGTGCCGGTGGGGGTGCGGCCGTAAGTGGCTCGGGCTTCTGCCCTCAATCGCCGGGCGGGCTTCATCGTGGGCCCGGTCCGCGGGGGTGCGGCCGTAGGTGGCCGGGGGCTTTGCCCTCAATCGCCGGGCGGGCTTGTTCGTGCGGGCCCGGCGAGCGGGGGTGCGCTCCGTGCCTGGGTGGCGGGCGGAGCCCTCCGGAGTGTCTCCTCAGGACTGGCGTGTCACCCGGGTACGCGGTGTCGGCCCCGGTCCTACGCCAGTCCCTGCGGGGACCCTCCTGCACGGCCCCACCCATGTCTCACAAGCGCCTGCCACCCGGTGGTCGCAGGCGCGCGGGACGGCCGGTCCGAGGCCGTGCGGGAGAGTCCCCGAGCCACCACACGGCGCAGGGCGTACCCCACGGACCGGGCCGCCTCGGGACCGTCCGGCGATCGAGGACGGACCCGCGCCCCGGGCCGGGGGGCGCGCCTACTTCTTGGCGGGGGCCGCCGCCGGCGTCGGCGCCTTCTCGGATACGGCCGGGTCCGGCGCCTCCTCGAAGTCGATCTTGCCCATGTGGCGGTTCATCGACTTCATCAGCAGCCACACGCCCACGGCGAGTGCCGCGAAGACGAGGAAGCCGAGGACGCCGGGCGTCACCTTGTTGTCGTCGACCTCCTTGGCCAGAGGGACGAGCTGGTTCAGTGCCTGGGTCGCGTACATATCAGGCATTGTCGCGGATGCCCGCGAAGAGGTCGCTCTCGGGGAGGGAGGTATCGACGAGAGACTTGGCCAGCTCGTACTCCTCCGTCGGCCAGACCTCCCGCTGGATGTCCATCGGGACCCGGAACCAGCCGCCGTCCGGGTCGATCTGCGTCGCGTGCGCGATCAGCGCCTTGTCGCGGATCTCGAAGAACTCGTCGCACGGAACGTGCGTGGTCAGCGTGCGCTCCTCGCGCTGGAACTCCTTCCAGCGCTCCAGCCAGTCGCCGTACGGGGACTCCAGCCCGCGCGCGAGCAGCGCCTCGTGGAGGGCGACCGTGCGCGGCCGGTTGAAGCCCTGGTTGTAATAAAGCTTCAGCGGCTTCCAGACGGGCCCGAACTCCGCCTCGGGGAACCTCTCGGCGTCCGCGGCACCCTCGAAGGCGATCATCGAGATGGTGTGGGTCTTGATGTGGTCGGGGTGCGGGTACCCGCCGTTCTCGTCGTACGTGGTGATGACCTGCGGCCGGAACGCACGGATCTTCGCGACCAGGCGGCCCGCGGCCGTCTCGTCGTCCTCCAGTGCGAAGCAGCCCTCCGGCAGAGGCGGCAGCGGGTCGCCCTCGGGCAGGCCCGAGTCGACGAAGCCGAGCCACTGCTGGTCGATGCCCAGGATCTCGCGGGCCTCGTCCATCTCCTTCTGGCGCACCTCGTGGATGTTCGCCTCGATGTACGCATCCCCCTGGAGCTTCGGGTTGAGAATGGATCCCCGCTCGCCCCCTGTGCAGGTGACGACCAGGACGTCCACCCCCTCGGACACGTACTTGGCCATGGTGGCCGCGCCCTTGCTCGACTCGTCGTCGGGGTGGGCGTGAACGGCCATCAGTCTCAGCTGCTCGGTCAAGACTCGGTCCTCAGTGATTGGTCGCGATGGTCGGCTTCTATAGTGACTGACCGGGGAGGCGGAAAATTCCGCGATCCCCTGTACGGGAGGAACGATCATGGCAGCGGTGCGCGAGGGCTTGCCCGACGGTCGCTACGGCCGGTCCGAGGATCAGCGTGCGGACCGCAAGCTCAAGATCGTCGGCGCTGTGCTCGGTGTGGCCTTCCTCGGCATGATCGGCTGGTTCGGCTACGACTACGTCGCGGGCCAGGACATCAGCGCGGAGCTCATCAAGTCCGACATCGTCTCGGACGACCGGGCGGAGGCGCACCTCGAGGTGCGCAAGGACCGGGACACCGACGGGTACTGCACGGTCCGCGCGCTGAACGAGGACAGCGGCGAGGTGGCCCGCAAGGACTTCCGTTTCGACGAGCGCTCCGAGCGGATCGACGAGGTCGTCTCGCTGCGGACGACGTCCAGGGCGACCGCGGTGGAACTGGTGGCGTGCACCGCCGGCAGCTGATCGCAGTACCGGGCGCGCGGCGCGCCTGATCCGCACGCCCCGGCGCTCACCTGCACGGATACGCGTGTGACCGTTTACCTTCTCCCCCTTTTCGCGGGGAATTGTTAGGCTCGTGGTTTCGCCCACCCGTGGCAGCACATGCTTGGGGTAGGGCGATGCTTTGTATTCCCAGTACCGACGAGGAGCACCCTGTGATGACCCAGACCAGCGATAACGTCACCTGGCTCACGCAGGAGGCGCACAACCAGCTGAAGGCCGAGCTGGCGCGCCTCACTGGTCCCGCGCGCGCGGAGATCGCCGTCAAGATCGCGGCAGCACGTGAGGAGGGTGACCTCAAGGAGAACGGCGGATACCACGCCGCCAAGGAGGAGCAGGGCAAGATGGAGCTCCGGGTGCGCCAGCTCACCCAGCTCCTCGAGCACGCGAAGGTCGGCGAGGCACCTGCCGACGACGGTGTGGTCGAGCCCGGCATGGTCGTGACGATCGCCTTCGACGGCGACCCCGACGACACCGTCACCTTCCTGCTCGCCTCGCGTGAGTACGCGAGCGCGGACATCGAGACGTACTCCCCCCAGTCGCCGCTCGGCACAGGGGTGAACGGCAAGAGGATCGGCGACGACGCGGACTACGAGCTGCCGAACGGCAAGAGGGCCTCGGTGAAGATCATCGCAGCGAAGCCGTACACGGGCTGATCCGCAGCCGTCATGACGGAGCCCCGGCCGCATGTGCGGCCGGGGCTCCGTGGTGGTGCGGGTCAGGCAGTCGCCGAGCGGTACCTGCGGACCGCCAGGGTGCGGAAGACCGCGACGATCAGGACCGACCAGAGCACCGAGGCGAGGATCGGGTGCTGCATCGGCCAGGCGTCCGGGGTGACGAAGCCCGGCGGCAGGTTGCCGAACAGCTCGCGGCAGGCCTGCACCGTGGCGCTGAAGGGGTTCCACTCCGCGATGTGTCGCAGGACGGTCGGCATCTGGTTGGCGTCCACGAAGGCGTTCGAGATGAACGTCAGCGGGAACAGCCAGATCAGTCCGCCGGACGTGGCGGCCTCCGGCGTGCGGACGACGAGGCCGATCAGCGCGCCGATCCAGGAGAACGCGTACCCGAGCAGGAGCAGCAGCAGGAAGCCGAGCAGCACCTTGCCGAGGTTCTCGTGGGTCCGCCAGCCGATGATCAGTGCGACACCGGCGAGCACGACGAGGGTGAGCGCGGTCTGCACGAGGTCGGCGAGGGTACGTCCGGTGAGGACGGCTCCCCGGGCCATCGGCAGCGACCTGAAGCGGTCGATCAGCCCTTTGTGCATGTCGTCCGCGATGCCCGCGCCGGCCCCGGCGGTGGCGAAGGTGACGGTCTGGGCGAAGATCCCGGCCATCAGGAACTCTTTGTAGTCCGTCGACGAGATGGTGCTGCCGACCTTGATGGAGCCGCCGAACACGTAGGTGAACAGCACCACGAACATGATCGGCTGGATCAGCCCGAAGATGACCATCTCCGGGATGCGGGCCATGCGGATGAGGTTGCGTTTGGCGACGACGAGGGAGTCGGCGACCGACTGGCTGATGCCGCCGCGCGGGTTGATCGGCGCAAGTTCGGGGGTGTCCGTGGTGGCAGTCACTGCCCGTCCTCCTTGCCGCTCTTCGCGGCGCGTGTCGATCCGCTCTCCTCGTTCTTCTCCAGCTCGGCGGCGTGGCCGGTGAGCGAGATGAAGACGTCGTCGAGGGTGGGCCGGCGCAAGCCGATGTCGTCGATCTCCACGCCGTTGGCGTCGAGGTCGCGGATGACTTCGGCGAGCAGTTTGGCTCCGCCGGTGACCGGGACGGTCAGCTTGCGGGTGTGTTCGGCGAAGGCGATCTCGCCCTTGCCGTAGGTGGCGAGCACCGAGCGGGCACGCTCGATCTGGTCCCGCTGATGCACGATGACCTCGACGCGCTCCCCGCCGGTGCGGGCCTTCAGCTGGTCGGAGGTTCCACGGGCGATGACCTTGCCGTGGTCGATGACGCAGATGTCATGGGCGAGGTGATCGGCCTCCTCCAGGTACTGCGTGGTCAGCAGCAGCGTCGTACCGCCTGCGACGAGCTCCTGGATGACCTCCCAGAGCTGCTGCCGGTTGCGGGGGTCGAGGCCGGTGGTGGGCTCGTCCATGAACATCACGGGCGGGGAGACGACGAGCGCGGCCGCCAGGTCGAGCCGGCGGCGCATGCCTCCGGAGTACGTCTTCGCGGGGCGGTCGGCAGCGTCGGAGAGGTTGAACTTCTCCAGGAGCTGCACCGCCCGCTTCTTCGCGTCGCGTGAGCTCATCTGGTAGAGCTGTCCGACCATCTGCAGGTTCTCGCGCCCGGTGAGGTACTCGTCGACTGCGGCGAACTGGCCGGACAGCCCGATCGAGTGGCGTACCTCGTTGGGATTCTTCAGTACGTCGATGCCCGCCACGACAGCCTTGCCGCTGTCGGGCTGGAGCAGGGTGGTCAGTACGCGTACGGCGGTGGTCTTGCCGGCGCCGTTGGGACCCAGGAGCCCCAGGACGGTGCCTTCCGGTACGTCGAGGTCGACGCCGTCCAGTGCTCGTACTTCGCCGAAGGTCTTCACCAGGCCTTCGGCGTAAATGGCGCCTGGCATGTGGGACTCCCCCAGTTGCTTCGGTGACTTCCTGAAACAGATCCTAGATTTGTCGGTGGCCCGGTGTCCGGGCCACGGACTGTTCGGCGCCGCACGTTATCGCGATACATCGTGAGTCACAACAGGTTTTCGCCCGTCGTCGGGCCCGGCACCCTGCCCGGCGCTCAGCCCATCACGAGATAGCCGGCCTCCCGAAGGGCGGCCGCGACCTCCTCGCAGTGCTCCCGGCCCTTCGTCTCCAGGTGCAGTTCCACTTCCGCCTCGGTGAGCCCCAGTCTCGGATCGGTCCGCACGTGGCTGACGTCGAGCACGTTGGCGTCGGCCACGGACAGCGTGCCGAGCAACGCGGCCAGCGCCCCCGGCCGGTCCGTCAGCCGCAGCCGGAGGCTGAGATAGCGGCCTGCCGCCGCCATGCCGTGCGTCAGGATGCGCTGCATCAGCAGCGGGTCGACGTTGCCGCCCGACAGAACGGCGACCACCGGCCCGCGGAACGCCTTCGGGTCGCTCAGCAGCGCGGCCACCGGGCTCGCCCCGGCGGGCTCGACGACCATCTTGGCCCGTTCGAGGCACAGCAGCAGGGCGCTGGAGAGCTCGTCCTCGGAGACCGTACGGACCTCGTCGACCAGTTCCTGGACGAGACCGAACGGGATGTCGCCGGGGCGGCCCACCTTGATGCCGTCGGCCATGGTCTGCACCGAGTCGAGCGCCACCGGGTGCCCGGCAGCCAGCGACGGCGGGTAGCCGGCCGCGCCCGCGGCCTGCACGCCCACGATCCTGACGTCGGGGCGGAGCGCCTTCACGGCGACGGCGATGCCCGCGGCGAGACCGCCGCCGCCGATGCCGACGACGATCGTGCGGACCTCGGGGCACTGCTCGAGGATCTCCAGGCCGACGGTGCCCTGGCCCGCGATGATGTCCGGGTGGTCGAAGGGGTGGATGAAGACGGCCCCGGTCCGTTCCGCGTACTCCTCGGCGGCGGCGAGCGTCTCGTCGACGACATGTCCGTGGAGGTGAACCTCCGCCCCGTACTCGCGTGTTGCCGCCACCTTCGGCAGGGGAGCGCCGAGCGGCATGAAGACCGTCGACCGTACGCCGAGCAGCGAGGATGCCAGTGCGACACCCTGCGCATGGTTTCCGGCACTCGCGGCCACGACTCCGGCCGCCCGTTCCACCGGGCTGAGGCCCGCGATCCGTACGTATGCGCCGCGCAGTTTGAACGAGCCGGTGCGCTGCAGGTTCTCGCACTTGAGGTGGACAGGCGCGCCGACCAGTGCCGTCAGATGGCGGCTGCCCTCCATCCCGGTGGTTCTGGCCACCCCGGACAGCATCTTCTGCGCCCCGCGGACGTCGTCGAGGATCAGCGGAGGAAAGGGGCCTGGCGTCCGGTAGGTCATGACAGCAAGTCTTGCAGCTCGGAGCGGTCGCGGCCCTCGCATCTCATGGTGGCCTGCGGTGGTGTCCACAGGTTTGTGCAGCGCTGGTACACGTTGCCCCGTGGCCGCGTACTCTGTCCCCCACTCCATCCGACACCGCACGAAGAGAGCCCCCGGCCATGCCCCCTCAGGACATGACGACTGCTGCGTCTCCTTCCGGGGGCGCCGCCCCCAACCACCCGGGCACCGACCCCCTCCTCGATGCTCTCCAGCACCAGGTGGCCGTCTTCGCCCGCCGTGCCGAACAGACCCGCCTCGGCGGTGTCGGCCAGGTCCGCAACTCCATGGACCGCGCCGCCTACCTGCTGCTCAACAGGCTCGACCGGGAAGGCCCGATGGGCGTCAAGGCGCTGGCCGCGGGCATGGGGATCGACTCCTCGACCGTGACCCGGCAGGTGGCCCCGCTCGTCGACACCGGGCTGGTCAAGCGCACCTCGCACCCGGAGGACGGCCGGGCGGTCGTGCTGCAGCTGTCACCGCGCGGCCAGGCGCGGCTCGACGAGGTCCGGGCCTCGCGACGCGAGCTGATGTCCCAGGTGACCGGCGACTGGAGCGAGGAGGAACGCGACACCTTCTGCGCCCTGCTGACCCGGTTCAACGCCTCACTGGCCGCGCGGCAGGCCGCGCACCACCCGGTACAGGACAACTGACCGGCGGCGCACCGGTTCCCGCGCTTCCCGGGCCGACGACACCCGCAGGACGGCCGGTGACGGCCGCTGGGCATCCCTTTCGCCCGGATCTATCCTGGAGGAGTCGCCAGGTACGAGCCGAGGAGGCTCTCATGACACGGAAGATCGCCGACTGCCGTAAGTACCCGAGCGTGTCGAACTGCTCACTCGCCATCACCGGCGAGGAGGACGAAGTCGTGCGGGCAGCCGCCGAACACGCCGTCTCGGTCCACGAGCACACGGACAGCCCCGAGCTGCGCGAGGAGATCCGGGCCTCGTTGGAGGACGAGAAGGTCGCTGTCTGACAGCGGATCCGTCCGGCGGCCGTGTACGTCACGGCCGCCGGGCGGACACGTTTTTCGGGGTCCTCTCTGCGGATCAGGCCACGAACCCGGCCTGATCCGGACGAGAGGTCCTAGCCGAGCGCCTGCGTGAGGTCGGCCAGCAGGTCGTCGGCGTTCTCGATGCCGACGGACAGCCGCACCAGGTCGGCGGGCACCTCCAGCGGGGACCCCGCGGCCGACGCGTGCGTCATACGGCCCGGGTGCTCCAGCAGCGACTCGACACCACCGAGCGACTCACCGAGCGTGAACAGCTTGGCGCGGTTGCAGACCTCGACCGCCGCTTCCTCGCCGCCCGCGACGCGGAAGGACACCATCCCGCCGAACGCCTTCATCTGCTTGGCGGCGATCTCGTGCCCCGGGTGCTCCGGCAGCCCCGGGTACAGGACCTCGGTCACCTTGGGGTGGCGGGTCAGCAGGTCGGCGACCTTGGTGGCGTTCTCGTCGTGGCGGTCCATGCGGACCGCGAGGGTCTTGATGCCGCGGAGCACCAGCCAGGCGTCGAACGGCCCGGCCACGGCGCCCATCGCGTTCTGGTGGTACGCGAGCTCCTCGGCCAGTTCGGGGTCGCCGACGACGAGCGCACCACCGACGACGTCCGAGTGCCCACCCATGTACTTGGTCGTCGAGTGCACGACGACGTCCGCGCCGAGCGCGAGCGGCTGCTGGAGATAGGGGCTGGCGAAGGTGTTGTCGACGACCAGCCGCACGCCCGCCTGCCGGGCCACACCGGCGACGGCCGCGATGTCCGTGATGCCGAGCAGCGGGTTGGACGGGGTCTCCACCCAGATCGCCTTGGTGCGGGCGGTGATGGCCGCCCGGACCGCCGACACGTCGGAGGTGTCGGCCACCGAGAACTCCACGCCCCAGCGCGAGGCCACCTTCGCGAACAGCCGGAACGTGCCGCCGTAGGCGTCGTTCGGGATGATCACGTGGTCGCCGGGCGTGAGCAGCGTGCGCAGGAGGCAGTCCTCCGCGGCGAGGCCCGAGGCGAAGGCGAGCCCGCGCCTGCCTCCCTCCAGGGCCGCCAGGTTCTCCTCCAGGGCGGTACGGGTGGGGTTGGCGCTGCGGCTGTACTCGTAGCCGCCGCGCAGCCCGCCGACGCCGTCCTGCTTGTACGTGGACACCTGGTAGATCGGCGGGACCACGGCGCCGGTGAGGGGATCCGCCGTGTTGCCGGCGTGGATCGCAAGGGTCTCGAAGCTGTGCTGGTCGCTCATGAGGACCGAGCGTAGTTCGTCAAGAGGGCACTTACCGGCCGCTGCGCCGTCAAGGGACAATGGAGCCATGGAGATTCTGTGGTTCCTGCTCGCCCTGTGCATGCTCGCCGTGGTCGTCGGCCCGATCATGCTGCGCCGCCGTGGCGGTATCCGGCAGGTCGCGCCCGGTTCCCCGGACGCTGCCGACCCGGAGAACTACGGGTTCGTGCGGCAGGAGGAACTGGACATCCGGATGCCGGGCCCCGACCAGGACCTTCTCGACGTCCTGGCCGTCGTGCAGGGCACCCAGGAGTGGCGGGCCGCCTCCCAGCTGCTCGCGGGCACGCCCAAGGAGAGCGAGATCCGCTGGCAGCGGGTGCAGGCCTTCGCCGGTGCGGCCTCGCTGGAGCTGGCGCAGCGGCCCGGTGAGGGCGGGGCGTGGCTGCGGAAGTGGCGGGCCGAGGCCCCGAAGGACGCGGGCGGCGCGGCGGTGCACGCCGAATTCCTGGTGCAGCAGGCGTGGCGCACCGCCGCGGTGGGCTCCGACGACTTCCGGATCATCCTGGAGGAGGCCCGTACGGTCTGCGGCGAGGCGGCCCTGCTGGCACCGGGCGACCCCGTCCCGTACATCGTGGAACTGGCCGTCGCCCGCGGACTGGGCTACTCCCACGAGCAGTTCGACCAGCTGTGGGCGAAGGTCATCGACCGTGCCCCCGCCCACATGGGTGCGCACATCGCCGCCCTGCACTTCTGGTGCGAGAAGTGGCACGGTTCGGCCGAGCTCGTCGACCGCTTCGCCACGGCCGCCGCCGCCCGCGCCCCGCAGGGCTCACTGCTGGCCGCGTTGCCGCTGTTCGCGCTGTACGAGAACCTGCCGGAGGTCAATCTCGTGCAGGGCTTCTACCGGGGTGCCGTCGCGACGAAGGCGGTCGGGGGCGCGATGTTCGCGGTGCACGCCGCGCGAGCCGATGATCCGGTACTCGCCCATGTCCGGCACCTGCTGGTCTTCTTCCTCGTCCGCATGGAGCGCTGGTCGGAGGCGATGCACCAGCTCGTCCACATCGACGGCCACGTGGGCGCGCTGCCCTGGATCCAGGACTCCGATCCGGCCGCCGAGTACACGGTGTACCGGGCGCTGGCCGTCGCCGGGTACGAGGCGAACGGCGGCAGCCCGGCGACGCTGCCGCAGTAGCCGGCGACGGGCAGGGGGCGGCGGAATCCACGGCGCCCCCGTGGCGTTGTACGCACTGAACACCGACCCCGGAGGAGCCCCCGCATGTTCCTGAACCACCGCACCCCGCAGCTCCCCACCCCCGAGGAGGCCCTGCGCGGCCGCCCCGTCCCCGAATTCGCGGTCCCGTCCCGCCACACGGTCCTCGGCAACCCGCTGACCGGCCCGTACCCGGAGGGTCTGGAGGTCGCGGACTTCGCGCTGGGCTGTTTCTGGGGTGCCGAGCGCAAGTTCTGGCAGACCGAGGGCGTGTGGACGACCCTGGTCGGCTACCAGGGCGGCTCTACGGAGAACCCGGCGTACGAAGAGGTCTGCTCGGGCCTGACGGGCCACACGGAAGCGGTCCGTGTGGTCTTCGACCCGACCGTCGTGGGCTACGCGGAGCTGCTGAAGCTCTTCTGGGAGTCCCACAACCCGACCCAGGGCTTCCGCCAGGGCAACGACGTGGGTACGCAGTACCGCTCGGCGGTCTACACCCACACCGCGGAGCAGGCGGAGGGCGCGGCAGCGTCCCGCGAGGCGTACCAGCGGGTCCTCACCGGTGCGGGCTTCGGCGAGATCACCACGGAGATCCTGCCCGCCGAGGGCCGCACGCTGTGGCCGGCGGAGCCGTACCACCAGCAGTACCTGGACAAGAACCCTGACGGCTACTGCGGTATCGGCGGTACGGGCGCCACGCTGGAATCCCCCTCCGAGACGAACTGGGGCCGCGCCTGCCCGACGGGTATCGCCCCCGCTCCCACCACCGGCGAGTGACGTAGCGGGCAGGCTCAGGCCGGGCCGGGCGGCAGGGGAACCCCTCTGTCGGCGGCCACGGCCGCAGCGGCCTCGGCGCACGCCGACCAGCGGTAGCCCCGCCGGTCGAGCACGCCCGTCACCGGCTCCTTCCGGCAGGGGTTGGTCCTGTCCCCGTGCCAGGTGCACCGCGTGCTCGACTCGCTGTCCGGGTCGAGCAGTTCGAGGCCGATCCAGACTCCGCTGCTTTCCATGCGGTCACCGTAGCGGCGGATCGTGCGGTCACCGTAGCGGCGGATCTGCCCGCGGCGAATCTGCCGAGGGCCGAGATCCGTGATGTGGACGCCCCTCCGGGCCAAGAGTGGAGGGAGCGCGGCCGTTCCGGCCGCCCCCACCACCGGGAGGTCCGATGTCACTCCACTTCGCTGCCCGTCCACGCGCCGCCGACGAGGACACACCGCCGACGCGGTTCGACGACCACCTCGCGGCGCAGCTCCTCGCCCAGCGGATCGTCTTCCTGGGGACCCAGGTGGACGAGGTCTCCGCCAACCGGGTCTGCGCGCAGCTGCTGCTCCTGTCCGCCGAGGACCCGCGCACCGACATCAGCCTCTACATCAACAGTCCCGGCGGGTCCGTGACGGCCGGGCTGGCCATCTACGACACGATGCAGCTCATCCCGAACGACGTCTCCACCCTCGCCATGGGCTTCGCGGCATCGATGGGGCAGTTCCTGCTCACCGTCGGGACCGAGGGCAAGCGGTTCGCCCTGCCGAACGCGCGGATCATGATGCACCAGCCGTCGGCCGGCATCGGCGGCACGGCCTCCGACATCGCGATCCAGGCCGAGAACCTAGAATTCACGAAGCAGGCCGTCGAGCGGATCACGGCGGCGCACACCGGGCAGTCCGCGGAGACGATCTCCCGGGACGGCGACCGGGACCGGTGGTTCACGGCCGGGCAGGCGAAGGCGTACGGGATGGTCGATCACGTCGTCGAGTCGCTCGACGACGTACGCCCGTCCGGTTCGCGGCGACGGATGGGACTCTGATCATGAGCCAGTACACGATTCCGAACGTCGTCGAGCGCACCCCGCAGGGGGAACGGTCCTACGACGTCTTCAGCAGGCTCCTGTCCGAGCGGATCATCTTCATCGGTACGGAGATCGACGACGGGGTCGCCAACGTCGTCATCGCCCAGCTGCTCCACCTGGAGTCGTCGAGCCCCGGGACCGAGATCGCGATCTACCTCAACTCGCCGGGTGGCTCCTTCACTTCGCTCATGGCGATCTACGACACGATGAGCTTCGTCTCGGCCCCCATCGCGACGTTCTGCGTGGGCCAGGCCGCCTCGACCGCGGCCGTGCTCCTGGCCGGCGGCGACCCGGGCCGCCGGTTCGTCCTGGAGCACTCCCGGGTGCTGCTGGGGCAGCCGGCCAGCGGTGGGCAGCAGGGGACGGTCTCCGACCTGCGGCTGCACGCCGAGGAGATGCTGCGGATCCGCTCACAGGTCGAGGAGGTCCTGGCCCGCCACACCCCCCACGACCTCGCGACCCTGCGGGCCGACACCGACAGGGACAGGATCTTCACCGCGCAGGAGGCGGTGGCCTACGGCCTCGCGGACGAGGTCCTCAGCCGCCGGCTCCTGGCCTCCGCCTGAGGCGGCATCAGGCGGCCAGTCGCACCTCGCCCATGGAGGCGCGGGCCGGGGACATCCTGGAGGCCGTGCTCCGGCGCGCGAGCTCTCCCTGGGCCAGGGACAGCACATCGGCCAGTCCGAGTCCGAGCGAACGGGCCGCCGCCCCGAGGACCTCCGACGAGGCCTCCTTGCGGCCGCGCTCGATCTCGGAGAGGTACGGCATCGAGATCCGGGCGTCCTCGGCCACGTCCTTGAGCGTCCGGCCCTGGGCGAGCCGCTCGCGGCGCAGGACATCCCCGACGACGTCCCGCCAGAGCGGCTCTCTGGCGGCGGGGGCGGGACCCGGCCTCGCGGGGACGGGACGCAGGGGGATGACGCGGGCTCGGTTCTGCGTGTGGCTGCTCATCGCCCCAGCCTAGGAGCGCTGCGCCCGGCGCGGGAGGTGGAAGCGTTCCGCGCCGGGCGAATCTGCTGTTGGCTAAGCCGGGTGTCGTGCGGCGTGTCCGGCTGCGGTGTTCACCACGACCGACCCGTCCACCGCAGAGTCGCCCCGCACCACCGACGCCGCGCTGCCCCGGACCGTGTTCCTCGCCCCTGACGGGCAGGTACCCGGGCGCGCATGGTCGCGGCGGGCTGAGGGTGGTTTCCCGGCGTACACCGGACAGGTCTCGCTACGCTTCCGCACGGAAGATCGACGACCGAAGGGGCGGGCGGGACACATGACGGTGAACGACGGCCGAGACCCTCGTGCCGCGATGCACGGCCGCCCGTGGTTCGCCGCGAACGAGGTGCTCGCCTTCGTCCTCGAACTGGTGGCGATCGGCGCTCTGGCCCGGTGGGGCTTCACCGCCGTGGACGGCTGGGCGACAACGCTGCTGCTGGGGCTGGGCACCCCTGCGGCGGCCGTTGCCCTGTGGGGGCTCTTCGCGGCACCCCGCGCCCGGATCCGGCTGCCGCTCCCGGGCGTCCTCGCGGTGAAGACGCTGGTGCTCGGCGGTGCGGCGGCAGCGGTGTTCGGGACGGGGCATCCGGTGGCGGCCGTGGTCCTCGCGGTGGTGATGGCGGTGAACACGGGCTGCGCGGAGTACTTCCGGCGCGGCGCCGGTCAGGACGTGACGACGTAACAGGTGTAGGCGCCGTCCACCGTCGTCTCGGTCCCTCCCCCGCCCACCGAGACCGTGGTGTCGGAGGAGCCGATGTACGAGAATCCGCCCTTGTGAACGGCGTCGCGCCGCCATGCGGCCGGGGCCGTCTCGTACGCGCGTCTGCACTGCTGATCCGCGTACTCGTCCCCGCTCTTCTCCGCACGTTCCCCGGGGAAGGTCCGGTCCACCTCGGTCTGGGCGATTACACGCATGTCGTGGCTCGCCGCGCAGTCAACCGGACGGACGACCCCGTTGCTGCCGAGTCCCGTGTCCGTGGCGGCGCACTGGCCCGCCTTCAGTCCGCCCACGGGTGCCAGCGCCTTCAGTGCGTCCTCGACGCCCTTGCCCGGCTTCTCGTGCCGGACCGGCTTGCCGAACTCGCTCAGTTCGTAGGTCGCCCGCAGGGTCCGGATGCTTCCGGTGGGAGCGTTCTCCTCGTGCAGGCCGACGAGTACGGGCCCGAGGTCGGCGGTCACCTTGGTGAGCCTGCCCTCGGAATCGAGCCGCACCGTCAGTTCCACCTGGTCGCCCCCGGCGGTCCGGAGTTCCGGGGGCAGTATGTCCGACGCGATCTCGGCGAGTACGGTCACCCGGTAGACGCGGCTGCCGTCCTTCTGCCGCTCGGGTTCCTGGCGGGGGATCGTACGGGGGACGAGGTCGGCGAGGGTGCCGCTGTACGGTGCCACGTCGCCCGCGGCGTGAGCGGCCACCGCCCGGGTCGACTCGCCCAGTCCCGTGATCGCCTCGGGGGTGTAGCGCAGCCAGGCGGAGGTGCCGCGCCGGACGTAGACGTCGTCGCCGTCGGTGGCCAGGGTCTGTTCGACGGTCGTCCCCGGCTCCCCGACGAACTGGGCGGCGGTCCGGTGGAAGCGCCGGTCCACGGTGAGGCCGACGGTGGCGAGCGAGGTCCCTCTGGTGTAGTCCAGGCTTCCCTCGGTGCGCTGTTCGGCGTCGCCGGTCGTCGTCCCGTACGTGAGGGTCGAGACGAAGGTGGCCGTGCCGGCCTTCCGCGTCGCTTCCGTCGCCGCGTGGAACTGCTCGGCCAGGGGCCGGCCGTAGACGGACTCCCCTGGTTCCGCGTCGTCACTTGCGCCGCATGCGGCTGTGCCGACGAGCGCCGAAGTCAGCGCGAGCACGGCCCTCCAGCGTCTTGCAGTCTCCACGTTCCCCACCCCTTGTACCTGCTCCGACCAGGCATTCTTCTCGGAGCGGGTACGTATGCGCGAGCACAGGATGATCACGAAACCCGCACTCGGGCTCGGGACGTGTTCCGTCCCGAGCCGGGCGCGTCAGATAAGGCCCTGTGCCAGCATCGCGTCGGCCACGAGCTCGAAGCCCGCGATGTTCGCGCCCACCACGTAGTTGCCGGGGCTGCCGTAGCGCTCGGCTGTCGTGTAGCAGGCGTCGTGGATGTGGCGCATGATCTCGGCGAGGCGCTCCTCCGTGTGGGCGAAGGTCCAGGAGTCGCGGGAGGCGTTCTGCTGCATCTCCAGCGCGCTGGTGGCCACGCCGCCCGCGTTGGCCGCCTTGCCGGGGGCGAAGGCGACACCCGCGTCCTGGAGGATGCGGACGGCCTCGGGCGTGGTGGGCATGTTGGCGCCCTCCGCGACCGCCTTCACGCCGTGGCGTACGAGGGCGAGCGCGTCGGTCTCGTCGAGTTCGTTCTGGGTGGCGCAGGGCAGGGCGACGTCCACGGGGACGTTCCAGACACCCGTACCCGGCACGTAGCGCGCATGCTCGCCGCGGCGCTCCGCGTAGTCGGAGACCCTGCCGCGCCCTGCTTCCTTGACCTCCTTGAGGAGGTCGAGGTCGATGCCCTTCTCGTCCACCACGTAGCCGCCCGAGTCGGAGCAGGTCACGACGGTCGCGCCGAACTGCTGGGCCTTCTCGATCGCGTAGAT
The DNA here is from genome assembly GCF_040605575.1 of Streptomyces sp. NPDC005566. Lineage (NCBI taxonomy): Bacteria > Bacillati > Actinomycetota > Actinomycetes > Kitasatosporales > Streptomycetaceae > Streptomyces > Streptomyces sp. NPDC005566. The sequence continues at coordinate 8,224 of NZ_JBEXDB010000007.1, read as the reverse complement.
GGCCACGTTCCCCGAACCCGAGACGGCGATGCGCTGGCCGTCGAGGGATTCGCCGCGACTGCGGAGCATTTCGGCGGTGAACAGGACACAGCCGTAGCCGGTCGCCTCGGTGCGGGCCTGGGCGCCGCCCCAGCCGAGGCCCTTTCCGGTGAGCACACCGGACTCGTAGCGGTTGGTGATCCGCTTGTACTGGCCGAAGAGGTAGCCGATCTCGCGGCCGCCCACGCCGATGTCTCCGGCGGGTACGTCGGTGTACTCGCCGAGGTGGCGGTGGAGTTCCGTCATGAAGGACTGGCAGAACCGCATGATCTCGGCGTCGGAGCGGCCCTTGGGGTCGAAGTCCGCACCGCCCTTGCCGCCACCGATCGGCATGCCGGTGAGGGCGTTCTTGAAGATCTGCTCGAAGCCGAGGAACTTCACGATGCCCAGGTTGACCGAGGGGTGGAAGCGCAGTCCGCCCTTGTACGGGCCGAGGGAACTGGAGAACTCCACGCGGAAACCGCGGTTGACGTGGATGTCGCCTGAGTCGTCCGACCACGGCACCCGGAAGATGAGCTGGCGCTCGGGCTCGCAGATCCGCTCGATGATCCGGGCGTCGACCAGCTCCGGCCGCCGCGCCAGCACCGGACCCAGGGTTTCGAGGACCTCGCGTACCGCCTGGTGGAACTCCTTCTCACCCTGGTTGCGTCGCAGGACCTCCGCGTAGAGCGGTTCGATGACGCGGGTGGCGGCGGTGTGCGGGCTTACGGAGCCGGAGGTGGCGGGCATCTGATCAAGACCTTCCATGGGTGGGCTCGTGCACAACGGCGCTTCCTGTCCCTGGAAGCGCCACCGGTCGGGGGAGGACCGTCGCACCGGGCGATTGTCCCAGCGTGGCCCCGGAGAAGCCCGGAGCCGCCTCCATACTGACCACGATCGTCCGTATGACGACCCGTACGGTGGCGAACCTCACAGCCTCCCGGGCAGGAGCGTGAGGGTCCTGGGGGCGCCCCGCCCCGCCGTAGGGTGTGCGGAGTGGGGATCACTGAACGTGTTCGTACGCATACGCAAGCTCCCGGCCGTCCGTCCGCGAAGATCCCGCGGCCGCGCAGCAGTTCGAGCCCGGGCATGGCGGTCGACCGGCGTCCGGCGTGGCGGGTGCCGCTCGTGGCGACGCTGGCGGTCGTGCCGTTGTACGTGGTGTGGGCCGCGGTCCTGTCCACCGGTGGCGGGGACCTCGCGGCGCAGCTGGCGTGGGCGGACTTCGCGGGGCGGCACCCCTGGTCGGCGTACAACCTCTCCTGGTACGGCGGGATGCACACCGCCAGCTACAGCGTGCTCACCCCGCACCTGATGGCCGTGCTCGGCGTGCGGACGGTCTCCGTGGCAGCAGGACTGGGCGGGTCGTGGGCGCTGGGACGGCTGTGCGCGCGCAGCGGGATGCGGTGGCCGGTGGCGGTCGCGGTGCTGGGGTCGTTCGGGATCTGGTGCAACGTCGCATCCGGGCGTACGACGTTCGCGCTGGGCGCGGCGATCGGGCTGGCCGCGCTGGTGTGCGTGACGGGGCGCCCCGCCGCCGCCGCGGGGTGCGCCGCCCTGGCGACGGCGGCAAGTCCGGTGGCGGGGCTGTTCCTCGTGGTGGCGGGTGCGGCGTACGGACTGGACGGGCAGGTGCGCAGGGCGCTCGCGCTGCTGGCCGCGCCGGTCACGGTGGTCACGGCGACGACGGTGCTGTTTCCGTTCACGGGCGAGCAGCCCATGCGCGCGGATGTGTTGTGGATGCCGCTCGGAACGTGCGCGGCCGTGGTGCTCGCCGCGCCGCGCACGGCCGGCTGGCGGGTGGTCAGGTTCGGAGCCGCGGTGTACGCGACCGGGGTCGTCCTGACCTTCTGTGTCGCCTCGCCGGTCGGCACGAACGTGGAGCGGCTGGTGGGGCTCGCCGGGCCGCCCGTGCTCCTCGCGGCGCTGCTCGCGGGCGCCCGGGGCCGGGCAGGGGCGGTACGGCGGGTGGGGACCGCGGTGCTCGCGGGGGTCCTCGTGGTCAACACCGGCTGGGTGGTGAACAAGACCGACGACGATCTGGAGGTCTCCACCACGGTGCCTGCCTGGGCCGTGCACACCGACGGTGTCGTCGCCGCGCTGCACGCACTCGGCGCCAACCGCACCCGGGTGGAGGTCGTCCCGGCCCGCAACCACCGGGAGGCGGCCCTGCTCGCCGGGCACGTCGCGATGGCGCGCGGCTGGAACCGCCAACTGGACGTGGAGCGCGGCCGGCTGTTCTACGGGAGGACGCCGGCACCGGCGGCGTACCGCGGCTGGCTCGACCGGTGGGCCGTCGGCCTGGTGGTGCTGCACAGTGGCACGCCGGACGGTCCGGCCGAGGCGGAGGCTGCCCTCGTCCGGCGCGGCGCGGACTGGCTGGAACCGGTGTGGCAGGACACGTGGTGGCGGGTCTACCGGGTCCGCGGGGCGGCAGGGCCGGTGTCGGCGCCGGGCGAGGTGGTGCGCGGGGACGCGGCGTCGCTGGTGGTGCGGATGCCGTCGGCGGGGTCGGTGCGGGTACGGATCGCGTACTCGCCCTGGCTGCGGGCGAACGGCGGGGCGTGCGTGGGACGGGACGGCGCCTGGACGCGGCTGACGGTGCCCCGGGCCGGCGTGTACCGGCTGGATTCCGGCTACCGGTGGCCCGGTGGCGGCTGCTGACCGTGCTCCCGCACACGCGCGACGGACATCCGCGGTAAGTCGGGGGTGCACGAGAAGCTCCCGCCGGCTGACGATCGGTCATGATGCCGTCATGACATCGACACGGGGGCCCCGGAACGCTACCGGAAGGCAACTTCCTTATAGACCAGGGGTGTTGGGGCACGTGCCCCGCTCGCGCGACGGGGCGGTGCCCCCTCCCCCGTACGGACTGCTCCGGCCGCCGCCCTCCCTTCCGTCCGGCGCCGACGGCATGCGGCGATACCTCGCGATCGCCCTCGACTGCTATCTCTGCCTGCTGGCGGCCGGGTTACTGACCCGGCCGTACGTGCACGCGGCCGAGACGGGCCGGGCCGTGGTCCTGACCGCCCTGCCCGCCCTCGCGCTCTCCTTCGTCAACCAGGTGCTGCTGACGGCGGCCCTCCGGGCCAGCGCGGGCAAACTGATCATGGGGGTACGGGTGATCGGACTGCCCGACGCCGGCCGGCCGGGGCTGGGACAGCTGGTCAGGCGCTGGCTGTACGGGCTGGTCCGGCTTCCGCTGCAGCTCCGGTACCGGCTGCGCCCGCGCCCCGCCCGGACCGGCGTCCGACGGCCCGGCGCCCCACGGCCCGCGGGCGGGCAGCCCGGGATCGCACAGTCACGGGTCCCGCAGCCCGAGGGCTCACCGCCGGGCAGCATGGCCGACGACGAACTGACGGGGCTGCGCCAGGTGAGGCGCGGGGACCTGCGGACCTACCGCAGGTCCGTCGCCGCGTACGCATCGGTGTGACGCGGCGCCTCCCGCCCGTCGGCCGGGGAGCGCCGCGCACCCGCCGGCTTCAGGCCGCCGCATTCTCCGTGACCGTCACCCTGCCCTTGCGGATGGTCGCCACCCGCGGCGCCTTGCGGGCGAGGGAACTGTCGTGGGTGACCATCACGAAGGTCAGCCCGTGCTCCTTCCACAACCCGTCGAGCAGTTCCATGATCTCGTCGCGCATGGACTCGTCGAGGTTGCCCGTGGGTTCGTCGGCGAGCAGCACCTTGGGCCGCTTCACGAGCGCCCTGGCGATCGCGACGCGCTGCTGCTGGCCGCCGGACATCTCGCCCGGCAGATGGGTGGGACGGTCGCCGAGGCCGACGGAGTCGAGGGCCTCCGCGGCCCGTTCCCGACGGGTCCTCGCGCCGAGGCCGAGCGGGACGAGCGCGGTTTCGACGTTCTCCTGGGCGGTGAGCGTCGGAATCAGGTTGAAGCTCTGGAAGACGAAGCCGATGGACTCGGCCCGGACCTTGGTGAGCCGGGACTCGGGCAGCTTCGCCAGGTCGACGCCGTCGAGTTCGATGGAGCCGGCTGTGGGTCTGTCCAGCCCGCCGAGCATCTGGAGGAGCGTGGACTTGCCTCCGCCGGTCGGACCCTGGATGACGAGCCTGCCGCCGTCCTCGATGGTCAGGTCGACGCCCGCGAGCGCGTCGACGGGGTTCTTGCCGCGCATGTAGCGCTTGGTGACGCCCTTGAGCTGGTACACGTGTGGACTCCTGCTGTACGTACGGAGGGGAGGGGCGGGGCGGCGTTACGCGACGCGGCGCAGGGCGTCGGCCGGGCGCAGCCTGGAGGCCCGCCAGCCGCCGAAGGCACCCGCGATGAGGCCTCCCGCCACCGCCAGCGCGACGGCGGTCAGGATCGTCGTGAGGGAGACGGGGGCGGTCAGCGCGATGTCGAGGGTCTTGGCCGCGGTCTGGCGGCCGGGACCGCCGCCCCCCATCGGGCCGCCGCCTCCCATGCCGCCTCCGCCGCCCGAGGAGCCGAGCTGGGCGGTGAGGGTGGGGCTGATGGCGGTCACGGCGTACGCGCCGGCGAGCCCGACGGCGATGCCGAGGACACCGCCCATGAGGCCGTTGACGAGGGCCTCGCCGACGACCTGGCGGGTGACGCGTCCGCTCTTCCAGCCGAGCGCCTTGAGGGTGCCGAACTCCCGTACGCGGCGGCTGACCGCCGAGGACGTGAGCAGGCCGGCGACGAGGAAGGCGGCGGCCAGGACGGCGATGGAGAGCCACTTGCCGACGCTGGAGGCGAGGTCGGAGGCGGTGGAGAGGGAACCGGAGACCGTGTCGGCGAGGTCGGCGGACGTGGTGACCGTCGTACCGGAGATGTTCTTCTGGATGGCGGCCTTGACGGTGTCGATCGCCTGCGAGTCGGCGGCCTTGACGTAGACCGTGGTGACCTTGTCCTTGGAGTCGGCGAGCGTCTGCGCCTGCTTCAGCGGGACGTAGACGTTGGCGGCCGCGTCGCCGCTGTCCGCCGTCGAGACTCCGACGATCGTGTACTTCGTGCCGGAGATCGTGACGGTCTTGTCGACCGTGAGCTCCTTCTCCTTGGCGTACGCGGCGTCGACGACCGCGACCTTCGCGTCGGTCTCGGTGGCCTTGAACGTACGACCCTTGGTGATCTTGGAGGAGGTCAGCGGGCCGAGGTCCTGCTGGGTGACGTCGGTGCCGTACACGGTGAAGGAGTTGACGTCGAAGGAGGCGCCGCCGCCCTGGACCTCACCCTGCGGCTGACCGCTGCCGCCGGCGCGGGGGCCGCCCTGGGTCGCTCCGTCGCCCTCGGTGGACTGCTTGAACTCACCGCGCTTGAACTGGCCGTCGACCTTCATGACGGTCAGGCTCAGCCCGCCGACGGCGTCCGCGACGCCGTTCTGCTCGCCGACCTTGTCGACGGTGGTGGAGGCCAGTGTCTGGAAGCCCTGGACCATGACGCGGTCGGTGCTCTGGGTCGCGTCGTCGTCGTCCTTGGCGTCGAACTCGAACCGGGGCCGTTCGGTGCCGGAACCCGGAGCGGCGGCGGCTTTGGTCACCGTCATGTCCGTACCGAGGCCGTACAGCGATTGGAGGACCTTGTCCTGGGCCTTGCTCATGCCCGAGGAGACCGAGCTGACGATGATGACCAGCGCAATGCCGAGGGCGAGCCCCGAGGCGACGACGAGCGCCGCCTTTCTGCGACGGCGCAGCTCGCGCCGGAGGTAGGTGAAGAACATGGCGCGAAGCTACGGAGCGGGTGTGATGAGGAGTTAAGGCTGCGATGAGAGCCGGATGAGAACGCCTGCGGGCCGCACACGCCGAAGGCGGCGGCACCCGGGGAATCCGGGGTGCCGCCGCCTTCGTACGGGGGAGGAGCGCGGTGGGAGGATCAGGCGGCGGGGGCCGCCGTCCACTCCGCCCAGCTCATGTTCCAGCCGTTGAGCCCGTTGTCGGGGGCGATGGTCTTGTCCGGGGAGTTCTTGACGACGACCACGTCACCGATCATGGAGTTGTCGTAGAACCAGGCGGCCGGCACGTTGGGGTCGCCAGCGCCCTTCGTGTCGGACAGGCCGACGCAGCCGTGGCTGGTGTTGACGCTGCCGAAGATCGACTTGGCGCCCCAGTAGTTGCCGTGGATGAAGGTGCCCGACGTGGACAGCCGCATGGCGTGCGGCACGTCCTTGATGTCGTACTCGCCCTTGCCGTCGTCGTCGGTGAAGCCGACCGTCGAACCGTCCATGCGGGTCTCCTTGAACTTCTCGGAGATCACCATCTGGCCGTTGTACGTCGGGTTCTCCGAGGAACCGGCGGAGATCGGGATGGTCTTGACCGTCTGGCCGTCCCGGGTGACGGTCATGGTGTGCGCCTTGGCGTCCACGGTGGAGACCTGGTTGCGGCCGACCTTGAAGGTGACCGTCTTCTGCTGCACACCCACGACGCCGTCGGCACCCTCGACGCCGTCGAGCGCCAGCTTCAGTGTGACGGTGGAGTTGCCCTGCCAGTAGTTCTCGGGGCGCAGGTCCAGACGCTTCTCGTTGAACCAGTGGCCGACGACTTCCTGGCCGCTGCTCGACGTCACGGTGATGCCGTCCTGGACGGCCTTCTTGTTCGTGATCGCCTTGTTGAAGTTGATCGAGACGGGCATGCCGACGCCGACGGTGGAGCCGTCCTCGGGGGTGAAGTTCCCGATGAAGCTGTTCTCGGGTGAAACGGTGGTGAAGGAGCTGTTGGCGTGCGCCTCGCGGTCCTTGGAGTCGGTGGCCGTCGCGCTGATCTTGTACGTGGTCGAGCGTTCGAGCTGACCCGTCGGCTTCCAGCTGGAGCCGTCGGAGGCGAGCGTGCCCTCGACGGCCTCTCCGGCGGACGTGGTCATGGTGACTTCGGTGAGCTTGCCCTTGGCGACGGTGACCAGGGCGGCACTGTTGATGCTCGCGTTGGTGGCACCGTTCTTCGGCGCGATCGTTATCTGCGCCTCGGAGGCGTCCTTGGCCGCCGCCTCGTCCACCTCGGCCTGCGACGTCTTCGAGCTCTCGGCGCTGCCGCCCTTGCCACCGCCGTCGTCGCTACAGGCCGAAAGCACCAGCACGCCGCCGAGCAGTGCGGACGCGGCCATGAGGCCCCTGCGCCGCTTGCTGTCCGTCATCACACGCTTCTCCATCGTTGCCGATTCCCCAAAATCCCCGACGGGGCCGCCTGAGGGCGCACACCCGTCAATGCTCCAAGAACACCCTGACCGGGTCTTCCGTTCCTCATCAGCCGAAGATGTGGGGAACACCACTCATCGACGCACCGGGGGCAACGGCGGTTCCCGCTGCCCGGCCGGCGTGCCGAGCGGAGTCAGCGTTCCGTCCCGCCACCCTCTTCGTCGTCCGTCTCATTGTCCTCGATCCCGTAGTGGCCCTCGTCCTCGTCGTCCCCGCCGGCGGTCCAGTCGTCGGCGCCGGGGTCGTAGTCGATGGTCTCGCTGCTCCACGAGGCCTGCGCGAGCTCGACCCCGGGTACCTGGCTGACCAGGTCGAACGGGTCGATGAGTGACGCGAGCGCCTCAGCATCGTCTTCCCTGACCGTCGCCTCCGCATGCATACGTTCTTCGCCGGAGTCCTCGGCGGCGGCGCCGGACGCCGCGTAGTCGGCGGCGATGCTCTCGAGTGCGGTGCCGGTCAGCGCGTCCGCGTCGGTGATCTCCAGCACCATCTCCACGCGAAGCCGAACAAATGCGGTTGTCTCTGAAGTGCTCATACGCCGGAGCGTAAGGCTCCTGGGGCCCGCGACTTTCCTCCGACCCGCTGCTTTGCTTAGCATCGGTCCACGGGGCTAACTGATGGTTGTCGCAAGGGGATCGATTCTGTGTCCATCGCTCGTCGCACGCTGCTGACCACCACCGCGGCAGGCACCCTGCTCTGCGCTCTCTGGTTCGTCCCCTCCGCCAACGCGACGGACGGGGCAGGCCCGCGGAGCGGTTCCGCCGGCTCCTCCGCTCCCGGCCAACAGGCGTCCGGTGCGGGAGAGATCACCACGCAGGAGACGCTCGCCGACACCGGGGCCGGGGTCGACACCACCCCGTACCTGATCGGCGGTACGGCCTTCCTGTGTGCCGGAGCGGGATTCGTCGCGTACTCGGTACGCCGGGGCACCGTGAGCCCGGGCTTCTGACGTACGCCGAAGGGCCGTTGCACCCGCGGGCTGGACGCGTCGGCCTTGGCCTTCTCGTCGGTCGACTTGGCGCTGCCGCCCTTGCAGACCTTCTTGTTCTTCGCCTGGCCGGCCC